>JAIRTP010000025.1 GCA_031254805.1 Bacteroidales bacterium
TGTGTCGTTTTCATGACGCAAAGTTAATGTTTTTGTACGTTTGCTTTAATTTTTCTGTCTCCTGATTATCTCTAATAATTTATTTTATTACTTTTGCAAAAAAAAGTTTATGAAAAGAAGAGCTATTATCTGTTTTATCATCCTGTTTACATTATCCTTTGGATTAAATTTTGAAATCAAAGCGCAAAGTCTTGATTCATTATCGTTGCTTAAAGACGATTATAACAAAGGAAAAAATTTTTACAAAAAAGGACTGTATAATTATGCATTTCCATATTTTGTCGCTTTAGCGCGGCAATATCCTAAGAATGCGAACTTTAATTATTGTGCGGGAATGTGTTATTATCATATTTCGGCAGTTTACGATAGCGCCATCTATTACTTGAGCAAAGCGACGAAGCCAACCACTTCTTTCTATAAAATGAATTATCAAAAAAATAATGCTCCTAACGAAGCGTATTACTATTTAGGAATGTCTTACATGCGAAATAGCATGCCCGAAACGGCCATCAACCACTTCAACGCTTATAAGAAATATCTCGATCCGGAAATCAAAGCGCAAAGAGAACTCATTGAAGATATCGATTTGCAAATAGCTTTATGCGAAAAAGAGAAAGAATATTTTAGACAGGTAAGAGAAGCAAGAAATGCGGGAAGAGATTCTATCCAAAAAGTCGCTAATCATTTTAAAGAGCAATATTTGAATATTTTGTCTGTTTTAGAACAGCGAGATCAGGAAATAGAACGTCTTCATCAAGAGACGGCCAATACAAATACGTCTCAAATAAAGCCGATCGCTCAGTTGAAAAATAGCAATGGAGAACCATTTCTTTATACCATTCAAATTGTCGCCACTCGTAATAAGATAGATATGAGGGAGTTTAAAGATATTGTAGGCATACAAGAGTGTTATCTTCCAGATGGGTTATACCATTATGTAAAAGGAGAATTTAAAACGCGCGGGGAAGCTGAAGATTTTTGTCGTGAATTGTGGGATTTAGGTTATGTGAATGCTTGGGTTTGCCCGATCCTTAAATGTTTATAATAAAATTTCTTAATAAATTTATCAAGCTGCATTTATGCGGCTTTTTTTATGTTGCGACGGGACAATGTGGTTGCAATCAAGCTGACAACAATCAGTTGCAGAATATGATAGACCATAATCGGCATCAATACCAGTCCTTGCGCCTGTATGTTTGGAAATAGAACCCTTAACATAGCAGAACCGTGAATTAGAGATTTCTTAGATCCGCAAAATGTTGCCGTAATAGTGTCTTCAACAGAAAAACGCATCATTTTACAACTTGCTTTCATGAGAAAATAAGCAATTAAAAAGAGTAGAAACATTCCTGTTATAACGTAAAAGATAGTGGAAATTCCATAATTTGAGAAAATCCCTTCGACGAATGAGTTAGCAAAAGCGTTATAAACAATCAAAATGATGATCGTACGCTCAAAAAAACGCAAAAATTTTTGTCGCCGTTCCGCAAAATTTCCCCAATAACGGTTCAAAAGGATACCTGTTGTAATAGGTAAAATGACTTGCAGGAAAAGTTTTATAAAGATGTCTTGAAAACTTGAAGTAGCGTGTTCGACATTGGACACAAACAATCGCATCCAAAGCGGCGTAATAAAAACTCCCAATAAACTGGATAATGAGGCGTTAAAAATGGCGGCGGGAATATTTCCTTTTGCTATGGATACCATAACGACCGATGAGGAAACGGTAGAAGGTAGCGCCGCCGCATAAAAAATTCCCAACCAAAGCAAATCCGTTTTAGAATTTGGGAAAAACTGCATAACGGCAAGGATCAAAATCGGAAATACAATGAACGTAGTAATTTGTATTAATGAATGTAGCTTCCAATTAGAAGTTCCTTCTTTCATTTTTGCCGCGCTCAATCTCAACCCGTAAAAGAAAAAAATCCCCCCAATACCAACATCGGTAATTGTCGCCAAAGAAAAAGGCGTTCTGATAGTTCCCAATTGCGGGAATAACCAAGCAATAAAAACAGCCGCAATTAGAGCCAAAACAAAACCGTCGATTCCGATTTTTTTAAGAAATGACAACATCAACTCGAGATTTTTTTGCAAATGTAGTCGAAAAAAGAGCAGGGCAAACGCGTGAAAATCTTATTATTCGCCGGATGGTTTCGCTTATAACTCGTCATAACGTAGAAAATCAGCATATTGTATTATTCCTTGTATTTATATATTTTACAAGGAGCATGTGGAATCGTAGTTTTGCAATGAAGGGGAAAAATCAATTGGTTATTTCTATCTATTTAATCATCAATGATTTAACGTTTTTCATATCATTCTTTATTTTATTTATAAAATATGTGATAATTTTGCTTTGAAATAATTGTAATGAAAAGAACGTTCAATACAGGATTTAAACTATTAATATTCTGCTTTTTTATTTTCATGGGAATTTGCCGAACTATCGCGCAGAATCTCAATTCCGTCGAGAAAGTTTTGGCAGAATGGAAAAACGATCCGGATCTTTATCATGCTACATGGAGTTTTAAGGCGATTAATTTGTCTGATAATAACATTGTAGCAGAATATGATGCGCACAAATCGTTGACGCCGGCTTCTGTGATGAAAGTCGTAACGACAGGATGCGCTTTTTTGCTGAAGAATCCTAACGATTTATTAGAGACGGAATTGCAATATACGGGAACAATTTCTTCAGATTCGACGCTTTGGGGCGATCTGGTTATTTATGGAAAAGGAGATCCAACATTAGGCTCGGCGCGTTTTAAAGCGCAACAATCCGATAATCTGTTTGCAACGTGGAAGAATGCGTTGCAGAATTCCGGCATTAAGAAAATCGAAGGAAATATTGTCGCCGACAACTCTTTTTTTCAGGGAGAACCTTTTCCCAACGGATGGAGTTGGGGCGATATCGGCAATTATTTTGGCGCAGGAGTTTATGGATTGAGTTTTATGGATAACGAATACAAAGTTATTTTTGAGGAAGGAAAAAAATTAGGAGAAAAGGCGAAGATTTCTAAAATTATTCCTAAAATCCCGGATGTTGTTTTTGTGAATAACGTTACCGTTGCGGCGGCAAATAGCGGAGACCAAGCAATAATATACGCCGCTCCTAATTCATCCGAAATACATATTGAAGGGACAATTCCAATGAATAAAAAAGATTTTACTGTTCGAGGAGCTATTCCAAATCCTTCTTTAATATTGGCCGAAGCGTTTTTTGATTATTTACAAAAGTCGGGATTTAGAATAGTAGGGACGGCTTTAAACGAATCGCGCCGAATGCAAAATCCGAAAACATTTTATACGCATAAAATCGTCACTTACGAACAACTTGCATATTGGATCAATGTGCGCAGCGTTAATTTTTATGCGGAAACGATGTTTCGGCTCTTGAATAACGATCGAAACGCTTGGAAAGAAAGTTCCGCGTTTATCGATAGCATTCTTTCGGCAAAAAATATCTCAACAAGCGGCGTTAAGATAAAAGACGGTAGCGGTTTATCGCGAGAAAATCTTCTGACAAGCGCGTTTTTATGCGATTTTTTAACTTTGATATATAAAAATCCCGCTTTTCATTTATTTGATAAAACGTTGCCGGTTTCGGGCACTTCGGGAACTTTAGCAAATTTTGGAGAAAAAAGCGTTATTGCAAATAATTTGCGAGCAAAAAGCGGAAGTATGGGAGGCGCAAGAGCTTATGCAGGTTATTTGGAAAACAGATCGGGAGAAACGATTTGTTTTTCCGTTATGATTAATAATTTTGAGTGCAAACAAAGCGTTCTGACAAAAAAGATAGAAGCGTTGTTGATTGCTTTAGCTGAATTAAAGTAAAAATGATACCCAAGAAAGAGCATTATATAAAAAACCTGATCGCTCAAGGGGAGCATGATCGACAGGATTTTAAGTTTGTTATTACGGAAGCGGCTAAAATTGCCAAATCGCTCTCTGCTTTTGCTAATACGCATGGCGGAACTTTGCTGATAGGCGTCAAAAATAACGGAATGATTGCGGGCGTTCGTTCGGATGAAGAGTTATACATGGTGGATTCTGCTGCACGACGTTATTGTAAGCCAGAGGTCAACTTTTTATATGAAAATTGGAATGTGGAGGGAAAACATGTGTTAGAAGTGAAAATTCCTAAAGCAGAACAACGCCCTGTCTTTTGCAAAGATGAAAATGATAAATATTGGGCTTATATTCGTTTTGAAGATCAAAATATTTTGGCGCATCCGGCGCAAGTATTAGCATGGAAACAAGAGCGACAACCTAACGGAACAATTATTCGTTATACTGAAAAAGAGGCGCAGTTATTTCAAACATTGACGGATTATCAAACGTTAACTTTCAATCAAATCAAGAAAAAAAGCGGATTAAAGCATTTCGAATTATTACATCTTTTGGGAGATATGATCGCTTTACGAATTATCGGGATCAGCCAAACAGAAGAGCATTGCAGTTTTTATTTAAAAAATATTACGGAATAAATGAACGAAGCAATTTTACTTTTAGGCGGCAATGAAGGCGATCGATATGAAAATTTGAAAAAAGCAGTTACGCTGATTGAAAAAAATGCAGGAGTTGTTCAACGACAATCGTCTATTTACGAAAGCGAACCGTGGGGATTTGAAACGGACAAGTTTTTTTTGAATATGATCGTAATAATCGATACCAAATTGTCGCCCGAAACCTTATTGCAAGAAATCCATAAAATAGAAAAACGGTTAGGCCGAAAAAGAGTAGGAAAAGAGTATGCTTCGAGAACGATCGATATTGATATTCTTTTCTATAATGACGAAATTATTGCTCTTCCGACATTGCAAATTCCGCATCCGAGGCTTCATGAAAGAATGTTTACATTAGCGCCGCTTTGCGAGATATCATCCGAAAAAAAACATCCGGTTTTTCAAAAAAATATGACGACGCTCTTGAGAGATTGCCGTGATACGCTGAAGGTTTATAAGAAAAATCTAAAATGAAAAGAAAAAATCATCTTTTCTTAAAAAAGAATTGATGGAGAGAGTAATAGAGGGGGGCATCAAAAATCCCCTTAGATAATTGCGACATTACATATTATAAGTCCTATCTAAGGGGTAGTAACCAAAAAATCCGTTTTGATCTTGAAAAAACAGAAATAAGGGGCTTCTGTTGACTCAACTTGCAATCTGTAACTTTTGCAAATTATAGTTGGACTTTTGACGCGCCTTTCTGCTGATTTATTGTTTTGTAGTCTCTTTTACCCTGATATCTCCCAGCAAGACGTCCCAGAAACCGATCAGTCGGCCTCCAATTTGCGTTTCTTTACGTTTTACGTAAACGGTAATATCCTTCTTGGTAACGTCTTGATAAACCAATCCCTGTTCTATATCGTATGCTTGAAATCTTTGGAAAATGGTAATTACGCCGACGTATGTTCCGTCCGGTTGTCGTACAAGATCGCTGACATATTCAATATTATACCATTCGATTTCTACGCGGTCGTAATTTAACCTCATCAAGCGGTTAAAATACTCTCTCACTTCATGATATTGTACGGTAGAAGAGTGTAATGTAGATACTGCCATTTTGCTTCCCGGCATAAAAAGTTCGGTAGCGCGATCAATAACGCGGTTTGCTTCAGACCAGGGCGTCTCTTTATTTCCTATGATTGAGATATAGCGGCTTAAATCCCTTACTTTTTCCAATGCGAGGCTATCAATAGCTTGTTTGCGCTCAGGAGAGATATCATCTTGCGCAAAAGTCGGCATAATAGATGCCAATAATATGATTCCCAATAATATGATGCTCTTTTTCATGCTATTTCTTATTTATTTTTTAAAAGTTCAACTAATTTGATTTTGCCGTAATTATCTCTCTCTATCGAATGAGTAGTATTATTATTCGTTTTTTGATCTTTCAGATAATTGAGATAAGTTCCGATAGTTGTCGGTTTGTCATAATCCACAATATCGTTGTCTTTATAAACGATAATTAATAACGGCGCGTCGGGTGAGGTGAAAAATTTCAAGATATCCTTGATTTTCATATTGGTCGTCTCCACATTACCGGTTTTTGCCAGCGCAACGACCTGATTGAAATAAGCGTCCATATCGGCGTTTGTGGCAATAATACCGCCGTCTTCACGCAACTCTTTGATGCGATCTTCAACTTGTTTGATCAACTTATTAACCTCGGAGTCTTTGATATTCAATGCCTTAATCTCATTGAGTTCTCGCTCCAAATCATCGGCTCCCATGGTTTTATTGTTCAAAAGCCCGTACAATCGAATCTTAACCTCTTCGATTTGTTGTTTTTTTACTTTTCCGATCTTTTGATCAACCTGTTTCATAAGTTCCTTGACTTCGTCAATTTGCGGTTGCAGTTTTCTTACTTTCGGCGTATCAAAATTCCATGATTTAATTTCGTTGAGTTCGTGCTCCATATCTTCAATCGATATAGTTTCGCTATCCAAAATAGCCGTCAGTCGTTGTTTTGCAACTTCTACACGATTCTCCAACTCTTTTTTTGCCATTTTTTTACTCCCGTTACAACTTGTCAGCGAGCCGCTCATAAAAACGGCCAAAGCCAATATCGCCGCCATGTTCAAAGCCTTTCTCAATTTGTGATTGAGAACAAATACATTTTCCTGCTTTTTCATACTTAAATGTAAAATTTATTAAAGATTTCTTTTTAATTCCTGCAAAAATATCTCCGTTTCATATTAATTTTTATGTAAAACGAACTTTTTTTTAATTATTATATTAACAATCAAAAGAGAAAAAAGTTTAGAATAAAACGCATGAATTCATATCCTTGTTTATCAATTGATTAGTTTTTTATAATGATCTTTTTTATTACATTGGAATTTGAATAAAGGAGTAAAATATAGCCGCCTTTATCCCATTTGCCGGCGGATATTTCTTGAATAACTCCTTTGTGTGAATATATCAACTTTCCTTGTAAATCATACACTTTACATTCTTCTATATCCGACGCCGAGTCGATGTATATTTTATCTGTAACCGGATTTGGATAAATAACCGGTTGATTTTGATCAACATTATATATTGAAACGCCATCTAAAGTTATGCAACTTTTCTCGGAACGGCTTCCCTTTATTTCGCCAACTACGGCTTCTATTTCATAACAATATTCCTTAAAACTTATGCCCGCGTGCTCAATATAAGTTTCTGTTATGGGCGTTTCCGTGATTCTTGCTCCGTTACAGTAAACATGATAACCGGCTATCGGAAGATAGGTCTCCGGCATTTCCCAAGAGCTGTACATTTCTAAGCTGTTAAACTCTTTCTGTTTAGCTTGTACGTTGATCGGTTGGGGGATATCAACCATAGTTATTGCGCAGTCTTTGGCGGGATACCCTTCGACGCCGTTTGAACTTGCTGTCACGACATAACAATATTTCACTCCATAATCCTGTACTAAATCGGCGTAATGAGTAGCTGTAATTAGTTGATCATTTATTTTAATATTGTCTCTATAGATATTATATCCGTCAATTTCTCTAAAAAAATCCGGTTTTTCCCAATGGATGTTAATGTTTAAATCGCCTGTTTCTTTTTGTTCGGCTACAATATTTTTAGGAGCGGGGGCTTTTGCATTTTCAAGATAAGCAGCATTTAAGACCTCTTTCGTTGATGAATGCTGTACAAATATGGCAACTTCCAGATCATCCATTTCCTCAACGTAAGTCGATGCCATATCATATTCATAATTAAAAGAAATGGGAACTCCTTCCGATAAGGAGACAGTCTCTCCTTGCCCGTCTGGCAGCATTTTCATGCAAACATGATAGAATTCCTTTTCGCCATTACTGCCATGATTTCCGGTAGTTTTCCTTTCATTAATAGAGATATGAATACGATAATCTTCTCCGGAAATGAAAGGAACTACACGTCCTTCAATAAAAATTTTTGTTTCATTTACATGAAAAGAGCCGGTTATTTCAGCGTCGGCAGACTTTTGGTAAGCGTTATTGACGGCGTTGATCACATAATTATGATCGTCGCCGATATATTGATCCATTCCATCAATATTTGATGTCGGAATATATTGAATTCCATAATAATTTGCTCTTATTGCCACGTCGTCGGTACAGTAACTATCTTGTTGATATTTGACGACTACGCATTTTTCAGCGTTTTCGGTCAACCAAGGGATTAATTCTTTATTCAAAGTATAGCAAGGACCGCACCAAGATGCGGTTGAGATTTCCAACAAAACTTTTCGTTGTGGATTAGCCTGAGAAAAAGATTGATTGATAATGAGTAAGCAGAAACTTATTATCATGAGTGATTTTTTAAATTTCATAATTGTGATTTTTTATTATTTACTTTGCAAAGGTAACCTTTTTTAAGATGGATTCATACCATTTGTTCCATAATAGCACAATATATTTTTGTACCTTTGCAACCACATCCTGAAAATGATGAATAATTATTTATACATATGGAATACAAAATTGCAGATATTCAACTTGCCGATTGGGGTAGAAAAGAGATAGAGATCGCCGAAAAAGAGATGCCCGGTTTGATGGCGTTACGCAAAAAATATGGAGCGTCGAAGCCGTTAAACGGAGCGCGCATTATGGGGTCTTTGCATATGACGATTCAAACGGCGATATTAATTGAAACCTTGAAAGAGCTTGGCGCGGATGTTCGTTGGGCGAGTTGTAATATTTTTTCGACGCAGGATCATGCGGCGGCGGCTGTAGTGAGAGATTCGAAGATTCCCGTTTTTGCGTGGAAAGGCGAATCGTTGGAAGAATATTGGCAGTGTACGGAACAAGCTTTGACATTTCCCGGAGGCAAAGGCCCAAATATTATTGTAGACGATGGAGGCGATGCGACTTTATTGATTCATAAGGGCGTTCGGGCAGAAAAAGATTCTTCGATGTTAGATAAAAAAGCAGAAAATGCGGAAGAAGCAATTATTTTGGACAGATTGAAATATGCGCTCAAGGAAGATCCCGGTAAATGGACTCGAATGGCAAAAGAAGTACGGGGCGTTTCGGAAGAGACAACAACCGGCGTGCATCGTTTATATCAAATGCAAGAACGCGGAGAGTTGCTTTTTCCGGCTATTAACGTGAATGATTCTGTTACAAAGTCAAAATTTGACAATCTTTATGGTTGCAGGGAATCGTTAGCAGATGGAATTAAGCGCGCTACGGATGTGATGATTGCCGGAAAAGTAGTTGTCGTTTGCGGATACGGAGATGTTGGAAAAGGCTGTGCTAAATCAATGCGCTCGTATGGAGCGCGCGTCTTGATAACGGAAATTGATCCGATTTGCGCTTTGCAGGCCGCTATGGAAGGATTTGAGGTTACTACTGTCGAAGACGCCTTGCCGGAAGGAAATATTTATGTCACTACGACGGGAAATTGCGATGTTGTCACAGTAGAACACATGCTCAACATGAGAGACGAGGCGATCGTTTGTAATATTGGACATTTTGATAATGAAATACAAGTAGATAAATTGAACGCTATTTGTGATCTGAAAAAGATAAATATCAAACCGCAAGTCGATAAATATATATTCCCCGACGGACATTGTATATATATTTTGGCCGATGGTCGATTGGTCAATTTAGGATGCGCAACCGGTCATCCCTCTTTTGTGATGAGCAATTCATTTACCAATCAAACATTGGCGCAGTTAAAATTGTGGCAGGAAGATCACGAAATTGGCGTTTACCGTCTGCCGAAAGAGTTGGATGAAGAAGTTGCTCGATTACATTTAGAACAATTAGGCGTGAAATTGACGCAACTCACTCCGCAACAGGCGGATTATATAGGAGTTCCTTTAGAAGGGCCTTATAAACCGGAGCATTACAGATATTAATAGATTATTTTTGGGAACTTCTTCAGACATTAACGGAGAAGCTCAATTTGGTCTAAAGATATTCCCTAAAGATTCAATAATAAGAATATCAAGCGTCAATTATCAGACAATAGATATAAAATTTGAATATTATTCTCAGCAACTCACAGTATTTCTTGCTGATAAATCTTTAGGTCTTATTACAAATAAAAAAGTCATATCTTCGATATGAATAATCTCTCCTGATGGGATTAGAGTTAAATATTATAAAGATGAAGATCGCGATTATAATTGGATATATCTATATAAGAATATAGATGAAGAGTGATTATGAAATAAATAGTAGAATATGATGAAAAATGTATTGATAAAAATTATATTCTTGTCATTCTTATTTCATGCCAAGTTGTCTCTTTTTTCTCAAAAATAGATCAAAACTGTTGTTATGCAGACAGCATCGGGAATTGTTTGGCTTTTGATTCCGGAAAAATATTTTTCAAATTGGAACGCCCCGGCGGCTTAACCCGAAAAATTCATTTAAAGTTTGCATAATTGAACATAAAGTATTATCTTTGTGGTGATTAAACCATAAATAACGCTTTATAAAGATACGGCATTTTATCGGAACTCGGCAGTAGTGAAGGTTGATTTTTCAACGGAAGCGATTAGCTCCGACAGCGCAGTCATTTTATTGAAAAAAATTGAACGCGAACATAAACTGATTCGTAATTTTAGCAAATTTATTCCTGATTACAGAAATCCATTTTTCATAACTCATAGCATAGAGAAGATGCTCAAGCAACGCGTATTCATGCTAATGCAAGGATATGAAAACGCCAACGATATGACTCATTTACAGAATGATCCTTTATTCCAAGCCGTTCTTGAAGGCGATTTGGCCTCTCAACCTACAATGTCGAGATTCGAAAACAGAATCGACAAACAAACTATCTTTGCGCTCTGTTATGCATGGATAGAACACTACGTTTCAACACTATCGGGAAGAAAGCAAATAATTATCGACATTGACGCCACCGACGATCCAACTCATGGCGCTCAGTAACTTTCGCTCTTCAATGGCTATTACGGACAATTCATGTACAACGAGTTGTTTTTACATGACGGCGAGACAGGACAAATCATTGTTCCGGTTCTTCGCCCGGGCAACAGCCATTCAAATCGTTGGTTTGTAGGTATTTTGCGTCGGGTAATTATGAAAGTTCGGAAGTAATATCCCGAAATAGAAATTATTATTCGTGCCGATGCCGGATTCAGTTGCTTCGAATTTTATTTTTTGGCCGAAAAACATGATTTGAAATATGCCATTGGCGTAACAAGCAATCAAGTATTAAAAAGACGTTCCAAACGAGCGGCCGACGCTGTGGATTTTCTTTATGCAAAACGAAATTAAAAGCATCAGCATTTTATCCCTTTTTCCTACAAGACGGAGAGTTGGCATAAAGAGCAAACTGCCATTACAAAATAGAAAATACCAGAAATGAATATCAGATATATTATAGGGCGGACAGGCCGTGAAATTTATCGAGCATTTTATGTGCAACGAGGCGAAGCCAGCGAGAATAGAATCAAAGAGGTCAAAATATGTGCTTTTCCGACCGTTTATCAAATCATAAATTTTTGGCAAATTTTTTCCGATTGTTTATAAGCTGCTTAGCATATGAAATGTTTCTGGCGCTAAAAGCCGCTATCAAGAAAACCAAGTTTGATAAAGCTAAAACATGGCTCATTGACACTATTAGGGTTTCACTGTTGAAAGTCGGAGCAACAATAAAAATCACTAAACGCAGGATTTATTATCGACTCTCAAAGGCTTTCGTGTTTCAAGACTTGTTCAAGGAACTCATCTTCCAATAAGTGATTTTTACACAGAATACTAAATGTCAATTGGATAACTGTGCCTTGTTGTGAAAAAACAATGAAATCCCGATAAAATGACATTATTATATTCCTCAGAATTCCGATGAAATGGATGCATCTTATCCAAATCCGATGAAATTTCACTTCCGACTGACACGTTCATCTCCATCCATCAAGAAAAATAATGCGCTTTCGTCGACCATGAATAATGCGGGTTAAATTATGTGCAAAGGCGAGAAATCTTTTTCCAAGATCCGAGAAAAATAACTCGCAGCATTAATAATTTGTGATCTTCAGCATTTTACGATTTTCATAATATTGCGTTCGATACGGGCGCAAAGGAATGGTAGCATGATCGTTGTTTAGCGGCGATCCCGTCCAAGGGCTGAATCGCGCTCCGCAACATGCCGAATCTATCAATACCAGTTCGTCAGGGTTATAATAAACCATCGATTCCGGCAATCTTGGATCATACGTGCAGCATCTTTCAAATGCGACATATTCGCCGGGAGCGGAGCAATAGATAAATAACCCTTTATATCCGTTTGGCGTATATCCCCATCCTCCGACAGATTCCAAATTATGATACAGCATGGAACCGACATAGATCGTCGTATCTGTAAAAATATTAGGAATATCTTTATACATGTGATCCTCTTTGCAACTTGATTGCATTATCGTCAACGTTATCAATATGATTCCCAAAAGGGAAGTCAAATATCTTTTAATATTCATGCAAATAATAAGTATTGAATAAATAATAAAACAATCTTTTTCGGATATAACGTTTTTTATTGTAGTTTTGTTATCCAAAAAGATAATAGAAAATCGTGAAGAGAATATTTTATTATATATGTATTTTTTTTGTATCCATGTCTTTTATAACTTCTTGTAGAACAATGTCTCCCGAGAGGCGAAAATATATGAAAGAGTTCGAAAAGGAACAACGGCTCATAGGGAAGATGGAGCGAAAAGAAGTGAAACGAGCGCTAAAAGAGCATCAAAAAGTGAAAAAAGAGTGGACAAAGCTACAAGCGCCCGAAGTACAAAAAAAATTGAAAGAGGATAAAAAGAAGACAAAGAAGTTTTATAAAAAATATGGAAAGGCCACAACAAACGTGGTTCCCGGAAAAAAACCGGCAAAATCGCGCAGGTATAAAAGAGACGGTATAAAAAAGAGATAATATGGATTCATTTTTTACAATTTTAATTTATGTTGGGGTATTTATTCTTATTGCTTTAGCAAAGTCGATAGGCGGAGCAAAGAAAAAGAATCGAGCTATTCCGGAGAAAGAATATGCAGAAGTTGACGATACGAATTATCAGAAAGATTATGAGATGGAACAGGCGAGAAATAGACATCTTTCATCTCAGAAAATTTCGAACGCCTTTTTTCATTTTGCTCCAATAACGCCATTAGAAACAAAAGAGCAAAAAGTTCCGGTTGATAACGTAGTTGAAGAAGAATTGTATGAGGAGCAAGAAGCGTCCATTTTAGATGATTTTGATTTAAAATCGGCCGTCGTATATTCGGAAATATTAAATCGGCCTGATTATTAATAATTTAAAATAGTAGAGACAATTAATTTGCATTTTTTTTATTAAAAGTCTTTTTACTTTATTTTTTTTTATACCTTTACGCCCAATTTTTATCCTCTAGATTAGAGATAAAATGTAATTGGAATTAAGATAAAATATAACATAAAATTCTATGGTATGATAAAACGGTTACTTTTGACTTTAGGGATAATGCTGGCCTTACATGGTTTTGCATTTTCACAAGGGGCGGGATCGCTATTTGGCGTTGTTACAGACAGAGAAAGCGGCGAACCCATACCTTTCGCAAACGTAGCAATTATGGCTAACGGAGCTATTGTTACAGGGGCGCAAACCGACTATGATGGCAAGTATGCTATTAGAGCTATTAATCCGGGAACGTATACTCTCCGCGTTTCGAGTATAGGATATCAGACAGTAGATATTCAGGGAATCGTAATTAGGATTGACCAGGCGGTACCGAGAGATGTAGACATGAAATCTACAACAGCAGAGTTGGCCCCAGTGGAAATTTTTGACTACAAGGTCCCCGTTTTCGAGGCTGACAACACCAGCGTAACGACGACCGTTACCGCTGACGAGATTAAGAAAATGCCTAACCGCTCTATTGAAGGAGTCGTTACCTCTGTAGGGGGCGTCTTCACTAAAGACGGCGAAATTGGGAGCATCAGGGGATCTCGCGAGGGAGCGCAAGCTATGTTTATAGACGGTATGCGCGTCACCAGTTTGAGCGGTATTCCTGCATCGTCGTTCGATCAGATTTCTACGACCTTATCAGGACTTCCCGCTCGTTACGGAGACGTTACCTCCGGAGTAATTAATATTACGACCAGAGGCGCGAGTCGCGTTTTTGGAATGAGCGCCGAAGTAGAAACCTCTCAGTTTTTAGATCCGTATGGATATAATAGAGCTGAATTGTCCATAAACGGACCTTTATGGAAAAAGAAAAATGAAAATGGCATATCTCGTACGATCATGGGATACTCTTTGAGCGCTAACTTTGAATATAATGGTTCGGAGAAGTCTGCAGTTGGATATAATCGTGTCTCGCAAGAGCAATTAGATTATTTGCATGCCAATCCATTGGTCCCGGGCGCTACGACGGGAACTTTCCAAGCGGCTTCGTTCGTCGACCCTAATGATATTCATCATTATAAAACTAAAGTAAATTCCTCTAATTACAGGACAAGCGCCGTAGGGCGTTTGACCATCAGTCCGACTCAAAATGTCGATATTACTTTGGGAGGAACTTTTACTTATGCTAAAGGAAAAATACAAGACTTTGCTTCAACATTACTCAATTATGATAATTTTGGAATATCTCAAAGTAGAACTTTCCGCGTTTATGGACGTTTAACGCAAAGATTTGAATCTAATCCGGAAAGTACTTTTAAGAATTTTTATTATACGATTCAGGCGAATTACGAAAATTATGATATATCCAATTATAATCCCGATTTAAAGGATAAAATTTTTGAATACGGCTATGTTGGAAAATTTGAAGTAGATCAATATCCTACCTTTGAAAGTAGAATAATGGAAGAGATAGGACCAATGCCTGTATATGTACAAAATGGTTGGGGAGAGAGTAATCTGATTTTTGATTCTCAAAATACCTCAATTCCTACATATGCAGCTTATAATGAATATTTTATCAATCATTTCGAAGAGTTCGGGATGATTGATAATTATGATCAATTGAGAGGGCTTGGCGGGTTGATGAACGGAGAATCTCCGAATTCTATTTATTCATTATGGGTGGCTCCGGGAGTACCGTATTCTACTTATGTAAAGCAAAATCAACAAAAATGGGAAATAGACGCGTCAGGATCAATGGATATCGGCGATCATCAAATTCGTTTAGGATTTCAATATGAACAGCGAAATAATGCATCTTGGCGGGTTCTTCCTACTAGCCTCTGGACTATGATGCGCCAATATACGAATAACCATATTGAGCAGATGGATACGAGTAATCCGATGGCAATGGATGGCGGAAACCTTAGCAATGCCGATACCGTATATTATTATAGAGCTTATGATGGACAAATTCAATCAATGTTTGACTGGAATTTAAGATCCCTATTAGGATTAGATCCCAGAGGATTGGATTATATTTATGTCGATTCTTATGATCCGACTACCCAAACAATGGTTATTTATGATAAGGAAAATAATAGGCTTATTAGAGATCTGAAGGATAATTTGGATATTTCATTGTTTTCTCCGGATGATCTTTTCAATCAAGGAAGAAACATTGTCTCTTATTATGGATATTCATATGATGGGGCAAGATTAAACTATAAGCCTACCTTGAATGATTTCTTTACAAAACGGGTTAATGTGAATGGAAAAGAGATGTATTCTCGTGAAATAGCGCCTTATTCGCCGACTTATATAGGCTTTTGGCTTGAAGATAAATTCACATTTAACGATATTATCTTTACCGTTGGACTTCGTATTGACGGCTTTGATGCAAATCAAATGACCTTGAAAGATAATTATTTACTATATTCGGCCTATAACGTGGGCGATTTAAAAGCTAATAAAGGAGATGGAATATCTCCGGATGAGATTAATGCTATTCCGGGAAATATGGGAGACGATTATGTTGTTTATATTCATGACGCCACGTCGAATAATAAACAAATTACAGGGTTCAGAAATGGAAATACATGGTATAATGCGGACGGTATAGAGATAAATGACCCAAATCAAATAGCTTCGGCAAAAGGAATCATTCCGTTTTTGGAGAATCCTTTATTGAGTTCGCCGACAGTTGACGCTTTTGAAGACTATAAAACACAGGTTAATGTGATGCCGAGGATTTCTTTCTCTTTCCCAATATCCGACGACGCCTTATTCTTTGCTCACTATGATATTTTAACGCGTAGACCAAGCGATGTACAAATAGATCCGTTTATTTATTTGTTCTTTATGGAAAATGCCGGATTGTCAAGTTTTTTCAGTAATCCTTCTTTGAAACCATCTCAAACGATTGATTATGAACTTGGATTTAAACAAAAAGTATCTAATAATTCGGCTATTTCTCTTTCTGCATTTTACAAAGAGATTAGGGATGAGATACAAGCATATCGTTTTACCGGAGCATATCCTGATAGCTATTCATCATATAATAATATAGATTTTGGAACGACCAAAGGATTGACGCTTTCGTATGATTTACGTCGTACTAATAATATAAGGCTTCGCGCCGATTATACTTTACAGTTTGCAACAGGTACGGGATCGTCTCCCTCTACGCAAGCAGGGTTGATAGCAGCTCAACTTCCTAATTTACGTACGGTTATTCCTTTAGAGTATGACCGTCGTCATGCTATTAATTTGACTGTGGACTATCATTTTTCCTCAGGAACCGATTATAACGGACCGGTTATAAAAAGAGAAAAGAAAGGAAAAACGCCGGTGCAAGTATTGGCTAATGCAGGATTATCAATTATGCTTTATGGAGGTTCGGGAACGCCGTATACCCGTCAAGCAAATATTACAAACCTGATACAAGGCGGTACAAAGCTTTTGGAAGGGACTATGAATGGTTCTCGTATGCCATGGCAATTTAATTTAAGCGCCAAGATTGATAAGGATTTTAATTTTAATATGGGATCGCGTAAGAATGGAGAAAAACGTTCCGGCTCAATTAATGTATATTTAGCGTGTAACAATATTCTGAATACGGCAAGCGTATTATCAGTATATCCAAAGACAGGTCTACCAAACGACGACGGTTATTTATCTGCTCCCGAATCGGTAGCGTATGTAAATAGCCAAGTTTCTCCTGAAACATTTGCTTATTTATATATGTTGAATTTAGACCGGCCGGGTAATTATACCGCCCCGAGAACGTTGCGTTTAGGCTTGATCTTTAGCTTCTTCTAATTCATATAAATTGTTATAAAATGAAAATAGATATAATTATGAAAAGAGTATTACAACTATTTTTGGTAATGTTTTGCATGACAGGTTATATTGCTTCTGTTTATGCAGAAAGAGTACCTGAGCGATATTTGCAAAAAGATGCAAAACAGGAAATAAAGAACGTTACTGCGGCGTGTTTTCCAGGAGCTGGTTTTGAGATGTTGGAGGTGAACAACGTCAGGTCTCGTATTAATACGAGCGGGGATATGTGGCAAAACTTTGCAGTCGGGTTAGCCCAATATTTTATTCCGGCAAATACGACAAAAACTTCTTTATTTGCCGGAGCCTTATGGATCGGAGGTATGGACGTTAATGGGCAGCTAAAATTGGCGGCTCAACGCTTTCGTCAAGACGGAATAGATTATTGGCCGGGACCGTTGGACATCAATATGGCTTCGATCACAGAAGACGTGTGTGCAGAATGGGATAGAATGTTCCGTATTTCTAAAGCGGAAGTTCAGGAGTTTATTTCTTATACTAATTCGGATAATAAAGACGAAGATTTCCCAGATTACGTAAGACCGCAAGCCATAGATGAATGGCCTGCACATGGAAAGCCGGAGTTAGGACAAGCTCTCTATTTAGCTCCATTTTTTGACGTGGATGGCAACAGCATATATGATCCGGAAGCCGGAGATTATCCCTATTACGACTTTGATAACGTATTGTGTCCTTTAAATTATGTCGACTCAATTGGATGGCATCCGGCTCCTACAATGGGAACATTAAATGGCACCGAACAAGGAGGATTACTTTCCGACCAAGTTTTAAAAGGCGATGAGACTTTATGGTGGGTATTTAATGATAAAGGAGCTCCGCATACAGAAAGTAAAGGGCAAGCAATTGGTCTTGAAATTAGAGCGCAATCTTTTGCGTTTGCTACAAATGATGAAATCAATAATATGACTTTTTTTAGTTATGAGATCATCAACCGTTCTACTTTCATTTTGACTGAAACTTATTTTGCGCCGTGGACTGATCCTGATTTGGGATATGCTCGGGACGACTATATCGGTTGCGATGTAGAAAGGGGAATGGGATATTGCTACAATGGAACAAATGTTGATGGTACGGGACAACCTGAAGCGTATGGAGAAAATCCTCCGGCTGTTGGAATCGACTTTTTCCAAGGACCTTATTTGGATCCCAATAATTTTGATAATCCTGCTTACAAAACGGCCTCCTTAAAAGGACCTTCATTTTACTATACGGGCAACTTGTGCGAAATTGTCACAAGTCATGATCAACTTATTTCCGTGCCTTGGAAAACGCCGGAAGGAACTGACACTTCTGCGATCACACTGGTAAAGGCGGAAGCTATTAATGGCGTCAATTTTGGAAATGGGATTGTAGATGACGAACGTTATGGTATGAGACGTTTTGTATATTATAACAATACTAGAGATCCTGTTAACGGAGAACCTGATAAGGCTACCGACTATTATAACTATTTGAGAGGTATTTGGAGAAATAATCAACGCATGACGTATGGAGGAAATGGAACATCAGGAGCAATTGTTGCAGATTTCATGTTCCCAGGAACTACGGACGGATGTAGATGGGGCGTGCATGGGGATCCTGTTGGAGCTAATGAATGGTCGGAAAAATCGGAAAATACCGATGTGGATGATAGACGGTTTATGCAATCTGCCGGCCCTTTTACATTACAACCGGGCGCTGTTAATTATATTACATTTGGAGTGCCATGGGCGAGAGCAAGTTCGGGAGACGCTTGGGCTTCTGTTGTTAAATTGCAAGAAGCAGATGATAAATGCCAAGCTCTGTTTGATAACTGTTTTAAAGTTCTTGACGGCCCGGATGCTCCTGATATGCATTTTGTTGAATTGGATAAAAAACTTATTATTCATCTAACGAATCCTATGAATCAATCCAATAACTATAATGAAGCCTATGAAGAGTTAGACAATACCATTATAGAAGGAGATCCTTATTTCAGATTTGAAGGGTATCAGATATTCCAACTTGCAAATTCGGAAGTAGGGGCTGAAGATTTGTTGGATGAAACAAAAGCGCGCTTAATTAGACAATGCGATATTGCAAATGGAGTAAATCGAATTGTAAATTGGGAAGATGATCCTGTTACGGGATATAGTAAGCCTATTTTAAGAGCAAACGGCGAAAATAAAGGTATTGTTCATACATTTGAAATAACGGAAGATTTATTTGCTTTGGGTGATAATAAGAGCCTGATTAATAATAAAGCATATTATTATATGGCTATTGCTTACGCTTATAACAATTGGAAAGAGTTCGATTTTAATAATACGGGAGTCGGCGGACAAATGCGTCCATATTTAGCAGGTCGTAAAAAGTCAGGCGGGCAATCTTTATCGCCTATTAAAGCCATTCCTCATAAAACAATAAATGGGATCGTTCTGAATTCAAAATATGGAGATATTCCTACGGTTACGCGTATTGAAGGGCAAGGAAACGGTGGTATTTGGTTAGACATTTCGGACTCTTTGAGAGAGGTTATTGGAAGTATGCCGCCGCTTGAACCGGGCGTACTCTTTGGAGCAGATCGGTATCCCATGGTAAAAGAGATGCAATATGAACGAAATGCGGGACCTATTAATGTAAAAGTAATAGACCCCTTAAAAGTTAAGCCTCAAAATTACAAATTGGTCTTTCATAAAGGAACCGTCAATCCTCCTATTTCCGCTCCTCATGAAACATATAATCCAATGCTTCATCATGGAGATTTTACTTATGCATATTATATAGATGAAGCGAAGTGGTATTTGCAAAAAGAAAATTCGGATTCACTCTTCTTCCCTGATGTGCCTTTAAACATCTCTAAATCAAGCGTTCTTGCTCAAGAGATATACAGGACGAATCATGAGCAATTATTTATAGACTTAGGAATTAGCGTTACGGTAACGCAGACATTCCATCCCGGCGATTATTGGTTAAGAATGTCGGGAAATGGATATTTGGGATCCGATGCGATATTTGCCGATACGTCTAAAAAATGGCTTACAGGAGTTGCTGATATGGATATACCGGGTAATCCAATTAACTGGATTCGTTCAGGAACCTATTTTGATACAAGGGAATCGAATGGAAATATTAGGGATAATGACTATAATATTAGCAGACGCGATCAGGACACGTCTCAGCGAGCGAAAGAAGCCAAAGCAATGGAAGCTTGGGATCCAATGCAGAATTATGAAAAAATATACGATGGAACTTGGGCGCCTTATACTTTATGTGCATCTGTATCATCAGTAGTATGGAATCCTCCATTGGGCGAAGAATCATTATATGGCCCCGCCGTATCAAGAAAATCTAAACCAAATAATTTCATGACATCTGTTAATAGCGTTGATATAGTATTTACAAACGATAAATCTTTATGGACGCGTAGCGTTGTTGTTGAGACAGGATTTTATAATGATCTGAATGAAGGGGCAAGAGAAATGTTCTTACCAAGAAAAGCTCCCTCAATAGATAAGCAGGGTATTCAATATGGGCAACCGGGATGTAATGAAGAGGAAGCTTCGGTAGTTTCTACCGAAGGAATGGGTTGGTTTCCCGGTTACGCCGTTAATATTGAAACGGGAGAAAGATTAAATATCATTTATGGGGAGAATTCATATTTTGCAGCACATAATGGGCGCGATATGAAATTTAATCCTACTTCTACAATTCTTGATGTTGCTGGCAATTATTATTTTGGGGGGATGCATTACGTGTATATTATGGGACATAAAATATACTATGCAGAGGATGAAACCGAGAACCCTGAACCGGGACTTGATCCAGAAGATGCAAAAGCAGGTTTCCCAAGAGAATTGCCCGCTTACGATGCCGGCAGGAGATATATGGAAATATTTAGAGGTATAACAGCAAGTCCTACGCCAAATCTACCAGATTCTATTTATGGTAGAGATATGGTATTTGGATCTTGCCAATGGGTTGGGATTCCCATACCGACTTTAGATTTTCAAGATATTTGGAAACATTGGTATGAGGGAAGTAATAACGCCAAATATATGGAAGGAACGGACTTTCTATTAAAAATAAGAGTTGCAAAACCTTATGCGCGATATGAATCCGAAATATTGACAAATCCGGCCAGAAAATATGGCTATAAGATACCTGTAGATCCACATTATGCATCGCAAATAGCGAATGATTATTGGCCGATGTTTGAATTCTCGACCAAAGGAATGGAACCGATCTATTACGATCAAGTAAAATCAAAATCAGATTTGGAAGAGATTAGGGTAGTGCCGAATCCTTATTATGCATATTCTAACTATGAGAGTTCCTCAATTGACAATAGAGTAAAAATATCTAATTTGCCGAGAAAATGTACAGTTTCTATTTATAACATCGGAGGAACTTTAGTCAGACAATTCTCGAAAGATACTCCCGAAAGTACATTCTTGACAGGGGAAAATTCATTTGTAGATTGGGATCTGAAAAACTTTGCAGGTATTCCTATATCAGGCGGCGTTTATATCGTCCATGTGAAAGCATATGATGACAATAATAAAGTTATTGGCGAAAAGGTGATAAAATGGTTTGGCGTGATCAGAACCGTTGACTTATTCACTTTCTAAGATGTAAGATTATGGTAAATTTGAATAACATTAAAGTGAAAAGTATGAAAAATATTTATAGACATATAGCAACGATAACATTGGTCATGGCATTTGCTATGCTTTCAATCACGTCGTTATTTGCCGGAAACAAAGACCGTTCCGGACAAAGTGGAGCTTCAGAACTATTGATAAATCCGTGGGCAAGGTCGTCCGGTTTGTCAAATACGGGTACGGCTAACGTATCGGGCTTGGACGCTACTTTTATCAATGTGGCGGGAATGGCTCATACGCAAGGCTCTCACGTAGCTTTTAATTATACCAATTATTTGAATGGAACAGGCATCAATATGTTTTCCTTAGGAATAGCGCAACAATTAGGCTTGGGAAAAGTTTTAGGATTAAATATTCAAAACTTGAGCTATGGCGAGGAAAATATCACTACGTATGAGCAACCTGAAGGCGGATTAGGTACTTTCAGCGCTAACAATATGATTATTAACTTGAGTTATGCTCAAGCTTTTTCAAATAGTATTTTTGGTGGTATTACCGTTAAAGTGATTAACGAGTCTATCTTTGACGTATCAGCCACCGGCGTAGCTCTTGATGCAGGTATCCAATATGTAACTGGAGAACAAGAACAAATCAAATTGGGAATCACTTTGAAAAATGTTGGAACAAACATGAAGTTTTCAGGAGATGGATTAACTTTGCGGATGCCTCCAAGTCAAGGCTCTGAGAATATAGTATCAGAGTTCTCAATGAATCAACGTTCGGAAGGATTTGAATTACCTACGACGCTTCAAATAGGAATCGCTTACGATTTTCTGTTTGATCATAATAGCCGTCTGACGGTTATGGGCAACTTCCGTTCTATGGCGTTTGGTAAAGATAATATCGGTATTGGGCTTGAAGGTTCAATAATGGATTATTTAATTCTCCGCGCCGGTTATTCTTTTGAATCGGGTCAATTTTCAGATTATGATAATTTAAAGTATGAAAATTTGAATGTTGAAAAAGGATTTGCTTGCGGTTTGTCGTTGCAATACCCTTTCAAAAACAAAAAATCTTTTGTTTCTTTGGATTACTCATATAGAATGACCGAGATTTGGAAAGGAACGCACTGTATAGGAGCAATTATTAACTTCTAGTATTTGAATATTTTATATATTTGCGCCGAAAAAAAGGACCCATTTTATTATGGGTCTTGTTTTTTTATAAACATAAAAAGTAATTTAAAATCATGGCAGAAGCTGTTTTTTATACGAAAGAAGGCTTAGAGAATTTGAAAAAAGAGCTTGATCAGTTGGTGAAAGTGGAGCGCCCCAAGATTTCTCAACAAATCGCCGAAGCGCGCGATAAGGGAGATTTGTCTGAAAATGCAGAGTATGACGCTGCAAAAGAGGCACAAGGATTGTTGGAACTGAAAATATCAAAATTGCAGGATTTGATCATTAATGCGCGTATTATCGACGAATCAAAAATGGATACCTCAAAAGTATTGTTGATGTCGCGCGTTACTATTGAAAATAATGCAAATAAAAAGCAAATGACTTACCTGATCGTTCCTGAAAAAGAAGCAGACTTGAAATTGGGTAAGATTTCCGTTACTTCTCCCATAGCCAAAGGTTTGTTGGGTAGAACGGTGGGAGAACAAGTAGAGATTGAAATTCCGGCAGGAAAGGTGATTTTTAATATTGTTGAGATCAACAGGTAAAAACGATAATTATGGCGACGATTTTTTCAAGAATTATCAACGGCGAAATTCCCTCCTATAAAATAGCTGAGGATGAAAATTATTACGCTTTTTTAGATATTAATCCGCTTGTGGAAGGGCATACTTTGGTTGTTCCTAAGAAAGAGATTGATTATATTTTTGATATGGACGACGACGATTTGCCGGGAATGATTCTTTTTGCAAAAAAAGTGGCAAAAGGAATTAAAAAAGCAATACCGTGCAAGCGCGTAGCTGTTATGATTTTAGGTCTTGAAGTACCTCATGCACATATTCATCTTATCCCTATTCAAAGCGAAGCAGATGTGGATATTAGAAAAAAGAAGCAATTTACGCCTGAAAAAATGCAAGAGATAGCAGAAAAGATACGCAAAAAGGGGGCATAAAATGAAAAGGGTTACTTTTTCTTCTTTATTTTTGTCGATTTTTTAATTTATTTTATTGCTACTCTGTTTATTTCCAATTTTTCAAGAGACGACTAAACAAATTTGGATATCTGCTAAATGCCGGCATCAGTTATTGATTTGCTCTCAAAAGGTAGCGCCAATATTTTTCATTCTTTCAAAAAATCATAATATTTCGGTTGATGTTCTGGAAGTCGTGCCGGATAAAATACTTTAATCATATCGGCCAAAATAACTTCCGGTTGATATACGCCTATGCCAAAAAGGTCGGTATGTAGATTGTCGCAATAAAATATTTTTCGTTCTTTCCATGCTTTCAGGTCGGCATAATGCGAATTTTCGCGTTTTAATTCGTCATAATCTTTTGCATATGGAAGATATGCGCGCCAAAAATCGGCCGATAATCCTTTATAATAAACCGCTTCAAAATCAAGAGGAATACTTGCCGCATCGTTATTTTGTTTCCAAAGATAATCGGCTCCCGCGTCTTGATAAAACCGCGCCATGTAGCTCTGTCCACCCGAAACATACCAAATACCGTTGGCTTCCGATCCGTCAAAAACGGTTGGACGGTAATGCTCCGTTGTCGCCAATTCGGCAAAGGCATGATAACGTTGAACAGAACGGTTAAAGAATTCTTTTGCCTGTTCGTCCTTATCATAAAGCGCTGCAATAAAAATAAGCCATTCGGCGCGTCCCAACGGATGATTTTCCAAAAAATCACTGTTCACGATCACCGGAATACCAATGTTTTGCAACATGCCGATCGATTGCATATTATCAAACGAGAGCATCAAAAGTTGAGGTTGTAAAGTCAACAACAATTCGTAATTGATTGTTTGATTGACAGCAATATTTTTTATCAATCCGGCAGATAATCTCTCCCTAAAAAGCGAATCATGAATATATTTTGCGTCGCACATACCGGTTATACTCTCCATTTCACCCAAAATAACAGCCGCCGCCCACTGCGATTGCGCCATACATGCCATACTATTCACGGGAATCCGAATTACAATAGAATCCTTTTCGACTTTTGTCTTCCTATCTTTAAAAAGATAATACCGCTCTTTTTTTGTTTCAAGAACCTTATAATCTTGATAATATAAAATACGAAATCCTGTAGCATATTGTGGATCGTAAATTTCAATTGGCTCATTTTGATTGCTTTTCTTGCCGTTATCCCCGCAGGAAGCCAGCACAAAAAGCCATATTGCCGGTAAAAGCAGAATTCTATATAAACTTTTCATAATCTGATATCAAACAAGTCCTTCGTCTCTTTCAACCAGCAAAATATTATGTTGGCTGACGATATAATATTTTTCATCGCCGTAAATAATCTCAATTGCCGCTTCTCGCAAAAACAATGCTAAGTCTCCTGACTGCACTTGTAACGAAAGATAACGCTGCTCTCTATCCAAACGTTTCCAAATCTCGTCGCTTTCTTCTCCGATATTAGGGATTGGATATCCTGGCCCCACTTTGACGATATATCCGCTTTGCACCTCTTCTTTCTCTTTATAACCTGCCGGTAAGAAAAGCCCGCTTTTGGTCTTATTCTCCTCTTTCAACGGCTTTATTAAAACCCTATCGCCGATCACCTGCAAATTTTCTATTTTAGCGATCTTCTTATTCATATTTTCTGTCAGTTATTTTCCGGAAGCCTCAACTTTAATCCTGCCTACATGCGCTCCCGATTTCCCCATTTGCACAATGGTCGTCGGTTTTCCTTTCAAATTATATTTCACGTCCGCCTCTTCCAAAAAAGTATGCGTATGCCCGCCGATAATGATATCAATATTTTTAGAATGCTCGACAATATCTAGATCATCAACAGCGAAATTGTCTTTATAGCCTAAATGGGAAAGACAAATAATAATATCGCATTTTTGTTTTTTTAATTTTTTCGTCGCCTTTTTGGCAGCTTTTACAGGATCCTTATATATCATTCCCGTAAAATTTTCTTCCATCGCTAAATTTGTCAAATCGACGCAAAGTCCAAAAACGCCAACTCTAATTCCGTCTTTTTCAATTATCGTATAAGGCTTTACAAAATTTTTAAGCGGCGTATTTTTCATGTCGTAATTAGCCAGCACGATCTCAAACTTAGCCTCCGAAAGTCGTTGAGCAAGTACATTGACAGGAATATCAAATTGATGATTTCCTAAAGTCGCCGCATCATATCCCATTGCGTTCATCATCTCAATTTCCGCTTTTCCATTGTAAAAATTAAAATAAGGCGTTCCCGTCCAAAAATCTCCGGCGTCAAAAAGAAAAAGTCCGGGATATTGAGCGCGTTCTTCTTCGACAAGCGCGGCGATACGTATCATTCCGCCCAAACCTTTATTTTTTCCGGATCCGATCGGTTCTATTTGACTATGAAGATCATTGGTGTGCAATATTAAAACTTCTTTCTGTCCGAAAAGACAAAAAGAGCAAAACATGAAAATCAAACTAAAAAATATATTTATGTTTCTCATAATCAACAATTTTAATAAATAATAACGCGATTATCTAAAGTAGAATTTATTTTTTCTCCAAGATTGTATTTGTCAGATATATAATCTTGGATCATATCCCGAAATTGTCGTCTGGTATTGATAACTTTTTCCGCATTATTCAAAATACCCATTCCGTCTCCGCCTGTTCGAAGATAATTGAGCGTCGCAACTTTGTAAATTTTAGTCTCATCCAACAGTTCTCCGCCGATCAAAACCTCTTCAATCTTCTTGTCGCGCACTTTTAATCTTGCATTTCCTATGGGTTGCATTCCTTTTTTCGCAAAAAAATCAAACAATTCTTTTAAATAACTCCCTTTGATATATAAGATATCGACAATATTGTCAAAAGGATATATCTCAAAAATATTTCCCAAAGTAACGTCGCCTTTCGGCATCGTCGCCCGAATTCCGCCGATATTTAAAATAGACAGATCGACTTTCTCTCCCAAAAAGTCCGCCCCTTTTTTCAATAAAACGTCCGTCGAAAAATTAGATAACAAGCTTTCCGGCATGTATGCACTCATTTCTAATTCGCTTTCCCCGATCTTTTTTGCTACTTTTTGATCCACTTCCGGCTTATATTTATTAATTATTGTATCAATAGCGTTATGCGGAAGCGTATCGTATCTATCGTCGATCGTATAATATCCCGTTTCAATATTGATATTTTGGGCAACCCCGTAATGGCACAAAAAACAAAGCAATATTGTAAAAAAGAAGTTTTTCCTTGACATGCACTCTATATTTTCTGCAAAAATAATGGATTTTTCGGTCAACGTTTATTTACTTTTTAATTTAATACAAATTTTAATATCCGAAAAGAGGATATGATTTGCCTTGTCATCCTAATGATCTGTATATAAAAAAAAACGGCGGCAATGATACGCCGCCCCAGTTAAATATTTTTTATGCTTGAGCCATCGGACCTCTTAGCATCGGATCGCCGGATATCTCTTTAATCGTACCGTGAACCGATTCATATTTTGAGATATTGTCTTGCAATGCTCGTAAAAGGCGTTTTGCATGTTGCGGAGCTAAAACAACGCGGGAACGTACTTTTGCTTTGGGAACGCCCGGCATCATTGATACGAAATCAAGAATAAATTCCGTAGGAGAATGCGTAATCACGGCTAAATTTGTATAAACGCCGTCGGCCAATTCTGCGGGAACTTCTATATTCAATTGTTGTCCCCCTTTTTGTTCTTCTTTCATTTTCTTCTATTTTTTTAAATGAAAATGAGCGTATCTCTCCAAAATAAAAGTGAAAGATACGCTCATCAAATTTTTTAATATTAATCCTCTTCTATTTCCATTACGTCGCCTGCATGAGGATATCCTACGAGAGCTTCGTAATTTTCCATGCTGCCGACAATGAGATGGTCGTAATCGCGCATTCCCGTACCTGCAGGGATCTTTCCGCCGATGATCACATTCTCTTTCAAGCCGATCAAATGATCCGTCTTAGCGCTGATAGCCGCATTGGTAAGCACTTTTGTGGTCTCTTGGAACGACGCCGCTGAAATAAAACTTTTTGTTTGGAGCGACGAACGCGTAATCCCTTGGAGAATTTGATGTCCTGTCGCGGGTTGCGCATCGCGCACTTCGATCAATTTTTTATCGCGACGTTTCAATTGAGAATTTTCATCTCTCATTTTACGAGCGGTTATAATTTGTCCAGCTTTCAAAATCAACGAATCGCCTGGATTGACTACGACAACTTTTCCAAATACGCTATCGTTCTCGTCAATAAAATCATTCCTTTCAATCAATTCTCCTTCAAGAAAACGAGTATCGCCCGGATCGTCAATTTCAATCTTACGCATCATCTGACGAACGATGACTTCAAAGTGTTTATCATTGATTTTTACTCCCTGTAAGCGGTAAACTTCTTGGATCTCATTTACAATATACTCTTGAACTTTCATCGGCCCTTTGATAGCTAAGATGTCTGCCGGAGTCATATCTCCATCAGAAAGAGGCGTGCCGGCTTTTACATAATCATTTTCTTGCGCCAAAATTTGTTTTGTCGTCGGAATGAGATAGGTCTTTGTTTCGCCGGTTTTAGAAGTAATTGTTACTTCACGGTTACCGCGTTTCAATTTTTTAGAGAACGATACTACGCCGTCAATTTCCGCTACTTTTGCCGGATCGCTCGGGTTACGCGCTTCGAATAATTCGGTTACGCGCGGAAGACCTCCTGTGATATCGCCGGTTTTCCCGATAGCGCGCGGTATTTTAACAAGTATTTCACCCGCTTTTATCTCTCTATTTTCATCCACGACAATGTGCGCGCCTACAGGAATATCGAACTCTTTAACTTCGTTGCCATGCTCGTCAACGATCAAGATAGTCGGTTTTTTCGCTTTCGTACGGCTTTCAATAACCACTTTGTCATGATATCCGGTCTGTTCCTCGCGTTCAACGCGATAGGTGACATTTTCGATAATATTTTGATATTTAATAATACCGGAAACGTCGGTAAGGATTACAGCGTTAAACGGATCCCAATCTGCAATTATCGAATCGCTTTGCACTTCGTCTCCGCTTTTGAAATAGAGATGCGCTCCATAAGGAATATGCGCCGATGCAAGAATGATTTTTGTTTTCGGATGAATCAGCCTCATTTCGGCAGAACGTCCTACAACAACATCGTACACCGCTCCTTCCTGATTTGCATAGGATACGGAACGAAGTTCCTCAATTTCTAAAATCCCGTCATATTTCGACTCGATTTTTGATTGCGTTGCGATGTTAGATGCGGTACCTCCAACGTGGAATGTACGAAGCGTAAGCTGTGTTCCCGGCTCTCCGATTGACTGCGCCGCAATAGTTCCCACGGCTTCGCCGCGCTGTACTAATCGACCGTTGGAGAGATTACGTCCGTAACATTTTGCACAAACTCCTTGTTTGGATTCGCAAGTCAATACCGAACGTATTTCAACATTCTCAATAGGAGAATCTTCAATAGCTTGCGCGATTGCTTCGTTGATCTCTTCGCCTGCAGCTACGATCAATTCCATCGTATCAGGATGATATACGTCATGTAACGCCACGCGTCCCAATATCCTGTCATAAAGCGTTTCAACAACTTCTTCGTTCTTTTTGAGAGCAGATACTTCCAATCCCCGCAACGTGCCGCAGTCGACTTCATTAATTACCACGTCTTGCGCTACATCCACTAAACGACGAGTCAAATATCCTGCATCGGCAGTTTTCAAAGCAGTATCCGCCAAACCTTTACGCGCTCCGTGCGTAGAGATAAAATACTCAAGCACGGAAAGTCCTTCTTTAAAGTTGGAAAGAATCGGGTTTTCGATGATCTCTCCGCCTTCTGAAGCTCCCGATTTCTGCGGTTTTGCCATCAATCCCCTCATTCCCGACAACTGACGAATTTGTTCTTTAGATCCCCTCGCCCCGGAATCCAGCATCATATAGACCGGATTGAATCCTTGTCTATCGCTTTTCAACTGTTCCATTACGATAGTGGTGAGCTTGTTGTTGGTATGCGTCCAAGTATCGATCGTCTGATTATAACGTTCATTATTGGTGGTAAATCCCATCTGGAAGCTGTTGGTAATCTCCTCAACTTCCTCATTAGCTTGCGCAACCAACTCTTCTTTAATATCAGGAACGATAACGTCGGAAAGGTTAAATGAAAGGCCTCCTTGGAAGGCCATTTTAAATCCTAAGGATTTAATGTCGTCCAAGAATTTTGCAGTTTTTGCTGTTCCGCACACTTTCAATACGTCTCCAATGATATCGCGCAAAGATTTTTTTGTCAGAATTTGATTCAAAAACTCCATCTCTTCAGGATAAACCTGATTGAAAAGAACGCGTCCGACGGTTGTTTCAATTACTTCGTATCGCCCTTCGGGACGTTTAATTCGCACTTTAATAACAGCGTGTAAATCAACTGCTTTCTCATTATACGCAATGATCACCTCTTCCGGGCCGTAGAATACTCTTCCTTCGCCTTTCACCGGATCATCGGGCATATTGCGTTTCGCTTTAGTCATGTAATAAAGGCCTAAAACCATATCCTGCGACGGAACCGTAACAGGCGCGCCATTTGCAGGATTCAAGATATTATGAGATGCCAACATCAATAATTGCGCTTCCAAAACGGCGGCATTTCCAAGCGGAACGTGCACTGCCATTTGATCTCCGTCAAAGTCGGCATTGAATGCGGAACATACCAACGGATGTAACTGGATAGCCTTTCCTTCTACTAATTTTGGCTGGAAAGCTTGGATACCAAGTCGGTGCAACGTAGGAGCGCGATTCAATAATATTGGATGTCCTTTCATGATGCTTTCGAGGATATCCCAAACAATCGGATCTTTTCTATCGACGATTTTTTTAGCCGTTTTCACGGTTTTTACAATACCTCGTTCCAATAATCTTCTGATGATAAAAGGTTTGAAAAGTTCCGACGCCATTGATTTTGGAATCCCGCATTCATTGAGTTTCAAATCGGGACCAACCACAATAACGGAACGACCGGAATAGTCGACCCTTTTTCCTAAAAGATTTTGACGAAAACGCCCTTGTTTTCCTTTTAAGCTGTCTGATAATGATTTAAGCGGGCGATTTGATTCTGTTTTTACCGCGTTCGATTTGCGCGAATTATCAAACAACGAATCTACCGCCTCTTGTAGCATACGTTTTTCGTTACGCATGATCACCATCGGCGCCTTGATCTCGACCAATTTTTTCAAGCGATTATTACGAATAATAACGCGACGATAAAGATCGTTCAAGTCGGAAGTAGCAAAACGTCCGCCGTCAAGCGGCACCAATGGACGCAATTCTGGAGGAATCACTTGTATTACCTTAACAATCATCCATTCCGGATGATTTTCGCGACGTTCTTGCGCTTCACGGAACGCTTCTACAACTTGAAGGCGTTTTAATGCTTCTTGTTTACGTTGCTGGCTGGTCTCAGTATTGGCTGCATGGCGTAAACTGTACGACAATTCATCCAAATCAAGACCAAGCAAAAGGTCATAAAGCGCTTCCGCACCCATTTTTGCTACAAATTTTTCGGGATTGCTATCTTCCAAATATTGGTTGTCAGCCGGAAGCGAGTCAATGATCTCAAAATATTCCTCCTCACTCAGAAAGTCATATTTCTGAACGCCATCAGAAGCTTTTATTCCGGGATTGATCACCACATATTTTTCGTAATATACGATAGACTCTATCTTTTTGGTCTGCAATCCGAGTAATGCTCCAATTTTATTAGGCAAAGAACGGAAAAACCAAATATGCGCAATTGGAACGGTTAATTGAATATGCCCCGTGCGTTCGCGACGCACTTTTTTCTCGGTCACTTCAACGCCGCAACGATCACAGACAATCCCTTTGTAACGAATACGTTTATATTTTCCGCAATGACATTCATAATCTTTGACCGGCCCGAAAATTCTCTCGCAGAACAAACCGTCTCGTTCCGGTTTATATGTTCTGTAATTAATGGTTTCGGGTTTTAATACTTCGCCATAAGAACGATCAAGAATATTCTCAGGAGAAGCGAGGCCTATAGTAATTTTTGAAAAATTGAATGCGCCCGGATTATTCTCTTTTTTGAAAGCCATATATTTATATTTTTTTTCTACACATTAAAATAAAGAGATCCATCGACAAGAGCTGAAAGCTCTTTGTCGATTTCATATTACTTACAATTTTATTCGAACGTCATTTCGAGGCCAAGGCCTTGAAGCTCGTGCAATAAAACGTTGAATGATTCAGGAATGCCCGGTTTCGGCATATTAAGGCCTTTCACGATCGCTTCATAAGCTTTCGCGCGTCCAACGACGTCGTCGGATTTGACGGTCAATATCTCTTGTAAGATATTTGAAGCTCCAAATGCTTCGAGCGCCCAAACCTCCATCTCTCCAAAACGTTGTCCTCCGAATTGCGCTTTACCGCCCAACGGCTGTTGCGTAATGAGCGAATAAGGGCCAATAGAACGGGCGTGCATCTTATCGTCTACCATGTGATGCAACTTCAACATATAAATGTATCCCACTGTAACAGGTTGATCGAAACGTTCTCCTGTTCCGCCGTCGTACAAATATACGCGACCGTTTTCAGGCAATCCCGCCTCTTTCATTAACTCGTTAATTTTTGTAATCGGAATACCGTTAAAAATCGGCGTAGCATATTTTTGGCCAAGCTCTTTTCCCGCCCAACCAAGTACGGTTTCATAGATTTGCCCAAGGTTCATACGAGAAGGTACTCCCAACGGATTCAATACGATATCGACGGGCGTGCCATCTTCAAGGAACGGCATATCTTCTTCACGAACGATACGCGCCACGATACCTTTGTTACCATGACGTCCCGCCATTTTATCTCCAACTTTCAGCTTACGTTTTTTAGCCACGTACACTTTCACCATTTGAACAATACCGCTTGGCAACTCGTCGCCAACAGTTTCCATAAATTTCTTACGGTTGTACACGCCGATAAGTTCCTTACATTTAATCTGATAGTTGTTGACGATCTGTTTGATAATATCATTTTTATCTTTATCTCCCGTCCATTTGGTATTATTAACGTTCAAGAAATCAATTTCATTGAGCGATTTATTGGTATATTTAAATTTCTTGGTAACGATCTCTTGTCCTTGATTGTTATAAACGCCTTGCGACATTTTTCCAAGTAAATAAGGAGACACTTTTTCCAACAACATTGTACGAAGTTGTTGCAATTCTTTCTCAAGTTGTTGATCCAATAATGCGTTCTGATCTCTTTCTTTTGTTTTTCCTTTGCGCTCTTTTTGTATGCGAGAGAAGAGATGTTTGTCAATAACGATGCCATCCATTGAAGGAGGAGCTTTTAATGAAGCGTCTTTCACGTCGCCCGCTTTGTCTCCAAAGATAGCGCGCAAAAGTTTCTCTTCCGGAGTAGGATCGCTTTCTCCTTTTGGAGTAATTTTTCCGATTAATATATCGTCTTCTTTCACTTCTGCTCCGATACGAATAATTCCATTTTCGTCAAGGTCCTTGGTGGCTTCCGCGCTGATGTTAGGAATATCGGCCGTCAACTCTTCAACGCCGCGTTTTGTATCCCGCACTTCAAGCATAAATTCTTCGACATGAATCGAAGTAAATATATCTTCCTTGACAATACGTTCGGAAATTACAATAGCATCCTCGAAGTTGAATCCTTTCCACGGCATGAATGCTACTTTCAGGTTACGGCCAAGCGCTAATTCCCCATCCTGAGTGGAATATCCTTCACACAAAATGTCGCCTCTTTTCACTCTTTGTCCTTTTACGACGATTGGTCTTAAGGTGATACTGGTATTTTGGTTTGTCCTTTTAAACTTAGGCAATTCATACGTTTTCGCATCGCCTTCAAAACTGATCAATTTCTCTTCTTCCGTACGATTATATCTGATCGTAATATATTTGGAATCGACTTTTTCCACAATCCCATCTCCTTCTGCTGTGATCAATATACGAGAATCGCGAGCAACGGGAGCTTCCAAACCTGTTCCGACAATCGGAGCTTCCGGACGTAGCAATGGAACAGCTTGACGCATCATGTTCGACCCCATCAACGCACGGTTAGCATCATCATGTTCCAAGAATGGAATTAACGAAGCCGCTATCGAAGCAATTTGGTTCGGAGCGCAGTCGATCAAAGTAATTTCTTCCGGAGAAACAATCGGATAATCAGCCTGATGTCGAACTTTTATTCTTTCTTCGGCAAAATGCCCGTCATTATCCAACGGCGTAGTCGCTTGTGCAATGATGTGTTCTTCTTCATCCTCCGCCGTTAAATAAATCGGTTCCTCTTTTAACAATACTTTTCCTTCTTCAACACGACGATACGGCGTCTCAATAAATCCGAGTTTGTTGATCTTTGCATAAACGCACAAAGAAGAGATGAGTCCTATATTTGGCCCTTCCGGAGTTTCAATAGTACATAAACGGCCATAATGCGTATAGTGAACGTCGCGCACTTCAAATCCGGCTCTTTCACGAGAAAGACCTCCCGGTCCGAGCGCCGAAATACGACGTTTGTGAGTAATCTCGGCCAATGGATTGGTTTGATCCATAAATTGAGAAAGCTGGTTTGTCCCGAAAAATGAATTGATCACGCTGACCAAAGTTTTGGCATTGATCAAATCCATTGGAGTAAACACTTCATTATCACGGACATTCATCCGTTCGCGAATAGTACGCGCCATACGCGCCAACCCAACGCCGAATTGAGCGTAAAGTTGTTCGCCAACGGTACGAACGCGACGGTTGCTCAAGTGGTCGATATCATCAACCTCTTCATTTTTATTTATAAGTTGAACCAAATGTTTGATGATCAGAATAATATCTTCTCTCGTCAACACTTTAATGTCCATACTGGTATTTATATTCAACTTTTTGTTGATACGATAACGCCCAACTTCTCCCAAATCGTAACGTTTATCAGAGAAGAAAAGTTTATCCATAATACCGCGCGCCGTCTCTTCGTCAGGCGGTTCGGCGTTACGCAATTGGCGGTAAATATATTCCACCGCTTCTTTTTCAGAGTTTGCCGTATCTTTTTGGAGCGTGTTAAAGATAACGCTATAATCTGTTTTATCGCTATCTTCTTTATGAACAAGGATAGTTTTGATATCGGCGTCAATAATTGCCTCAATATGATGAGGTTCGAGGACGACTTCGCGGTCGATAATGACATCCGCACGTTCGATAGAAACAACTTCTCCGGTATCTTCATCTACAAAATCCTCTATCCAAGAACGCAATACGCGAGCAGCCAATTTTTTACCGACAAGTTTTTTTGCTCCTGATCTTGTCACTTTTATCTCTTCAGCCAGATTGAAAAGGTCTAAAATATCCCTATCGCTTTCATAGCCAATAGCGCGAAGTAACGTCGTTACCGGAAGTTTCTTTTTCCGGTCGATATACGCATACATCACGTTGTTGATATCGGTAGTAAATTCCATCCAACTACCTCTGAACGGGATAATACGGGCAGAAAAGAGAATCGTCCCGTTTGTATGCCGTGTTTTCCCAAAAAATACGCCGGGAGAGCGGTGCAATTGCGACACGATCACGCGTTCAGCTCCATTGATAATGAAGGTTCCGCGCGGCGTCATGTACGGAATCATCCCAAGATAAACATCTTGGATGATCGTTTCAAAATCTTCATGTTCAACATCCGTACAATAAAGCTTCAGCTTGGCTTTCAATGGGATACTGTAGGTAAGACCACGTTCGATACACTCTTCGATGGCATATCTCGGCGGATCTACATAGTAATCCAAAAATTCTAATATGAAATTGTTCCGTGCATCCGCGATGGGAAAATTTTCACTGAAAACTTTATACAATCCCTCGTCAATACGGTTTTCGGGATTCGTTTCCAATTGGAAAAAATCTTGAAAGGATTTGAGCTGAATATCCAAAAAGTCGGGCATTTCGGACGCTACCCGAGTGGATGTGAAAAAAAGCCTGTTACTATTTTTTTGAGCCAAGATAATACGTTTTTTGAGAAGTTAATAATAATGATTCGTACATTAAAATAAATAGCGGCGTCAAACGCCATAAAATGAAATAGAGGCTATCCGGAAATTTGCTCCGGAAGCCTTTATTTCATTCATTTAGAATTAACTTTCTTATTTGATTTCAACCTTCGCCCCAGCTTCTTCTAATTGATTTCTTAGCGCTTCGGCTTCATCTTTACTTACGCCTTCTTTAATCGGTTTTGGAGCTGCGTCGACGATATCTTTCGCTTCTTTTAAACCAAGGCTGGTCAATTCTTTCACGAGTTTTACAACTTTCAATTTTTCAGCGCCTGCTTCTTTCAAAATTACGTCGAAAGAAGTTTTCTCTTCAACAACTTCCGCTGCCGCCGCTGCCGGCGCTACTGCTACTGCCGCCGCTGCCGGTTCAATTCCGTATTCTTCTTTAAGAATTGTTGCTAACTCGTTAACTTCCTTAACAGTCAAATTTACTAACTGTTCTGCAAAAGCTTTCAAATCTGCCATTTTAATATGTTTTTTAATTGTTTTTAATAAAAATACTTAACTGATAATTTTTTTTGTTTATGCTCTTTCCGACAGTGTCTTAACAAGACCTGCAATGGTATTACCGCCTGATTGAAGCGCAGAAAGCACATTTTTCGCCGGAGATTGCAACAATCCGAGAACGTCGCCAATAAGTTCTTCTTTAGATTTAATATTGACTAACGTTTCGAGTTGATCATTTCCAAGATAAGCGCTTTCTTGAGCATACGCTCCTTTTAAAATCGGCTTCTCGTTGTTTCTACCCAGCTTTTTCCTAAATTCTTTAATAAGACGCGCCGGGGCATTTGCCGTTTCTGCAAACAATATGGAAGTTTCGCCTTTAGCGACGGTCATTAAGTCGCCAAAATCTCTTCCCGATTTTTCCATTGCTTTTATCAACAGCGTATTTTTCACTACTTCAAGCTTGATATCTTGCTTGAAGCATTCGCGACGGAAATTTGATGTTTTTTCCGCGTCAAAACCTCCTATGTCTGCCAAGTAAACGACATCATACTGCTGAAGTTTTTCAGCTAAGGCTTCTACAACTCGTACTTTTTGTTCTGTATTCATAAGCTACTTTTTCTTTTTAAATGATTAAATAATGATTTCGCTTACTGCGCTACCGTTTTTGTATCAACTTGCACGCCAGGGCTCATTGTACTGGAAACATAAACGCTTTTCACATAAGTACCTTTTGCTGCAGACGGTTTCAATTTGACAATAGTGTGCAACATTTCGCGCGCGTTATCTTCCAATTGTTCCTTCGTGAAAGAAACTTTTCCGATTCCGGCATGAATGATACCAAATTTATCAACTTTGAAATCTATCTTACCCGCTTTTACTTCTTTAACAGCCGACCCGATATCCATCGTTACCGTTCCCGACTTCGGGTTCGGCATCAATCCGCGAGGACCGAGGATACGACCGAGCGCGCCCACTTTAGGCATAATGGTAGGCATTGTCAGAATAACGTCAATGTCCGTCCAACCACCTTTAATTTTATTAATGTATTCGTCAAGGCCAACATAGTCTGCTCCCGCAGCTTTTGCTTCCTCTTCTTTATCGGGGGTAACAAGCGCAAGCACTCTTACCGTTTTTCCCGTTCCGTGAGGCAGCGTAACAACTCCCCTTACCATTTGATTCGCTTTACGCGGATCAACGCCAAGCCTTACGTCGATATCCACCGATGCGTCGAACTTGGTGTAAGTGATAGCTTTTACTGTATTGAGGGCTTCTCCGAGCGAATACACAGAGCTTTTGTCAAACCTTGCAAAAGCTTCTTTTTGCTTTTTTGTAAGTTTAGCCATTTCTGTAATTTTTAATGTATTCGACTGATGTTGGCAATTACTTTACAAAAGGCGGTTCACCTTTTACTCTTACTCCCATACTGCGAGCTGTTCCTGCCACCATACTCATTGCGGATTCTACCGTGAAACAATTCATATCCTTCATTTTTCCTTCTGCTATTCCACGAATTTGGTCCCACGTCACGGTTCCGACCTTGTTACGGTTCGGTTCCGCAGATCCTTTTTTGAGTTTGGCAACTTCCATCAACTGTACCGCAGCCGGCGGCGTTTTAATGATAAAATCGAACGACTTATCATGATAAACGGTAATAATTACCGGCAATACTTTACCCGCCTGGTCTTGCGTACGAGCGTTGAACTGTTTGCAAAACTCCATAATATTCACCCCCTTGGCTCCCAATGCAGGACCTATCGGAGGAGACGGGTTAGCAGCGCCGCCTTTTACTTGCAATTTGATTAAACCGCTAACTTCTTTTGCCATTTGTTTTAAACTTTAATTGATTTAACTTTTTTTATCGTCCTCTGAAAAACGATAACTTAGTAACGCCTTTTTCTAACTCTCCTTGGCTACTTGCATAAAATTCAACTCAAGCGGCGTCTTACGACCGAAGATCTTCACCATCACAATCAATCTCTTCTTCTCTTCATTAATTTCTTCAATCGTACCTGTAAAACTATTAAATGGGCCGTCTGTCACTGTCACTGTTTCCCCTACTACATAAGGAACATTTACCTCTTCTCCCTGAGCCGTTAGTTCGTCGACTTTACCGAGGATACGGTTTACTTCCGACGGACGGAGCGGATCGGGATTCTCTTTTGAGCCCAAAAAGCCCAAAACGCCCGGAACATTCCGAATGATATGTTTTACTTCGCCTACTAAAGCTGCTTCTATCAAAATATAGCCCGGAAAATAGTTGCGCTCCGTACTGATCTTTTTACCTTTTCTTACTTGGTAAACTTTCTCAACAGGAATAAGTACTTGTGATACATAATCTTCCAAATGATAGTTGACAATCTCGGATTCGATGTATTGTTTTACTTTTTTTTCGCTACCGCTGATGGCGCGAACAACATACCATTTTTTAATATTCTCACTCATATATCTTCCTTAAAATACGGAGCCTGCCGGCTATTACAAAAATAAATATCAGATTAATTACATGAATAAACCGTAGAATAACTCTAAGATTTTTTCAAACGAAATATCCATCAAGAAAACCACGAACGCGATTATCAGGGAAGCAATGGATACCACAACAGCGCTACTTTGTAACTCTTTCCATGTCGGCCATGAAACTTTATGAATCAATTCGTCATAACTCTCTTGAAAGTACTTTTTTATAGATGCCATGTGAATCTAATATTTAAATTTTTTACTTTATTTATTTTTGCAGGGGCAGAGGGATTCGAACCCCCATCAACGGTTTTGGAGACCGCTATTCTGCCATTGAACTATGCCCCTTAACAGTGGAAGAGAACAAGACAAAATCCGTTCTCTTCTACTGTTCTTTATGCTTTTTAAACTATTATTAATCAATAATTTCAGTCACCTGACCTGCGCCTACCGTACGACCTCCTTCACGGATAGCGAAACGAAGGTTTTTGCTCATAGCCACATCGGCAACCAAATTAACTTCGATAGTCAAGTTATCGCCGGGCATAACCATTTCAACTCCTTCCGGAAGATGTACTTCGCCGGTTACATCGGTTGTACGGAAGTAGAATTGAGGACGATATCTGTTATGGAACGGAGTATGACGTCCGCCTTCTTCCTTTTTCAAGATATAAACCTCGGCTTTGAAATGTTTGTGCGGTTTTACCGAGCCCGGAGCGATGATAACCATACCACGGCAAACTTCTTTCTTGTCGATACCGCGGAGAAGGATACCTGCATTGTCGCCCGCTTGTCCTTCGTCCAAAAGTTTGCGGAACATTTCAACTCCCGTACAAACTGATTTCAATTTTTCTGCACCCATACCGATGATTTCTACAGGGTCGCCAACATGAATGATTCCGGTTTCGATACGTCCGGTAGCAACTGTTCCGCGTCCGGTGATTGAGAACACATCTTCTATCGGCATCAAAAATGGTTTATCTTGATCGCGTTGCGGAAGTGGAATCCATTCGTCGCAAGCAGTCATAAGTTCAAGAATTTTTTCCGCCCATTGCGGTTCTTCATTCAATCCACCCAACGCCGAACCTCTGATAACAGGGGTATTGTCGCCGTCGAATCCATAGAATGAAAGAAGATCGCGAATTTCCATCTCGACAAGGTCGAGAAGTTCTTCGTCGTCTACCATGTCCACTTTATTCATGAAAACAACGATTTTTGGAACGCCTACCTGACGAGCCAAAAGGATGTGTTCACGCGTTTGAGGCATCGGACCGTCGGTCGATGCAACAACTAAAATAGCGCCGTCCATTTGCGCCGCTCCCGTAACCATGTTCTTTACATAGTCGGCATGACCGGGACAGTCAACGTGCGCATAGTGACGATTTTCTGTTTCATACTCAACGTGAGCAGTATTAATGGTAATACCCCTTTCTTTTTCTTCAGGAGCATTATCAATTGAATCAAAAGATTTAAAACTTGCAAGACCTTTCTTTTGAAGCGTCAAGGTGATTGCAGCCGTTAACGTCGTTTTACCGTGGTCAACGTGTCCGATTGTTCCAATGTTTACGTGCGGTTTCGCCCGTTCGAATTTTTCCTTTGCCATAACTCAAAAAGATGTTTGAATGTGTGTAATCTAACTAAATTTATATCATAACTCAGAGCCGAAGACGAGAATTGAACTCGTGACCCCTTCCTTACCAAGGAAGCGCTCTACCTCTGAGCTACTTCGGCTTCGACTCGTATTATATTTATTCTTAACAAGAATATAAAATAAATTTTGAGCGGAAGACGGGACTCGAACCCGCCACCTACAGCTTGGAAGGCTGTCGCTCTACCGGATGAGCTACTTCCGCAAACTGAATCGGATATTAATAAGGTTTTAATCTCCGAATTAAACTGAGTGGGGAGAGGAGGATTCGAACCTCCGAAGGCTTCGCCAACAGATTTACAGTCTGCCCCATTTGACCGCTCTGGTATCTCCCCAATTTTTTCAATTTTGTTCTAAGAACTGGAGCCGATGGAGGGATTCGAACCCCCGACCAGCTGATTACAAATCAGCTGCTCTGGCCAACTGAGCTACATCGGCAGTTTTTACTCCATCATTTCCTTTATTAACGCCTCTTTTTAAAAGTTTCGATATTTCTTTCAAAAAGGATTGCAAAGGTACGCTTTTTTTTAAAGCTGCAAAATATTTTTCTATCTTTTTCTGATATTTTTTTGCATTTTCTTTGAAAAAATCTATTTAAATTTGATATTCAATGATTTATACGTTCCGCCAACAAGAAAAAGTGTTCCATAAAAGTTGAGAAAAAATCTTTTTAGAGAAAAAATAAGGTTTCTTGTGGGGAAAGAATGGGCGGAACTAAAATCATAAGAGGTTTTTTTTGCACACGAACGGCGCGAATGAAACGGATTATCACAGATAAAAACGCTTAACCGCGAAGACGTTCGAAGATTTTCATGCAGGAAACAAAAAAAAATCTCCGCAACTTTCTCATGTCCTTTATGCAACTAAAAAGCGAAGGTCTTACAACCTCGCACCTTTAGACTATTCCCTTCTATCCTTCCAAACGCTATCTTGTCAAAACTTTATATTCTATATCAGGAAAGTCTTTCAAAAATTTTAATAAACTGGAAATATCTACTTTCTTGACGCTGGTTAAGATCACGGTCATATTACAGGTGGCGTCTTTGATTTGAACGGACATCTTGCCATTTCCTTTGTATTTTTTAGCATGAGCAGAGATTTTTTTGGTCAAATCAGAAGTTATATCTTTCAAGTCGATACATATTTGTATAGTTTTCCCCACTTCATTCATCGCTTCATCCAAAAGCATCACAGAAAGAGGGCGTATTTCGATTTCTATATTCTCTTTTTCTTCACCGATATCCTTGGTCTTCTCAATCCACCGGTTCTCAACTACTTTTGCCTCTACAAAAACCGCTTTATCTTCTTCGAGCAAGTGTCTGTATTTTAAATAATTTTCTTTAAAAAACCTGATCTGGATCGAATCGGACATATCTTCAAAAGTGATGATGCCATACGGATTATTGCCTGTTTTCGACAATCTATGTTGCGCGTTGGATATTATAGCCGCAAATTTAATGATTCGATTCTTAAATTTTTCTTGATTTTCAATCAATTCTGATATTTTAGCAGTTGAAAGAAACTTTATCTCATCCTTAAATTGATCAAGCGGATGTCCCGAAATATAAAAGCCGGTCAACTCTTTCTCCTGTTTGAGCATGAACATGTGATTCCATGGAGCGCATTTTGGAGGTTCCAATATCGGATTTTCTTCTGTTTCGGCAACATCTCCGAAAAGAGATATTTGCGATGATTGTTTTTCTTCAGCCACACGATTGCCATAGCGAATCAATTTCTCTATAAAGGTAGGATCGTTAGGGTGTTCTTGATGGAAATATTGCGCGCGATGTATTGATTCAAAACAATCGAAAGCTCCCGACATAGCCAAGCTTTCCATGCTCTTTTTATTGACAATGCGGGGATTGAGCCGCGATATGAAATCGACAATATTTTCGAACGGTCCGTTTTCTGTTCGTTCCCGAATGATCTCTTCCGTCGGGCCTTCACCTACGCCTTTGATTCCGTTGAGTCCAAAGCGAATTTCTCCGTTATGACTAACAAAAAAGTTCCCGCGACTTTCATTGACCGAAGGGCCTAAAACTTTTATCCCCATTCGGTTACATTCATCGATAAAAAAAGTTAAATCTTTAATATTGTTCAAGTTATGGCTCAAAACCGCCGCCATATATTCCGCCGGATAATGCGTTTTTAAATAAGCGGTCTGATAAGAAATATAGGAATAACATGTTGCATGAGATTTATTGAAAGCATATTCCGCAAAACTCTCCCAATCTTTCCAAATCTGAGTTACAATTTCCTTATTATGTCCATTTTCTTCACAACCTTTAAAAAACTTCTCTTTAAGTTTTTCCATTTCCGTTTTGAGCTTTTTCCCCATCGCTTTTCGCAAAGAATCAGACTCTCCGCGCGTAAAATTCGCTAATTTTCGCGACAAGAGCATCACTTGCTCCTGATAAACGGTAATACCATAGGTTTCAGCCAAATACTCTTCCATGCCTTCAATTGGATAGGAGATCTCTTCCATTCCGTTTTTCCTCGCAATAAATTGCGGGATATATTGCATTGGACCGGGACGATACAACGCATTCATTGCAATCAGATCTTCAAAAACCGTCGGTTTTAACTCTTTCAGGTATTTTTTCATCCCATCCGATTCAAATTGAAATAATCCGGTCGTTTCGCCGCGGCTATAAAGTTCGTAAGTCTCTTTATCGTCGAGTGGAACATGATCGATATCAATATCGATCCCATTAACAAGTTTAATGTTTTCAATTGCCGTCTTTATAATGCTCAACGTTTTCAGTCCAAGAAAATCCATTTTCAGCAATCCCACATCTTCCACATGCTTTCCGTCAAATTGCGTTACATAAGTCAATTCGGAATCTTTCGCCGTACAAATGGGAATATAATTCTCTAAATTATCCCGTCCGATGATCACTCCACAAGCATGTACGCCCGTATTCCGGATAGAGCCTTCCAATTTCTGCGCATTTTCCAGAACCGAACGCACTTCGGGAACTCCATGCTCCAACTCTTCCCGCAACTCGCGCACATCTTTAAACGCTCCCGCTAAAGAAGTTCCGGGGCGTTCCGGAACTAATTTTGCCAATCTGTCCGATTCTTTCAATTCCAATCCTTGCACCCGCGCTACGTCGCGAATAGAGGTTTTAGCGGCCATCCTGCCAAAAGTAATGATGTGAGCGACACGTTCTTTCCCATATTTTTCAAGTACCCAATTAAGAATTTTTGCCCTTCCGTCGTCATCAAAATCAATATCAATATCGGGCATACTGATCCTATCGGGATTCAAAAATCTCTCAAAAAGTAAATTATATTTCAAAGGATCAATATCCGTGATTCTCAAGGAATACGCAACCACCGATCCCGCCGCCGAACCGCGCCCGGCGCCAACAATGACGCCCATTTCCCGCGCCGCCTTCAAAAAGTCCCAAACAATAAGAAAATAGCCCGGAAAACCCATGTTTCGGATAGTCGTCAATTCAAAATCTATTCGTTCTTTAACCTCCGAAATAATATCGCCATATCTCGCACGAGCTCCTTCATAAACAACACAAGTCAAATAATCCGATTCGAGCAAGACCCGCAACGCTTTGTCATAAGTTCTAAAATTATTATACACTTCTTCCGAAAAAAGCTCTTTTAACGAAGCGTCGCTAGGATATTTTTCTCGATAGCCTTCTACGGTTCCGAACGATTCAGGTATCTGGAACTCCGGCATGATAGGTTCTCTTTTCAACGGATATTCCTCTACTTTGTCTGCAATTTCCTGCGTATTAAATAATGCTTCCGGAATATCGGCAAAAAGCTCCCGCATTTCCGCCTGCGTTTTTAGATATTCTTCTCCGGTATAACGCATTCGATTCGGATCGGACAGATCTTTTGCCGTACTAATACATAATAATCTATCATGCGCCGGATCGTCCTCTTTATTTATAAAATGAACGTCGTTTGTGGCAATGATTTTTACCTGATGCTTTTTTGCAAGTTCAATCAATTTCCTATTAACAATAATCTGATCTAGATAAACCTCTTGATTTTTTTCTGGATTATCCGTTCTATGGCGTTGTATTTCAATATAATAATCTTCTTCAAAAAGATTTTTATACCACGTTACAACCTCGTCGGCTTTCTCTTCGCTTTCATACATAACAACTTTAGGAAGTTCTCCGCCCAAACAAGCCGAACAACAGATCAGGCCTTCGCGATATTGGCTTAAAAGCTCTTTATCAATACGCGGTTTATAATAAAAACCATCCAGCCAAGCGTAAGAAACCAATTTCATCAAATTGTGATAACCAACCAGATTCTTCGCCAACAAAATAAGATGATACATTGATTGCTCATCCTTACTATTTCGATTTTTCATGCTATCCCGCGCCATATACACTTCGCATCCGATGATAGGTTTTATCCCCGCTTTTGTCGTTGCATTGTGAAAATGTTTCACGCCGTACATATTTCCATGATCTGTAATGGCTATAGCCGTCATGTTATCCTTTACCGCTTTTTCCACCAAAGTATTAACGGCAGCCGCGCCATCCAAAATAGAGTATTGTGTATGAACATGGAGATGAACAAACGGAATATCCGAATCAATAACCATAGCCTCTTGCTCCGTTTCCAAAGATGGAGCCGTATTAAAAGAGAATTTCTCAGCATCAATACCGACAGATTGTACAACATCGGGATTTGCTTCTAAAAACGCTTCAAATTCTTGCTTTGATAATTCCGCCTTTTTATAGGGAATGATTTTTATCCTGATTAACTCAAAAAAACAACGCGCCGTTGCTTCTACATCATACGCGGCATTATGCGCTTCAGCAAAAGGTTTCCCAAACAATTCTTTATGGAGTTCGCTCAATGTCGGCCATTTAAATTTTCCACCCCTTCCGCCCGGCAACGCACAAAAATCAGTAGAAAGAACCTTAGTATCCAATATCGTTTTTTCCGAAAGATCCTTTTCTTGTCCCAAACGATAATATTCAGCCAATACAATATTATTGTCAAATTCAATATTATGTCCTGCAATAACTTCTGCTTTTTCTAAGACGTCGCTGAATTGTTTTAAAACATTTGACAAATTCAATCCATCGGCAAGGGCTTTTTCCGTAGTAATTCCATGCAAAGAGCTAACGCCGGGCGGTATAGTAAAACCTTCCGGTTTTATCAAAAAACTATGCGCTTCTATCAGTTTTCCCGTCTTATCATGCAACTGCCACGCTAACTGTACAAGCCGCGGCCAATTGCTTGAGTCGTTTATCGGCGCATCATAATTTTTCGGCAGCCCCGTAGTTTCTGTGTCAAATATTAAATACATGTTATTGAGTGATTTATCATTCTATAAAAAGGTTTACAAAGATAATAAATCAACCGGAGTAAGAAGAGATTGTTAATAATAAATTTTAATTCAGAGTATCAACGACTATCGCTGTGCATAAAAATAAGACCCCAAAAACAAACTATATTATTTAGCATTTTCCAAAAAAATCAAAAGCCCGCATCGGGGAGATACGGACTTTCGTGAAAAACATTAACCAAAACAATCCACTATGAGAAACTTAACATGAGAAAAGATCCCTTTTTTCCGCTG
>JAIRTP010000098.1 GCA_031254805.1 Bacteroidales bacterium
TGTGTATTTTTCTTTTGAGGGCATCTCTTATCGATTTATGGCTTTCAAAAATTTTATTTGCAATAATTTTATATTTTTTCAAAAAAAAACTCAAAAAATGTCCACAAACCGTGAATATACTCCTCCTGAAATAGAAGTTGGAAAAAAGTTAAAAGTGTAGTAGGCACTGTTAACAAACCTGCAATTTTATAAGAGCGATTGCGACGAAGGCCATGAAAGTACAATCGAGTTTGTCGAAGCGCATGCATAATCTTCTGTTTTCTTTTAGTTTTTGGAAAAGATTTTCGATGCGATGTCGCCATTTGTAGACTGTTTTATCAAATCTAAACGGTGCCTTTCTATTTCTTTTATTCGGAATTTCAGCGTGAATATCATTTTTTTTCAAGAAATCTCTGATTTTGTTCGTATCATAGGCCTTATCCGCAACAAATCTCTTGATTTCGTCGAGATTTAGAAAATTTATCATTTCTTCAACTTTTTTGGAATCATGTACTTGAGCTCCTGTAATATCCACACAAAGAGCATCATTTTTCCCAATGATTATATGAATTTTTGATCCTTTGCCCGCCACGTTTTTACCTATATTTTGAGGGCCTCTTTTTTTTTTGAGCTCCGGATCCGTGCCTATGAAGCTTCACAGTGGTGGAATCCATAAAAATAATCTGAAATTCCAGTCGTTTCTTCTGTTTTAGAGTGGTTAAAATTTTCCAAAACAGGCCATTTTCACTCCATCTTTTAAAGCGCGTATAAATTGTGTGCCAAGGACCATACTCTCGAGGACAGTCGCGCCAAGGCATTGAACATGATAGCATTTTCAGCATGGCGCAAAAACATTTGTAATGACTTATCTTCGGTGGACGACCTCCAAGCGGCGTAGTTTCCTGTAAAATCAATGGTAAAATCTCGCTATTAAATACTCTCTCATTCAATGGATATAATCTCTCTGACATACACGCCTCCACAATATGAAACTTCATAATACCATATCATTGAGTTTGTTAACAGTGCCTAATAAAAGTGATAAGGAACGTTTCATCGATCAAACATTTAAGCATATTTGATTTAGCGCTTTGTTTGCATCCCGTTGATTTCCAATGTTTTCGATGAAGAAAAACCGCGAGTTTTCTGAACGCATTCAGGCTCATTTGCCCGTCATCCGACTGAAGACGGCAATCATCTTCCGAAAACACAACGTCGAGCATCCAATGCAAACTCTCGATTTTCCAATGCTCTCGTGTAATTTTAAGCAATTTTTCAGGAGTTTCCGATAAACTCGTGATGTAATAATTTGTCTCGTCGGTTGTTTTGTATTTGTCGCTTGACATTCTCCTGATTGAAAAAATTGTCTCGAATCCGGACCAATCTTCTAGATTGCCGAACCGGCTTATGTCTTTGATTTTTGAGCAGATTCTCCTTTCTGTTCTGCCGTGCGATTTTTCAATCGGAGCCTCAAATATTTCGATATTTTCGCAATTTTGTTTGTCATTGAAAAATAATTCAACGTCTTTGTAAAAATTTCTCTGATTTTCTTTCAATCCAAAGACGTAATTCCCTTTTTTGTTAATAATTTTTTTACAAGTCTCTTTTTGACAATGCATGGCGTCGGCGGTTATTGTTTTCCCGTTCACGTCCAGATATTCGAGCATTTCCTGAAAAACCGGTATCTCGTTTGTCTTTTCATGAACGGCTTGTTGTCCCAAAACAACTCCTGATTCCGTGAGGTAAGCCGTTAAAATTTGCAAAGCGGAATGAGGTTTACTCTTTTTCGATGTACTGCAAATTGCCTTTCCGTCAACCGCAATTATATCGCCGATATTTTCAGCCTTTTCCTTCATTATGTCAATAGTGGCTTTTGCAACTTTCTCTCCGTTAACCATGCGCAAAATGCGGCTAAGTGTGGATTTCGAGGGAATTTTCATTATTCCGAAATTCTCTCGAAAAAATGACTTTTTACTCCTTGCGTAAATCGCAAGCTCACACAAACTGTCAAGCCCGCATATTACACCGCACATCACAATTGTTAATAACGCGAACTATGGATTAGATTTTATTAAAAAAAGGAATTTATAAAAGAGATAAAAAAGGCTAGACTTTCAATGTATCTAAGAAAGGAATCTAGCCATGCGCCATGATATCACGGAATTATTTTGTTTTGTAGATGATTTTTGCAAAGCATATGAGGAGGAAATTTTTCGTTTAAACCGATGAGAAAACCAACCAGGACACAGGGACTTTGTGTCAGTGAGATCATGACGATTTTGCTCATGTTTCAAACTTCTCACATGAAAGATTTTAAAAGTTTTTATTTATATCGCATGCCGGAATATCGGCGTGAATTTCCCAAAATGCCAAGTTATGATAGATTTTTAACTCTTCAATCAAGGATTGTACCGATAATGATGATATTTTTTGCATGTATAATAAAAAGTGACAGCCATATAGCATTTATTGATTCTACTCCAATTCGAGTATGCAACAACAAAAGAATATTCAGTCACAAAGTTTTTAATGGATTAGCAGAAAGAGGAAAATCAACCATGGGTTGGTTTTTTGGCTTTAAATTTCATTTGGTTATAAACGAAAACGGAAATGTGGTGAATGCACAATTAACTCCTGGAAATTGCGATGATCGAACTCCTGTTGAGGATTTAATCGTTAAATTTCAAGGGGATATGTTCGGGGATAAGGGATATATATCGCCATTTCAAGAGTGAAGTGCAACACCATCAGCACCCATCGGTTGTAAAAGCGCCATGACCGAAGAAAATCTCGAACGGTGTTTTATATCCTAGCACTTTTCTCGGACGATTGTTCAATTTATTCTCGATTTCCAGTATTTTTTTATGAGAGACATCGC
>JAIRTP010000120.1 GCA_031254805.1 Bacteroidales bacterium
AAACGCGTTATCCAGCGGGAAGCTCTTAATGAACTTTCAAAAATGATCTTAGCGGAACAAGTGAATAGAGAACGTCCGATCATTCTTGATTATAAAGAAGATAAATTGATTTTTAGGAACTAATAACTTCATATAACGGAACAACCTCAAGTCTTTTCTGAGTTGAGGCTGTTTTGTTATTATACCTATGGGATAAAAATTGTTTTTCACTCAGTTTTATAATTCCATATCCCGGATCGGCTATAAAAAAAGTGTGTTTTCTTGTAAAAATATTTTTCCGCACTTTTTTCAAAACGACAAAATGATTTTGATGCCAATGCAAAATACGGGGATAATGTTTTTGGTTCTTTATAAGTTCTTCTAAAGTTTGTTTTGATGCAAAGGTATCTAATCCGAACTTTGTGGCAGCTTCTTTTATTCCGAAAAGGGTTATCCCTGTTTTTAGAACATAGGAGCTTTCTTTTGCATCGGATGGTGAAAGATATGAGCTATAGTGTGACAAAACCATTCTTAAACAAGCAGATCCGCAGTCCATTTCGTCGTGTTGAAAGAAAAAATCATATCTGCACTATTCTTGTATTCTTTGTTTTTCTTAATATTGTAGTATTACCGATTTTTATCCGGCTCCATATATTTTTCTATTCTTTCCGTTCTATATTCTTTTCCTTTTTGGAAAAAATATCTAAAATTTATCCAAAAACCTGTTTGATTAACGCTATATTGCTGCCATTGATATAAATCCGGTTGTTCGGTTACAGTAATTCTATGATCGGGGAAAAATAAACCTGAATAGCCGATATCAAGGCTCACACTTTTTTTAAATAGTTTTTTAGTTATCTCTAACAAAAGCATTGGGGCATATTGTGTATATCCTTGTGAAGTAAATCTCTTTCCATAATAATAGAAATATATATCTATTCCAAAATCGTATGGGAGATAAAATTCCATAGAAACATCAATATTGCAACTAAAATTTTTACGATAATCGTTTCGATTGTTAAAGTGCTCATAATAAGGATTTATAGAGCCAGAAAGAGACAAAAAATCGAAATCAAATGAAGTATTAACGTAAAAAGAAAAACGATTTTTCCCATTTATGTTTATTGGACGATAAACTAGAATATTTTGTTGATCTAATTCCGATTCATACATAAAATCATTGTGCCTGTATTGATAAGAGGCATTGGTTTCTAAAGTTGTAATTCCTTTTCTGTATTGATATTCTAAAGAAAAGTCATGTTGGGTAGCGGGTTTGATATTGGGATTTCCCTCCCGCGCTGTCAGTGAGTCTGCCGAATAAGTACGGTATGGATTTAGAATCCAAACATTTGGATAATAGTTTACAGCTCGATAGTTGAAACGTAGAGTGTGAGCATTATTTATTTTTTGTGAAACTGCCAAAGATGGCAAATAAGATAATTGTTCGGCACATGATACGTTTTCTATATAAGCAAAATATCCTTCTATTTTATTGCCAATCCTAAGAGCGAAATTTTGCAAACGAAACACTATATCTGCATAATAATGACCTTTCAGTGTACTGTAATTGTATATCGTATCTGAAAATCCGCCATCTCGATAATTGTTAAAGAAATTCTGATAATAACCCAATGCGCCTGTGCTGAAATCAATTTTTTTTGAAATCGGATTATAATAATCCAGTTTTAAATTATATGAATAGCGGGATATTTTTGTATTTTCTTTTCGTGTATAGGAAGAAAACGGTAAAGAATCATCGTTTTCTGCCTCTTTATATTGAAAATTGTCGGTATTGTATAAATGGTGGAAATTGAAATTTGCAGTAAATCTATGATTGTTCTTGTTGAATTTTTTTCTGTAAAACAGAGTGTAATTACCTGTGTTATAATTCTCTTCGTTAATAGACAAAGAAAAAATAGTATCAGATAAATGATTGAAATATTTTTGAGTGGCATAAAACCTGTTAATAGAAGAGTACGTCATGACATTGTTTCTCGTGAACAGATTCAAATAATTATTTTTGTTAATATAAAACTCTAAATTGTTTTCAATAAAATGGTTATGCATCTTTCTTTTATCCGGCGCCTCACGAGATTGATAAATGGTAAAATTTTCGCCTTTATCGGTGGATTCCCTATAAGTGGTATCCGATTGTGACTTCCAATTGTCAAAACTATACCAGTATGAAACGGTATAACGGATTTTATCCGTCCCATACTGAAAATTCATTCCTACTTCTGTCCTGTTCCAAGGCGGAGCGCACCAATATCCGAAAACCCTACCCGAAACCCCGTCATTTATTTTTTCTTTCAAAATGATATTAATGATACCGTCAATGTCGGCGACATATTCCGATGCTGGGGCAGTAATGATTTCTACTTGTTCGATATCTAATGGATTGATAGAGCGTATATTGGCAGCTCCGTTGGGCAAAAGTACGCCATTAATCATTACGGTGGAATTTTCTTTTCCTTTGATGGTTACGGTTTCCATCGTTTTATTAACTTGAAGTTCTGGCATTTTAGATAACAATTCGGCGCTGGTAGTTACTTTTGAAAGTAATGAACTGTCCATTTGATAAACGGTGCGGTCTATTTTGACATTTACCGGCCCTTGGGCATTGATAGAAATTTCCGGCAATAGTATTTGCGCTTGAATAAGTTCGATTTTTTCCAAATTTACTGCCCGTTTTTCCTGAAAGGTAACGTTTATATCTTTCTTTTGATAACCTACATAACTGATACGACACAAATAATTGCCTCGCACCAAATTCTGTATTGAGAATTTTCCTTGCCCATCGGTAATGGCGCCGGCGTAAAGTATTGAATCAGGAAATTTCAATAATTGCACAGTAACATAAGAAAGCGGCTCCCTCGAAACGGAATCTATGATCAATCCGCTGCAAGAATAATTTTGTGCAAAAACCATTGTCCCGCTGAACAATAAATATAATACTAATGCTATGTAGCAACAGGGTTTCATCATCTTTCTATGAGGTATCGTAAATGATATACATCAACTCGCCATAATAACAGGCATCGGCTCCATTTTTAACAGGTATTTCCATGTTCTGGTGGTGAAATACAATTTTTTGTGCCATATTCGTTGATTTTTTTATTGCTTGGTTAAAAAAAACAACAATACAAAGATAGGTAAAATTCTAAAAAAATGTTCTATTGTGAAAAAAAAGACGAAAAACATTGACAATTAATTACGATAGTTCGCTCAAAACAAATATAAATATTTGATCATCAATAGAATAAAAACGGTATTAGAGGTGGAGCGCAAGCAGGTTTTGTTACATAAAAGGTACTGCTTTGCCTTTTAGTAAAACATTTAAATTTCCATATAATTGCAACCGTTGCATTGTTTTTTGATTTTTTTTGTCATCGTCTGCAAACGATACGCTTTATTTTAATATTCAAACATTTTTTCAACTTTTTTCCAAAAAAAGTTGAAATCACGAGCAGGTGATCCTACAAGGCGGATTCATCTATCAGGTTGGCAGTATTTTCAAATATGGTGCGGCCGCATAGCCCTTGTAGTTGGCTTGTTTACAATCGTTTATTTTTATATCCTTGCACTTTATTTTTTAGTTCTTAATGGTCTAAAACATTTACTTTATTATTGTAAGAGATTGATAAGAAAATTATATAAATAATTGATTTACGGTATATTATTTAAACCCGTAAGTTTTTTCACTGACCGACTAAATTTTTTAGTTAGTCAAGAAAAACAACCCGTTCGGATTATCCAAAAGGTGTAATTTTGTTGTCGCAAAACAAACAAAAAACAATGATGAGCAGGAGTAGTGAAAAAAATTAATCGGTCAATAATGATTTGAAATAATATATTGCCTCCAGTTACTAAATTCAAATATTCTTTTGAAAAAAATAGCGCTAATTTTGCATGTTATTACATGTGTTTTAAGGTAGGACGACATTCTTTTTGGTAAAAGATGTTACATTTTATCCGGTTTGTTGTCTCTTATAAAGTGAAATAAAATTTATATAAAAATTGATAAAATCATTATTATTATGAAAAAGTCCTCTTTAGTTTTAACTTTTATGATCTGTTTCATTGCCGTTTTCGCTCAAGAAGAACAAAAAGTTCAAGAAAACAAAAACGCGCCTGTTCTTACATTCGACAAGCAATTTATAGTAGATAACGACATTATTTACGATTACGGAAAAATCGCAAAAGGGAGCGACGGCGTTTGCTATTTTGTCTTTACAAATACCGGAAAAGAACCGTTACTTGTAGAGAAAACTTCCGCTTGTTGCGGCGCTACGACAAAGGCGCCTGAAAATCCGGTTCTTCCGGGTCAAAAAGATTCCATTTCCGTCAAATACAATACAAGTAGAGCTTTGATCATTGATAAAGCAATTACCGTTTACTCTAATGCGGCGAATGATCCGGTTACCATAAAAGTAAAAGGAGAAGTAGTGGAATAGATTCTAAAATATTTTCATAACACTGGTTTTTTATGTGTAGGGAGTTCTGCATTAAGACAGAACTCCCTTTTTTATTAATTTTACCACAAAAATGAAACTTATGGAATCGAAATTAAAATATGTTGGCGAACAGTTTGATCTGAAAGGAAATATTAAAAATATCAAGCCGTTGGGAGAAGGATTCATTAATGATACTTATGTTATTAAAAACAGCGATTCTGAATCTCCTGATTATATTCTTCAAAGGAAAAATAAAAATATATTCGTCAACATTCCTGCTATGATGGAGAATATTCATAAAGTAACAACTCATTTAAAGAAGAAAATAATAGCTAACGGCGGAGATCCTGAACGCGAAACGTTGACACTTGTTCCTGCTAAGACCGGCACGTTATATTTCTTAGATGAAACCGGGGAATATTGGGCTGTGTCCGTATTCATTAAAGATACGCTCGACTATCAGAGAGCCGATACGCCTGAACTCGCATTTAAAGGAGGGAAAGGGATTGGAAAATTTCAAGCGATGTTGTCCGATTTTGACGAACCTTTGACGGATATCCTCCCCGGATTTCATAATATTCGTTATCGCTTTAAGCAATGGAAGGAAACGCTTGCGAAAGATCCTGTCGGGCGAAAAGCGGCGACGCTGAAGGAGATTGATTGGATTGAAGAACGACGAGAAGAAATGACGGATTTTTGGAAGTTGATCGAAAACGGCGATATTCCGGCGCGCATTACGCATAACGATACCAAGATCAACAATATCTTATTTGATAAAAACGGCGATGTATTATGCGTCATCGATCTCGATACGGTTTTGTGCAGCAGTTGTTTGAATGATTACGGAGACGCCATGCGTTCTTATACTAATACCGGATTGGAAGATGATAAAAATTTGGATAATGTGGCCATGGATTTAGATATTTTTCGGGCGTATACGCAAGGTTATCTGTCGGAAACCGTCAAATTTTTGAATGAAAGAGAGCTTGAATATCTCGCTTTTTCGGCAAAATATATTACTTATGAACAAGTATTACGTTTTTTGATGGATTATATCGACGGCGATCATTATTATAAAATTAAAAACGAACAGCATAATCTGATCCGAGCTCGCGCCCAATATAAATTACTTCAAAGTATGGAAGAACAGTACGAAACAATGAAGAATATTGTGGCGGAAGAGGTTAGAAAGCATAAAAATATATGATACATGCGTTTAAATCATCTTTATCTATAGAAGAGAGTATACGTTACATAAGTTAAATACCCCCAACCGTTTCATTTATGATTGCGACCGCTGATAAAAAAGATTTATCGTTTTTTAGATCACTAAATTCTTTGCTGCTATAGAACAAGCTCTTGTAACTCTGAATGCCGGGAGGAAAATCATAGCGGACTGGCGCTAATCCGCTGTAGAAAATAGAAGAATACAGCGCCGAAACGCCGAATAATACTAAATTCCAAGCGCTTACTTTATTCGTTCATGTTTTGATGTTCTTCCAAAGTCTTTTTATATATTTGCATATCAAAAAATATCAATCTTTTTTAAAGAAATACATATGTATAGAATTGATAAACATCCGATTTTAGAAGTTCCGGTAACTGAAAGACATACATTTATATTTAATGGTGAAACGATAGAAGGACAAAAAGGATTCACCATTGCCGCCGCTTTACATCAAGCGGGATTTCCGATTCACAGCCATAGTTTGCGCGACAGAAATCGTAGCGTAGAGTGTGGAATAGGGAAATGCGGCGCTTGCGAGATGTTGGTCGACGGCGTTATTAAGCGTATTTGCATTACCGGTGTCGACGGCGTTCGCGAAGTTAAAGAAGTTCCGAAAAATTATATTCCTGCGGAAAAACCGTTGTATATTGAAAATCCTTGTACCGTATATAAAACAACCGTAGCGATTGTCGGGGCCGGTCCGGCGGGACTTGCTGCGCGTGAAGAACTTTGCAAACAAAACATTGACAATATCGTCATCGACAATAATGCGCATATCGGCGGACAATTTTTGATGCAAACGCATCAATTTTTCTTTTTCGAGAAAGAGAAAAAGTTTGGGGGAATGCGGGGATTTGATATTGCAAAAACTTTGGCAGGCGATAGTTACGACGGCATTTTGCTCAATTCTACCGTATGGGATATCATGGAAGGAAAACGGCTTGCCGTCAAAAATGTCAAAAATGAAGAGATATATTTCATTGACGCCGAATATTTGATCATTGCGGCTGGAGCGATCCCCTTTATGCCGGCTTTTGAAAATGACGACGTTCCCGGCGTTTATACCGCGGCGGTAGTTCAAAAGATGATGAATACCGAATTCACGCTGTTAGGAAAGAACATTTTAACCGTTGGAGCGGGAAACATCGGTTATCTTACCTCTTATCAATTGATGCAGGCGGGAGCTTGCGTGAAAGCAATTATTGAAGCGCAGCCGCGCGAAGGCGGATTTCCAGTACAAGCTAACCGCGTACGTCGATTGGGGATCCCGATTTTAACATCGCATACCTTGATCAAAGCTATTCCAAATAAAGCGCATGATGGAATCATCGGAGCCGTCGTTGCCGAATGTAAAAATTTCGAACCAATACGGGGAACGGAAAAAGCGATTTATGGAATAGACGCGATAAATATTTGTACGGGGTTGATTCCTGACGATCAACTGTTAATAAAAGGCAATGAGATATTCGGAAGATTTTGTTACGGAGCGGGCGACGCCATCCGAATCGGCGAAGGAACTTCTGCCGTATTGCGGGGAAAACAGGCCGCCTTTGATATTTTGAAAGATATGAATTTCCGTTACGATTACGACGATTATCTTGTTCTTTCCAAAGAATATATTGAATCGCAACAACATCCTGTTCGCATTATCGAAAAACCGGCTCGGCCTGATAAAGAAAGAATGGAGCAAAAAGGATTTGTGATCATTGATTGCCTTTACGGATTTGCTTGCAATCCTTGCGCGTTTGCTTGTCCTTATGGAGCTATTACAAAAAACAGTTCGTCGACTGTTCCCGTCATTGATTATGACAAATGTATTGGATGCATGGACTGCGTTTCGCAATGTCCGGGGTTGGCGATTTTTGGCTATAATTTGAAGAAAGATTGGTTGTTTTTACCGGTAGAATATGAGGTAGCTGAAAAAGCCGAGGTGTTTTTGGTGGATAATTACGCCAATAAAATCGGCGAAGGCGTTATCGAAAAAGTTCTTTACAAAAATAATAAGACCAATGTTGCGCGAGTAAAATCATTGACGCTTCATGGGGAAGAGTTGCCCAATGTTCGCGGTTTTATTGTCAAAGAAAATTATCCGGAACCGATAAATCTTGAACCTGTCAAAGATGAAGTTCCTGCGAAAAGATTTATTTGTCATTGCGACGACGTTACGTTGGAAGAGATCGTCGAAAAAGTTGGTAATCGTCTCTTTATTTCCATCGATGAAGTAAAACATATTTCCAGATTGGGAATGGGAGCTTGCCGCGGCAAACGTTGCATTACGCGATTGAAATCTATTTTGCGCGGAAAAGGCATTACCATTACAGGCGAAGCGACGCCTCGCGGACCGCTTTCCAATCAAATAAATATGGGCGAGTTGTATCCGAAAAAGCCGCATGAAAAAGTGATCGCGCCTTCCAAATCGGCTAAAAAAGAGCCTGTAAAAGTCGGCGCGTTGATTGCCGGCGGAGGAATTGCAGGTTCTGCGCTCTTCCGTTATCTTTCCGAGGCGGGATATAAACCCGTTTTAGTCAACGACGACCGAGGCGGTTCGTGGCGCAATATTGCGGGCGGACGTCCGGCGTTCAGCAATCCTGATTTGGCAGACATTGCAGCGCACAATCTTGAATTATTCAAAAAATTGCAGGATAAAAGCAATATCGATTTTCATCAAACGCGTTACGCGACTTTTGCGCACGATGAAAAAACATATCAAGCGCTGGAACGCTCAAAAGAGTGGTCTGATGCATACATGGTTGATAAAAAAGATTTTAAAAAAGAAATATCGGATTATTTCAATCCTAATATAGATACGTATAGTCATGCTTTGATCACTCGAAATTGTTGGCAAGCGACGCCCGGAAAAACGGTTGATCTTTTGAGAAACATTGGTATAGAAGCAGGCGGAATCGTTGTAGAAAACAGTAAAATATTAGATGTTGAAAAAATCGGTTCTCAATATCACGCGCTTGTGCATAATGCGGAAGCCGGTTATACGGAATATGTTACGGAATTGTTCGTGAATGCATTGGGCGGTTCTGCCGGCGCGTTTGCCAAGAAATTAGGCATAGAAAACGGATTATTTCCGGTAAAACATCAAGCGTTCATTACGAGAAGGTTGCCGTTGTTGGGTAAAAACGGGACCATGCTGGATATGTTGATTGACAGAAGAAAATATAGAGGTTTCACGGCCGTATACGGACAACAATTGGTTGAAACAGGACAAATCATCGGCTGCGCGTCGCCCGCCATAGATGCATTGGAGACCGAAAAGAATCTCAAAATTAATTCGCAAGATTTCTATGAAATTGTATCCGAGGTATTTGTGAATTGGATTCCTATGTTGTCAAGCGTAGGATTTCAGGCAGTTTGGTCGGGGTATTATGTAGAACCGCGTTATATTGTCGATCCGGAATTGGGTTTGTTTGTCGGCATGCGCGGACATGGTTTTATGTTGAGTCAATATATCGCCAAATTATACGTCGATTATTTACAAGGCAAAGAAGTTCCGGCTTATTTCCATGATCTGAAGTTATCGGGCTCTGGAATCAGTGAAGACGTTTTCAAATAAGACCATATTTTGACGGCGATTCGGGTTATATATCTTAATATAACAAACAATGCGACAACTAATTAGACATGAAAAAATAGTATTGTTATGCACGGTTTCCATGGCACTTTGTTCTTGCACGATAATCAAGCAGGTAAGTTTTGCCTCAAAAGCAAACCGAATGGATAAGAAAACGGAAGCAACCTACCATTACTCCGAAAAACATTCTTTTGTATTGAGTGAAAGTGCTATTTTTATTCCCTGTGAAATTGACGGAACTGCGCATTTATTATGTTATGATAGCCAAATAGGAGGATTTTTGCGCGAGAATATTTCCGGAAACGGCCTGTTTCCGAAATGCAAAAAAACGATAAAACTAAGAACGAAAACTAAAGAGAATCAGAGCGTTATTTATAAGATCGGATTGAAATATTATGATGTGGAGTCAGACTTTTTTCACTTTAAAGATTTCGTGGGGCTGGCGATGTCGCAATCCAATGATACAACTCTTTCAAAAGACCCATCGGACAATAATATGAGCCGATTTTTTATCGGCGGCGACGCTTTTCCGAACAGAGACGCTAACATGCTTTTGAGTTTTTCCGATACAACCATTACGCTTTTTGATTCCTTTCATCTATATGACACAACGGGGGTTTACATCCGTCGAATCGTCGAATCCCTGTATAGGAATTACCGTTCGTTTAGCAGTGGATAGCATTGAATATGACTTTCTTTTCAACACAGGATCAAAGGAATTTCTTACTTTACCGCAACGCGAAAAGGAAGATGATTTATCAGAAACAAGCCCGAGAGAAAAAGAGAATGCCGAAATGATAATCGATACGCTGATTACGCAACAAACCGACGTCGCCACAATAGGCGATTTGGACCCCATAACGGGAGTTGTTCGTTATTCGAAAGGAGTAAGACAACCAATTGTGGGAAGGGATTTTATATCTCGTTTTGACTGGATTATTGATAGGAATAAGGGAAAAATCTATGTTAAACGGATAGAAAAAATTGACAAATTGATTCAATGAGATTCAATTTAATATCAGGCAATATTTGACGGAGATTTGGGTTTATATAAGTGGCTTTTGTTGCACGGAGTTCTTTAAAAATAAGACCGTAAGATGCGGGAAGTTCAAAAGTTCAATCCTGAATCAAGTTCAGTATGACGCGCGCAAGGTTTCGCTTTTTTAACGCTTGGAATATTCAGGGCTTGACTTTAAGTCAAACCCTGAATGAATGAAACATTCGAGTTTCATTTTGTCCGGCCGAAACGGATGATTTTTAGTAGGCTGTCGACAGCTGCGATTTTTGCATTACTTTTTCTAAAGAAGTAATAAAGAAAAAAGGATTGGAAGCGAGACCGTAGAATTTCGCGCATTGCTTCGCTACGCTCGCAATGACGTGACGGCATAATTTCTCACGAATAGGTTATTTGTTATTATAAATCAATCGATTATTAAAAAAAGAAATTTCAAAATAATGAAACAAAGAATACTTCTCATTTTATTGCTTCTCGGGGCGTTTTTGAGCGGCGCTCAAGATATTCCCATCGGACATTGGCGCGAACACGTTCCGTATAGAAATGCCGTCGGCGTAACTGTTGTCGGCGACGATATTTATTGCGCGACAAGCAAAAGCCTGTTCATTTATAACAAGAAGGATCATTCTATGGAGTATCTTTCCAAAATTGACGGTTTGTCGGATATAAATTTTACGGCGATGGCCTATAACGAATCCCAACGTTGTGTCATTTTAGGATACGATAACGGCTCTATCGATTTGTTGAAAGGAAACGATATTATCAATATTCCCGATATTCGTCTTGCTTCGAATATTATTGGAGGAAAAACTATCAATAATATTTATTGTAAAGGTAAATATGCCTATTTGTCGGCCCCTTTTGGCGTCATCGCATTAGATTTGGAACGTGAAGAGGTCAATGAAACTTATAAAATCGGAGCGGGAGGAATTGCTGTCAATGTGAATGATTTCACAGCTGATGATAAAAATTTTTATGCGGCTACGGACAATGGAATTTATTGGGCTCCGCAAAATAGCCCGACTTTAGGATTTTATCAAACGTGGGAGCAGATGGAAACGCCTGATACGGCGGCTTCGGTTTATACCGCCATAGAATGTTGGCAAGGGAAATTGATATATTATACGGAAGGCGTTGGAAGGCTTATCGCTCAAACGCCTTTCCAAAACGATTTTCAAGAACTTTTCGATTATTCTGTCTATGTTAAGGATCTTATCGTTTCAAAAGGACAACTTTTAGCGTCCGGATGGACCCATCTTTATGTTTATGAAAATCTGAACCGCACAAAATATGTTTTTAGCAGATTATCCATTGCAGATGAGACTGTTACCATTGACCCCATAACGGCGTGTTATATTGGAGACGACCAATATTTTATTGCGGAAAGAAATATCGGATTGATTCATGTTCAGGATACGAAGAATTTATTAGCGGAAAAGATTGAACCAAACGGGCCTTATACGGCCAGCGCGTTTACGTTGGCTAACGACGGTCAAAATGTATGGGTCGCCGCAGGCGGACATAATATATTTTGGGCGGCTTCTTGGAAAAACGATGGATTATTCTGTTTTGATGGAGCTACATGGAAAAATTATAGTCCTGCATTAGGAAATCTTCCTGAAGACATACACGATGTTAGCTGCGTGGCTGTTGATCCTTTCGATAACAAACGCGTTTATGCCGGAACATGGGGAAAAGGGGTAATAGAAATAATAGACGGAAAAGTAACTAATGTGTTCAACGCAGACAATAGTCCTTTACAACCTCGTAAAAATGCTCCTGAGCAAGGCGAATTTATTGCCGGACTGGCCTTTGACAGTCATGGAACTTTATGGGTAGCAAATTCCAGCGTAGATGATTTATTGCTCTCTTACGATCGTACAGGCAATTGGAAAGCGCATAACCTCGGAGCAGAATTTACCGGAGGATGGGATATTATGAGTTTAATGGTCGATAGTTACAATAACAAATGGATCGTTACGCGGGATAATCGCTGTTTGATTGTCTATAATGAAAATAGCGAGCTCAAAGCAAGGAAAATCAGAGATGGAGTCGGCAGAGGAAATATTGAGCATAATATTTTTTCTGTCGCCGAAGATAAAAACGGAGAATTATGGATTGGAACAGACGACGGTATTTATATTATTCGAGATATTTCTAACGTCTTACGCCTTTCTAATGGAGCTATGTATCCTATCAACGCCGATCGTCCAAAACTTTTTTGGGACGGACATACGACATATCTCCTTACACAATCTACAGTTTCAAGCATAACGGTAAATGCCGCCAATGAAAAATGGTGCTCCGCCGAAAAAGTCGGTATATATAAACTTGCGCCTGAAGGCTTCCCGACCATTTTCCATTTTACGGCTGAAAATTCTCCTCTGTTTTCAAATAATATTCTTGGCGCGACCATTACCGATCGAGGAGAAGTATTTTTTGCTACGGATCAAGGCCTGATCTCTTATCGCGACGAAGTTACGACAGGAAATAAAGAGAATAAAAACGTTTACGCTTTTCCCAATCCCGTAAAACCTGATTATGACGGGCCAATTGCCATTTCGGGCGTCGTAGATATGGCGCATATAAAAATTGCGGATGTGAGCGGAAATATTGTTTATGCATCGCAAGCGCGAGGCGGGCAAGCTATTTGGGATGCTAAAGATTTTAATGGTAAACGCGTTAGTACGGGCGTTTATGTCGTATATATCACAAACGACGACGGTAGCGAAACGACGGTCGCAAAGATCATGGTATTAAATTAACAAGGTAGCGGCGCTTTTTTTAACTTCTTATGAATATTATCGGTAATGTAATTGTTCCCGACGCTCTTTTTGCGGATAAATTTTCTTGCGATCTTTCTGTTTGCAAAGGAGCGTGTTGTATTGAAGGCGATGCGGGAGCTCCGTTAGAAATATTTGAGATATCGATTTTGGAAGACTTGATTGATGCAATTACGCCATATCTCACGCCTGAAGGGAGATCGGTCATTGAAAAAAACGGCGTTTTTGATTTTGATATGGAAGGAAATTTTGTCACGCCGTTGATAAATGAGAAAGAATGCGCCTATTTATATTTCGACAGTGATGGAATCGCTAAATGCGCTATCGAAAAGGCTTGGGAAGCCGGCAATTTGAAAAACATGTCGGACGATGATGATTTTATGAAACCTGTTTCATGTCATTTATATCCGATTAGAATTACTGAAAAACCTAATGGTTTCTTCGAATTACACCATCACAAATGGGATATCTGCTTTTGCGCTCGAAAAAAGGGAAAAGAAACAGGCGTTTCTGTTTTTGAATTTCTCAAGGCTCCTTTGATACGAAAATTCGGAAAAGATTGGTATGAGAATGCGCTGCAATTCAGCAAAAAAAGATAATTGTTATACCTCCTCCAATGACTCTTCCCTTTTTTTATTCGCTTTTGTGGAGATGAGTATGCTGACCTCGTATAATCCGTAGAGAGGAATAGCTACGGCAATCATGGAAAATATGTCGGGAGGCGTTATAACGGCAGACAACGCCAATATGACGATTACCATAACTTTCCGATATTTTTTCATTAAAGCGGGCGTAACAATGCCCAATTTGGAGAGAAAATAGATGATAACAGGTAATTCAAACGCCAGTCCAAGAGCCAATATCAAATTCATAAGCGTTGAAATGTACGAATTCAGATTGATCATATTAGCTATATTATCGCTTACCTGATAAGAGCCTAAAAAGTTGATCGTAAACGGGACAATCACAAAATAACAAAACAATATTCCAAAGTAAAACGTCAACGAACCAAAAAATACGGTAATGCTCCCATTTCTTTTTTCATTTTTTTTTAATGCAGGCTTTATAAAACGCCATATTTCCCAAATGATATAAGGCGCGCCGAGAATCAATGCCGCCATTAGAGAAATGTATATATGCGTCATAAATTGTCCCGCCATATTTACGTTGATAACTTCAAGATTATTTTCCGGATTGCAGAACGTTTCAAGTTTTAAAATGTTGCAAAAGAAACGATTGGTTATAAATGAGTTGTCTTTTGGAGCAAGAATTATATTATTAAAAATAAACTCTTTAAAAGCAAAAGTAATGATAGCCAAGACAATCAAGACAAGAACTGCGCGAATTAAATGCCATCGCAATTCCTCTAAATGTTCCCAAAAAGTCAACTCTTTTGTCTCCGCCATATTAATAGATAAGTTTGAAAAAGAGTTCCTTATACATATCCGCAGAAGGCATATTGCTGGAGTTGGCGCCTAATCCTTTGGAGCGCATGTCGTAATCTCTTAAGATTCTGATATTTTGCGTCAATTTTTGCGGCGTGTAATTTCTTGCGGCAAGAACGTAATCATCTAAAGCATAAGCAGATATGCCAAGAGAATCAATGACGTTATTTTTAGATTTGTCGTGCAAACGATGATACGTCAACGTTCTCGTAAAAAATTTGAAAAGCGTCGAAATGATCTTTTGAACAGGATGCTCTTTCGGATTAGCTCCATAAAAATTGATAATTCTGTTAACATTCAACATATTTTTAGTTCCAAGAGCTTTTTGCAGTTCAAAAATATTATACTCTTTGCTGATCCCAATGTTTTGTTCAATTAAATCGGCGGTTATATCGCCGCCTTTGTTGAGACCGATAAAAAGTTTCTCCAGTTCATTCTTAATTTTAGAAAGATCGTTGCCCAAATATTCGGCCAACAAATTGGAAGTGGCGGGAGATATCTCATAGCTTTTACTTTTGACATAACTTGATATCCATCCGGCAATCTGATAATCTCTAAGTTTGGCGCTGTCAAAAACTACGCCTTTTTGTTTTAATAATTTTGCTAAAGAAGTACGGGAGTCGATGCTTTTGTATTTATGGCAAAAAACTAAAATAGTTGAAGACGAGAGATTCTCCAAATATGATTCCAATGAATCATTTGTCGCCTTTTTTTGTTTGCTTTTTGATTTTGACCCTGCAAGATTTTTAATATCTTGCGCCTCTTTGACAATAATTACCTGATACTTGGCTATCATCGGAAACCCTTTTGCAAGGAGTACCAATGAAGGGATATTTACATCGCGACCGTATAGAATAGTTTGATCAAACGCCTTCTCGCTCTCATCCAGTATCGTATTTTCGATCAAGTCGGAAATTTGATCGATAAAATACGATTCCTCTCCCTGCAAAAAGTATACGGGAGCAAACGTTTTACTATTAATATCTCTAACTATTTGTTCAAAAGTCATCTTGCCAAAGCCAAAAGATTATGGCAAAGGTACGGTTTTTTCCTTTTCGGAAAGAACCGGCGACATTTGTTCAAATCGATTTTAGCCGTACCTTTGTCAAAAAGAGATAAAAAAGAATGTTAATATGAAAAGCAATGATTATCATACTATAAAAGAACTTCAAGATATTTTTATCGAACACTTGAACCGCCAAAATTTTCTGTCGAATCCCAAAGAATTATACGAGCCGATTGTCTACACGATGAATATAGGCGGAAAACGTATTCGTCCGGTATTGCTTTTGATGACATGCGAAATATTTGGCGGAGATTATCGTAAAGCTTTGGATTCTGCCGTCGGCTTGGAGGTTTTTCACAATTTTACCTTAGTTCATGACGACATCATGGACAACGCTTCCATTCGCCGCGGCCAAGAGACGGTTTTTAAAAAGTGGAACGCTAACATTGGAATACTCTCCGGAGACGCCATGTTTGCCATTGCATTTGATTATATGATGCGAGTCGATGATAAAATTATCCGGAAAGCAATTCAACTCTTTGATAAAACCGCTATTGAAGTATGCGAAGGACAACAATTGGATTTAAATTTTGAAACTTCGAAACATGTTTCCATTGCCGATTATTTTGACATGATTCGTCTAAAAACCGGCGTATTGATTGCGGCGGCTTTGAAAATGGGCGCTATCATTGCCGAAGCCGACGATCGACAAACGGAGATAATTTATGACTTTGGAATTCATATCGGGCTTACTTTCCAACTTATCGATGATTATCTTGACCTATTCTCTCATGATATGAAATTTGGAAAGGCAAGAGGAGGCGATATTTTAGCTAACAAAAAGACGTATCTTTACATTAAAGGCTATGAATTAGCCGACGCAAAAGAGAAAGCGCAATTAGACGCGCTCTTTGCAAATAAGGAAATCGCTCCAAGGGATAAAATAGAACAAGTATCCGCTATTTGGCAAAGTCTCGGCGTTCCTGAGGCTGCGTGCGAAGATATAAAACAATACCATGCAAAAGCAATGCAACTTCTTGATAAATTGGATGTTCCGAAAGAACGAATCAGCGAGCTTCGGTATTATGCCAATGAATTACTTGAAAGAACATATTAAAAACAAAACGGAGCCGTCTCGCTTTTAAGACGGCTCCATGATTTTCTTTGTGGGCCCACTTGGACTCGAACCAAGGGCCTACTGATTATGAGTCAGTTGCTCTAACCAACTGAGCTATGGGCCCATGCAATCATCAAATTTGATTTTGCAGGGTGCAAAGGTACATAATTTTTTATATCTGCAAAGATTTTTTTCTGAAATTTCAATTATTTTTTCGATTTTTTGAGAAATAGACAAAAAATGAAATAATACAAATTAAGCGATTCGAAATAAACAAGATATAACAGCTTTTCTGAAGTCCCGAATGGGGAACCGATATTTTTCTCCTGCAAGTCGGCGACCTGCGGGAGAAACATATCGGTATCGCGCTACTGCAAAGCAAGACTTTGACGCTGGCAGTTTATAGATCCTCCGCAGTTCAACAACCTGTTCGGTTTTGAGAATCCTGTCGTTGACATTGTCGGATTCCATTTCAGATAACCTTTAGACGTTAAATCTTGCATCTCTAAAATTAAATCTCGGTTACGATGAAACGTTTTTCAATATAATACCTTAAATTTGCACCCTTTAAAAGTTTATTATTAAAATATAATATCATGTACAACAATTTTCAAAAATTTCTTCA
>JAIRTP010000007.1 GCA_031254805.1 Bacteroidales bacterium
GCGAATTGCAACTCAGCTTTTCTATCTATGATTTTAATGTCATTGAGATATATTCCATCATTCTTTATTGATATAAAAAACAATTCATTTTTCAGGGGTGTTTCCCTTTTGGGTTTTTCATACTCGTCTATTTTTTTACAAACATTCAATAGTAATCTCTTAACCCAAGAGAGAATTTCATTACTTTTGAGTGATATTTTTTTTAAGCATATTAAACTCCTATTACAACAAAAACACAAACAACATAATTGCTTTAACTTAAAAGTTAATAAAAAATTAACGAAAAGTTGTCATGAGTGTATTGCATTTTATCGTGCAACAATAGGCAGGTATTTTAGTGAAAACACTATTACATCAAAAAATATGATTTGCGAGTAGTTTTAAACTTGGGGTTTTTAAAAGCGGATATGTTTTGAAGAATGGACCTTGGGGTTTTTTGGAGGTATATTTTTTTATAATATCATTTCCTGATTCAGGTACCAAAGATGTGCAGTTGGATATTTTATGGACTATCAGTTTTTTTGAGTGTACATTTTGCAAGTTGCTTTTAGCTTACCTCAAAACAGACTTCCTTTAAAAGTGAAATAGCCTAAAGTTTCGGCTTTTCTGGATTCTCAATCATTGTGAGAAGCCAATTTTTCCCATAAATTTCCTCCAACTTATCTTATTGAAAAACAATGTTTTTTGGCGGCGTATCCCGATTTAAAGCTCCACAAGCAGCCACATATTTTTTAGGCAAAAACTATGCTGGTCGCTATTGAAGTGTTATTCTCATCAATTTATGGCCGTTTATAATTTTATATTCAAATTGCTAACATAAAAAACCGATCTGCGCTTTTTGCAAATCGGCTTTCAAATAATGTAATTTAGTATAATCTTACAAAATTATCTTATTTAGCTTCGCAATACTTTCATTGCTGTAAAATCATTATCAATCATGATTTCAGTAAATCTGCTCTTAAAAAGGTGTTGCAGTCCTACTGGCTTTCTGAGACCGTTTGCAGATGATATAGATATCAATTCATCTAACGCCTTAATGTCTAAATTTTTCAATGCTTGAATAACATCATCAGAATCAAGTAAGGAAGGCAGGTTTTCGTACTCTTCAAACAAATCCCATAGTTCTAGATATAAAATGTCTTCTGCTATACTGCGCAATACAAAAACCACGCATTCTTTTAGATGGCAGTTTTTTTTAAGCGCTTCATTAGTTTCTACGAGAAATTTATCTGGAATCAATTGTTTTGATTCTGCTTCATATACTCCCTGTAGTTCGACTGCAATTCTAATACTTGCTGTCCAATATTGTGCTTGCACATACGTGATATCATTAGCATAACGGTCTGCTAGTATATACTTACACTCGTCTAGCAATTTTTCATCAAATTTGAATTCAGATACTTTTATTGTATTTTCCATCGTTTATCCTTTCTATTGTTACCTAATAGACAAATAATGCATTTTTTGAGCAAAAACAAGTTTTTTCTCTATTTTGAGAGAAAAATATGTGTGTTCACTAAAAATAGAAGGCGATTTTTGTCTATTAATCAATATTGTATTCAACAAAGCTGCAGATAAAAAAACTTTGATAAAAATTTTAGTTTTCGTGAATAAGATATTTTAGAGGATGTGTAATAATGGAAACAAATGTGTTAGCACTCGATCTTGGCACCAAAACTGGATACGCAATTTATAAATGCGGATGTATCGTAATCGGTACAAAAAGATTACAGCATAACAAAGGCGCATCTGGAATGCGTTTTTTGTGTTTCCGCAATTGGCTGATCGGAATGATAGAAGCACACAATATCAGTTGTGTATTTTTCGAAAGAGTATACGGCCACAAAGGTATCGAAGCCGCACATGTCTATGGTGCATTTATGTATATATTGGCTGCTTTATGTGAAGAAAAACGCATCAAATGTGTTGGCATTCCTGTTGGAACGATTAAAAAAAATGCGACAGGTAAGGGAAACGCCACCAAAGAAGACATGATGGCCTTTGCTAAACGGCACAATTTCGATTCCATTGACGACAATGCAGCAGATGCTTTGGCAATTTTATTTTGTGGACTTAATTCATTGAAAATAAAGGAATTTCCCCTTTTAAGGTTTAAAGAAAGCTTTAGGTACTTTCCAGATGATAAAAATAACGGGCCCCGGTCCCGCGGCGCGTTTCTAGCGTTAGAAAAGAAACAATCGTTTACAGACAAAAATGATGACGATCTTTCTTACGTTTAGAGATCGCTTAAAATATATTTATATGGATTTTAGATGAAAGATGGGCAAAACTATGCAAATTGTGTACTTCAAAACTGAATACTTAACAGAGTATGCAAGGAATCCGAGAAAAAATCAAGAAGTAATCGATAAAATGGTTGCTTGCATCAAGGAATTTGGTTTCCGCATTCCGATTATTGCCAAAAACGATGGATCTGTAGTTGACGGCCATCTACGTCTTAAGGCTGCGAGAAAGCTCGGCATGACCGAGGTACCCGTTGTGATTGCCGATGATCTTTCCGAAGCTCAAATAAAGGCGTTTCGTCTGGTTGCAAATCAATCGGCGAATTGGGCTTCATGGGATGAAGAATTATTGAAGTTGGAATTTGAGGATCTGAAAAATCTAAATTTCGATCTTGAAATGACCGGTTTTGATATGAAAGAAATGGATGATTTTCTGCATGATTCAGACGAAGCAAAAGAGGAGTTTGACGAGCCTGTTTCAGAAGAGGCGTTTGTTGTCACTAAGCCAGGTGACTTGTGGATTTTAGGTAATCACAGGCTATTGTGTGGCGACGCAGCAAAGGAAGAAGACTTTCGAAAATTGCTGTCTAATGAAAAAGCGGAGATGGTTTTTACAGATCCGCCATACAATGTTGATTACGGAACGAATCAAAGAGACATGATTCGCGGAAATACGCGTACCATCAAAAATGATAACATCGAAAACTTTTCCGAATTTATTGCATCTGTATGCGAAAATATTATCAATTGCAGCAACGGTGCAATATATATTTTTATGTCAGCTTTTGAGTTTGATACCTTAAAACTGGCGTTTGAAAAAAACGGTGGACATGTATCAACAATTATAGTTTGGAGCAAGAATCATTTTGCAGTTGGGAAATCAGATTATCAACGGCAACACGAGATGATCCTTTACGGTTGGAAAGACAAGCGTTATTGGTGTGGAGATCGCACACAAAGCGATATTTGGTCGTTCGATAGAGTTGACGCAAACAAATTGCATCCAACCATGAAACCAGTTGAACTTGTAAAACAAGCCGTTAGCAACAGCAGTAAAATAGGAGATATTGTTCTTGATCCTTTTTGCGGCTCTGGAACCACAATTATTGCTTGTGAAAAAACAAGTCGATGTGCATATTGCATTGAATTGGAACCGAAATATGTTGATGTAGCCATTCGGCGTTGGCAGAAATTGACGAAACAAAATGCGATTTTGGAAGCAACTGGTAAAACATTTGAGGAAGTAGCATCATGTCACTAATTTCCAAATCAGAATGGGCAAGACGACAGGGTTTTTCAAGACAATACGTAAATAACTTGATAAATGAAGGAAGGATCGAGACGCAAGATGGCAAGATTGATGAAGATCATGCCAACAAAATGCTGGAAATGCAGCGCGATCCGAGTTTTCCCGCTCGCAGAAAATTCGGTGAATTATCAACCAAAGATGCGAAAGAAGTACATGCTATGTACGCCAAAGCACGTCTAAAAAACGAAATCGAACGCGGAAAATTGCTGGAAGCAAAAGTAAAAAACGAAATCGGGCAGCTAATTTCAGTGGAGGCTGTAAAAAATGCGATGTTTGCAAAGGGGCGTATCATTCGCGATGGCATTCTGAACGTTCCAGATCGTGTATCTGCTTTGCTGGCAACGATTGATGATGCATCGAAAATTCACGCAATACTTATGAAAGAGCTTCGTGATGTTCTGACAGAGTTATCGCGTGATGACAAATAACGATTTTGATATTAGTGATTTTGATTTTTCGCCATATCATGGTGGGCTGCGTCCGGATTCTATTTTATTGGTTTCCGACTGGTCGGATGCAAACAGAGTGCTTTCGCAGACGGCTTCTTCTGAGCCTGGAAAATTTCGCACCGAGAGAACTCCATACTTAAAAGAAATCATGGATGCACTATCGCCATCGTCTTCTGTCGAAAAAGTTGTGTTCATGAAGGGATCTCAAATCGGAGGCACCGAGGCTGGTAATAACTGGATCGGCTATGTCATTGATCAGGCTCCCGGACCGATGTTGGTGGTTCAACCTACTGTTGAAATGGGAAAACGCTGGAGCAAAGGTCGTCTTGCACCACTGATTGAAGACAGTCCGTGTTTACGCGGAAAAGTGAGGGATCCGAGGTCACGCGATTCTGGTAACACAGTTCAAAGCAAAGAATTTCCGGGCGGCATTGTTGTCATTACTGGAGCTAACAGCGCGGTCGGTTTGCGATCGATGCCGGTGCGTTACTTGTTCCTGGATGAAGTCGATGCGTATCCTCCTGACGCAGATTCCGAAGGCGATCCGCTAACGCTGGCGATTCAGAGGACATCCACGTTTGCGCGTCGGAAAATTTTCATTGTATCAACTCCTACAATTCAGGGCGTTAGTCGTATCGAGAAGGAATTCAACGAAACTGACCAGCGATATTATTTTGTGCCGTGTCCGCATTGCGGATCTTTTCAAAT
>JAIRTP010000074.1 GCA_031254805.1 Bacteroidales bacterium
ATTATCTCCTTAACAGCGCTATCGAATGGTCGATGCCTTGAAAATGATTGTATACTAATATCCTTTTAGGAGATGTTATGGATTTTTTCTGAATATAAAGTAAATGTTGCGGAAAGGTTTCTCTATCTAGGATGGTTGCTGCAACGTATAACCCCAAACCCGATGCCGTGTAAGATTCGCCGAAAATATGTTTGTACCAAACAATCGGTTTATCCGGAAAAAACTTGGCATGAAAATTTTTATAAATATCGTCGTTTGCTTTATCTCCGCTTATTCCTGTTACGATGGCGTCAATATCTTTCAAAGTCAAGTTGTTGCTTTTCAGAATTGTTTGCAGTGAACGCTTCAATTTTTCTTGCGTCGGTTTGTATAACATCTCAATTCCCGCCAATTCACAAAGATTATTCGTAGCAGGTTTATCTGTCAACATGAAACAAACCGAACATTCTCCTGCAAAAGCTCCCGGCGTATCTCCGGCGCGTAAAACATCTAAAGATATGGATCCTCCTTTCCAATAGCCGATTTTTTCTAACATCTCAAAATATTTCGGCGTTAATTCGTCGTGACCATTAATCAAAGCGGTGGATATTTTCCCTAATTGAAATTGCATGAAAGCATCCAATAATGCGTTATCGAATGAAGTCCCGCGATGAGAATATGTGCTGTTATAGCCTTTGCATTTCAGATAAACGGCTATTTGAGAGCTGATTGTATTATGCGTTGATTGCATGAAAAAAGTAGGAGTTAATAGCTCTTCGTGGTTATCCAGCATAGCGGTTAGAAATTTTTCCGTATTTTCAATACAGCCCAATCCGGTTCCGGTAATGATAGCGTCAGGATTGTTCACGCCGGTTTTTTGAATAACGTGTAATGCCGACGCTAACGCTCTTTTCAAAATGACGCCCATACGGCGCGCAACCATAGGCGGTATATAAGCGGAATAATCCGGTTCGACGGAGCGAACGTAACGCTCATTATAAATAACAGGATTCTCGAACCATTGTTCCGAAAATGGTTCTTGGTTGGAAATATGCGTTATAGAATTAATATAAACCGACATAATTATTCTACTTTAGAAAAAATACATGCAGAATCGTTGCCGCCGAAACCGAAAGAGTTGCAGAGCGTATGCCTCATTTCCCGTTTTGGGTTGCCGTCTGTTGCCGGTACAAAAGAGAGCTCGTCTATTTTTTTGGAAAAGTTAAGATTTAGCGGAACAAAATTGTGCTGCAACGCTAAAATAGCGGCGATAGACTCTACGCTTCCCGCCGCGCTTGTCGTATGTCCGGTAAACGACTTAGTTGAAGAAACTGCCGGAATATTATCTCCGAAAATACGCATGATAGCGATTCCTTCCGTCAAGTCGTTATTTTCTGTTCCTGTTCCATGCGCATTGATATAGTCGATATCGCTTGCCGATAATCCGCTCATTTTCAATGCTTCTTGCATCGCCAGAAAAGCCCCTTCTCCGTTGGGCGACGACGCCGTTTGATGATAAGCGTCGCATGCGTTTCCATATCCTGCCAGAAGCGCTATCGGAGCGACAGAGCGTTCTCTCATAGATTTTTCGGATTCTATCACTAAAAATGCCGCGCCTTCTCCCAAATTCAATCCCGCTCTTGTTTTGTCGAAGGGACGGCACAATTGCTTGTCTAAAATCATCAAAGAATGGAATCCGTTAAAATGAAATTTGCTTAAACATTCGCTGCCTCCGGCTACGACAATATCGGCGCGTCCGGTCTTGATGAGATTGGCTCCGAAAATGATAGCGTTTTCGGCCGACGAGCAAGCGGTTGAAATGGTGGTCGTCATATCGAACACGCCGGAAAATTCTTTGGCGATCAATTCTGTCGTTGCGCCGCAATCATGCGCTTCGATATAAGCGTTTTTTTCATTATTAGCGAGAAAATCTCTATAATATTTCTCGCTTTGATCCATGCCGCCGACAGTCGTACCGGAAATAAACGCAATCCTTTTTTTGCAAAAATGGTCGAGCTTGGCTTCCAAAAGAGCCTCTTTGAGCGCAATTCTTCCCATTAACGCTGTACGAGTATAAATTTCCGACCTTTCGATTCCCAAAAAATCAAACATCTCTTCATTGCTCATCGGCGCTTCGGCGGCAGGCAAATCGTTATGAATAGTTTGTAAATATTTTAACTGCCCGATAGCCGGTCGCTTTTGTTGCAACGCTTGCAATGTTGCCTCTTTACCGATACCTAATCCGGTAATGATTCCCATTCCCGTCACATAAATTCGGTCTGTCATCTATTTTGTTCTGTGTTTTGAAATATATTCCGCCATTACGTTGATCGACTTAAATATTTCGCGTCCTTCCGCCGCATTGGCTAATTTAATACCGTAATTTTTCTCCATCAACACGATCAATTCCAATGCGTCGATAGAATCCAGTCCCAGACCATCGCCAAACAACGGCGCATTATCGTCAATGTCTTCGGGTTTTACCCCTTCCAAATTCAACACTTCAATAATTTCTTTCTTCAATTCTAATACCAATTCTTCCATAATCTTAATTATATATTTTTTTAATAATATTTTCTGTAATATTTGTTTTTAACCCTTTGTTTCGTTCAAGATACATCATTAATATGTCGCAATTTTGATCAAAATATTCTGTCCAGCCGCATAATAATCCTTTTATGGAAGGATTTGCAAAAATATCTTCAATTGCTTCCAAAATTCGTTTCGAAGAGAAATTTTCCATAATGTAGAATGAAGTCTCCCCTGCGATTTTATTACGTATAGCAATTTCTCCCGTCACGATATTTGCCAATGTATAGACAAAAATCGAAGGGCTTGGGAAATAGTTCCCGCTATCCCGAATAGTTTGCTGATAGTTCATATCATCGTCCAATGACGACGATCTGTTAAAACAAACGACGGCGACGTCGTTTTTCACAACCGTTTTATCCCATCCTATATCGTTGCCGATCAATTCCGCCGCCAAAAAACCGGCTTTGCAAAGATTATCCATTTTGAAAAATTTCAAATATTGCATCTTGTGAGATCGGTAAATATCATCCAACCAAGAACGATTTTCCCCTTCAGAATGCGCCACTGAAATATCCTTCCCGTTCAAAATGAGCGCGTTGTTTGTCATCCGGCAATATGATTTCAATTCGATCTTCAATTTCTATATTATTTATTTTTTTTCAAAATCATAGCGGCGTTGCTTCCGCCGAATCCTGATATCAATTTTAAAAAAGCGTTTTTGTCGGACTTCATGATCTCTCGATTGATCGTTATTGGATATACGACGCCTGCTTCTTCTGTTCCTAAACTTTTTAAAATAATATTTTCCTGCAATGCATACATTGAAATGATTGTTTCGACGATTCCGGCCGCTCCCAACGTATGTCCGAAATATGCCTTTAAACTATTTACGGGAACATTTTCCAATCCATAACGCCCAATGGCCATTGATTCCATATCGTCGTTATACGATGTCGCCGTTCCGTGCGCATTGATAAAGCTAATATTTTCTTTATCAATGTGTCGCATTGCTTTGGAGATAGCGTTAAATAATCCTTCTCCGGTACGCGACGGTCCTGAAATATGATTGGCGTCGTTACAAATAGCCCCGTTTTCAAAAATAATACTTTTCGGAGGAAGGTTATCCATATCGGAAACGGAATAGATAACAGTCGCCGCCGCCTCTCCGAGATTCAATCCGGTTCTATTTCTATCAAATGGGGAACATCTTTCGGAAGAAAGCGCTTTAAAAGATTGAAATCCTGAAACGATGAATTTTGACAGAACTTCTGCTCCAATTACAACAATATATTGATAACGTTTTGCTATTAAATATCTGGCCGCCGTTATTTGAGCCGCAACACCTGAAATACAGGCGTTGCTAACGACAATCGGTTCATTCTTATTTTTGAAAAATTGCGCGATCAATTCGGCAGAACGCCATAAATGAATACGTTCGGATTCAAATCGGTCGTTCCGTTCTAAAAGTTCGACATTTCCTTTTGTCGTAGAAAAAATGAATAAAACATTATCGTTCGAAGGATCGATTCCGGAGTTTTCCAAAGCTTTTGAGGCAGATAGTATGGCTGTTTTCTCCAATTTTGTATACTTTTCTCCGATATTAGAAAGCGTTGCAAATTCCTTGTCGATTTTATGATTGTCTAATAAAGAGGCAACAAAAGGTTCGGAAATACCAAATACGTTTTCGTATAACTGCAATTGGCTTTTTCCAGCCTTTACAGCTTGATAATTCTCCTGTGATGAGAATCCTAACGCTGAAATAATATTGTCGCTTACTTTATAGATCATATCAATCCGTTCTCTTTTTTCCACTGAAGAAAAAATTCGGGCGCAGTCCAAATTAAATTATAATTTTTATCTAAAAAAACCTGTACGGAATGCCCTGTGGCAATCAATTCGTTCGAAGAAACCAGAAATATTTTATAATCAAAAATGATCTTTGCCGCATCGGTATTTCTCATGATAATCTCCACCTTTCCGGAATCTTTATACAGCAAAGGTTTTTTATATTCAAAATGCAACTCCACTAAAGGCGCAAAAAAACCTTGTTCGAACATATAGAGATAATCCAGATTGTATTTTTTTCCAAAAACTTCGCGGGCGTCTTCAAAATAGAGCGAATAAGCTCCATGCCAAACAATATTCATAGAGTCTACTTCGCTAAACCGCACTTTAAATTCTGTCTCCGCCTTTAAAACTTTTTTCTCCATATCTGTTTCAAGATTTCAAAATTCAATTCTTAATTTCTACGACGCGCTGTCCGTATCGGTTAATACCACTTTCATAGAGCCCGAAGCGATCATTTTATCGCCGCGCATCACGGTTGCCTTCAACATAACAACATTGAACACCTCTGCGGTTACTAATATCTTTGTTTCGATTTTTTCCCCGACTTTCGGAGCTTGATTAAATTCAAGATTATCCACAGAACCGATCATTCCAATCTTTATCGGTTGATTTTCATTCAAATATCCAAGCCGCATCGCGCATGTTTGCGCTATATTTTCCAAAATTCCCATCTCCGTAAAAAATCCTTTTTCAACAAAAAGATTATCCGGAAGAATATTGAATTCGGTCTCCGTTCGTTCTGCATCGCAATAAACTAACTTGTCAATCATCACAAACGGCGGACGTTGAGGGATATATTTTAATGAAAAGTGAGAAATGAGTGAGGAATCTTTTTCCACGCCATTCCCTGATTCTTGATTTGTTAGTTTTTTATTCATGAGATTACAATATTAAATACCTGTTTTATTTTGATTCGCTTTACTTTTCATTTCGCAAATATTTTTCCTATTCTACAATTTGTATCGCAAACCCAAAACTTTTCTCTTTCAATACGCTCGTCCGTTTCATTTTATATTATTTCTTATTCCCGTTTCTCACTCTTTGCTTATCGTCCTGCATTGCATAATTGCGTGACCCAACCCTAAACCGTCATAAACGGTTTCAATCTCCAATCCTGCTTTTTTCACACATCGCGCCATATCGTCGGAATGATACATTTTACTATTTCCATTGGCTAACGCTGTAAAATAGAGACTGATCTGAGCCAAACAATATGAAGCCGTTTCAAAACGTTGTCGATCCCAAAAAGTCTCCATAATATAGAGCCGGCTTTCGGAATTCATTGAGGCGGCCGCCCTTCGTAATATACTTTCTACTTCCTTTTCTGAGAAACAATCCAAGAACTGGCTCATCCAAATTGCATCATATCCTTGTGGAAAAAGAGTTGCTTCATCCAAGATATTTGCGCCGTATCCAAAAATCCGTTCTGCTTCCGGCAACCCTTTTGTCTGTTCTCGCATCATTTCTAATTGTTGCGGAAGATCCATGATCGTAACTTCCACGTCGGGATCATAAGTTACGCATTGTAAAGCCCATCTTCCGGTATTGCCGCCTACGTCCAACAATTTTTTCGGATGATTGAAAAATACGATCTCCAAAGCTTGTTTGAAGGAGTTGTCAGAATAGAAGTGGTCAAATCCGAACCAACTTTTTTGCACATGTTCCGGCAATTGAGACAATCCTTCGTATATCGTCGCCCAATGGCCAAAAACTTTCAACCCTTCCGGTTTTTCACTCAACAAAGCCTCTTCCAAAGAGAACAACCCTAAATAATTTACGTCATGGTTGAAATCCATATTCACTCGGGCCATTTCGTCGTGAATTAAAAACCAACCGGTTTTGGCGAGAAAAAATCGTCCGTCTTTTAATAAAATCGTTCCGATTGTCAACGACGATTCCAATAAAACCTGTACGGCATAACGTGATAATTTTGTCTTTTCAACAATATCGTTCAGCGTTAATCCCTCTTTGCGGTCGTCGAGCATTTGGAATATCCCGAACTTTACCATCAGGCGCGATACTTGAAACGTTATCGGCCCAAAAGCGATCTCTTGCGCTAATCGCTGCGCTTTCAACGCCGTATGCTGTTCTTTTGAGTATATTTCTCTTTGAGGAGAATCAAGTTTCATAATATTATGATTGTAAATTATTTACATTTCCCAGAAGTTGTAAAAGTTAAACCATTGCCGTGGATACTTCTCCAATATTTCTTCACAATTCCGAGCAAAAGCATTTGCCAATTGCGACGCTCTTTTTACCGGATTATCCTTATTTTCATGCGTTTCCATCGGAAGAATATGAACGTGATATGTTTTATAATTATCCTTCATGACAAAAAGAGAAACCATCAACATATCCAACTGAACAGCCATCCGAAACGGAGCCAACGGAAAATATGCGTCATGGCCTAAAAAGTTGATTTTTATTTTGCGCATATTTCCAAACATTCTATCGCATGGAATGACTAAAACATTGCCGTCGTCTAAAGTTTGTTTAATGATAAACAGATGCGACATATCCTCTTTGACCGAAATCATTGTCACGTTCGATTCTTGCATTGCTTTTTCCCTATTTCTTTGCAATTCGGGATTTTCTCCATCGTAGACTAAGCTGAAGATTTTTTTCTTGCTTTGTCGAAAAATCAAACCTGCCAATTCAAAGTTTCCGATATGCGAACTGGCAATGATAAACCCCTTTTCCTGCTTGATCAACCGGTCGAAATAAGATTCGCCGGTAATGTTTATTTTAAAGAACTCCTTTTTCTTCGCCAATAAAGCAAATCTGTCTAATACTACCTGCCCAAAAACCAAATGATTGCGACATATCTGCCAAAAGGCTTTCCAAGTCGATAATCCTCGAATTTGTTTAAAATAGCGCATAATGGCGAGATATCCTCTTCGGCCAAAAAGCATGTAAAAAGGAATCACCACAAACAGCACGGGATAAAAAAAGGCGACATGAATGATCCGGAAGATAAACAACAAGCTTTTTTGTCCGAATGTACCGCCGCCCGTTTTTCCTTTCCACTGACGCGGTTGTTGCATAAGCCCTTTATTTATCTTTTACTTTACTCTCGATATAGTCGTAAAATTGAGATAAAGTTCGAACGTTTGCCATCTCTTCCGGTTTAATTTTAAATCCGAAGTTACGTTCTACAATAACGACAATATCGACAAAATCAAGACTGTCTATTCCAAGGTTTTCTTTTAACAATGCGTCGTCCTTTAATAGATCTTTCTCTATTTCAATCTCTTCCACCAAGAAAGCATTCACTTTTTGTATAACTTCTTCTCTCGTCATAAATTTTTATTTGAATTTCTTTATTACTAATGCGCTATTTGTGCCGCCAAAACCGAACGAATTGGACAGGAACGTATCAATATTTTTATTTATAGTTGTTGCGGCGATGTTTATCTTTTGGGAAAATTCGTCGGGCGTTTCAAAGTTAATATTTGGAGCGATAAACGAATTTTGCATCATTAAAATAGAGTAGATTACTTCGCTTGAGCCCGCCATCCAACATTCATGTCCGGTCATTGATTTTGTAGAACTTACAAACGGCTTTGTGTTGCCGAATAATCTATCGATAGCGATCGCTTCCACTGCGTCGCCTTGCGGCGTCGACGTAGCGTGCGCATTGATATAATCAATATCGGAACTTTTCAACTTAGCGTCTTCCAATGCGCGCGCCATGGCTGTGAAAGAACCCGCGTCGTTAGGTTGGGAAATGACGGATGCTCCGTTTGATGAAAATCCGTAGCCTGCGATCTCGGCGATGATATGAGCTCCTCTCTTTTTGGCGTGCTCATATTCTTCCAATACCAAACATGCGCCGCCGCCGCTTGGCACCAATCCATCGCGAGCGGCGTCGAACGGACGGGAAGCTTTAGCTGGTTCGTCGATGCAAACCGAGAAAACGCCCAATCCATCAAAACTGCCCATAGAGTAAAAATTCGTCTCTTGTGCGCCGCCGCACAAAACTACATTTTGCATGCCCGAACGGATGAATGTAAATCCCATGCCAATAGCGTGAGAACCGCTGGCGCACGCGGCGCTAATGGTCATATTGACGCCGCGCAGTTTTAAAATGGTAGACAAATTCATGGTAATGGTTGAATTCATTGATTGAAAAACGGATCCCAATCCAATCAAAGTCGTATCTTTCTTCTCTGTCGCAATCATATGCGCCTCAATAACCGCTTTTGCAGACGAATCGTTTCCAAAAAATATTCCTACTTCATTCTTTTCAAGAAAATCTCCATCAATACCTGCATTTTTCAACGCCTCTAAAGTTGCAATATAGGCAAATTCTCCCTCTTCGGCTATGCAAGTACGGGAACGACGATCCAGAAGGCTTTTCAATTCCGGCCTTTCAACAATCCCCGTTAAAGGCGAACGATAACCGTATTCCGTGCGCATCGGGTCAATTCCAATACCGGATTTTCCTTCATAAAGAGATTTTGCGACTTCTTCTAGATTTTTTCCGATACAGGAATATATTCCCATGCCTGTTATTACAACTCTTTTCATAATATTCTCCTAAATTTTCTGCATTGTCATGACGGATCAAAAACAATCATTTTCTATGTATATAATCCTCCGTTGATGGAAATCACTTCTCCCGTAATATACCCGGCTTTATCCGAGGCGAGAAATTCTACTACGGCCGCTACTTCTTCAGGCGTTCCAAATCTTCCTATCGGGATCATGGTTTTTAATGATTTTTCATCAAGATCTTTTGTCATGTCGGTGTCAATAAATCCGGGAGCTACGGCGTTAACGGTAATTTTTCGCGCGCCCACTTCTTGCGCTAAGGCTTTGGTAACGCCGATAACGCCCGCTTTTGCTGCGGAATAATTAGTTTGTCCCGGCAATCCTTTCAAGCCCGACAACGAAACGACATTAATAATTCTTCCAAAGCGTTTAGACAACATATATTTCAAAACGCGGCGGGTTACGTAAAAACAACTGTTCAGATTGGTATTAATGACTTTATCCCATTTTTCATCTTGCATGAAGATCATCAAAGCATCTTCGCGAATCCCCGCATTATTAACCAAAACGGCGATAAAATCATCGGAATGAGTGGCAACCCATTGTTCAATGGCTTCATCAACGGCATGTTTATCCGTAACGTCAAACGGCATAAGTTCTGCTATCCCGCCTTGTTGCTCAATCATGGATTTAGTCTCCAAAGCGGCTTCTTTGTTAGAAACATAATTGATCAAAATAGCATAACCTGCTCTCGAAAGTTCTAAGGATATCGCTTTTCCTATTCCACGAGATCCGCCGGTAACTAATGCATATTTCATAATTGTATCTTTTATAATTCTATTTTCGGATTTTCTTTTTTCAAAAAGGAGATAATTTGTTCGATCTCTTTATATTTCGGTTCATCTTCCACAAATAATGGAATGATGGCTCTGATTTTTTGATAAAATTCTCTGGTAATAGGAGCCAATTTATCTTCTACCTTGAGATAATCAACAGCTTGCGCTAATGCAATGGCATGAATGGAAAGCGTTTGAAATGAATTTTCAATAATCTGCTTGGCGATCAAAGCCGAGTTGGTCCCCATGCTTACAATATCCTGATTATCATTATTATTCGGAATACTATGCACATACATCGGATTAGAAAGCGTTTGACATTCCGCCGTTGTCGAAGTAGCTGTAAATTGAATGCCCTGCAACCCATAATTTAATCCCAAACTTCCCAAATTGAGAAACGGCGGCAAAATTCCATTGATCTTGTCATGAAGCAAATAGTTCAATTGACGTTCGATCAACATAGTTAATTTTGTAATGCCGATTTTCAATTTATCCATCTCATAAGAGACGTAATCTCCGTGAAAATTTCCGCCATGATAAACCAATTCCGTATCAATATCCACAATCGGATTATCGTCGACCGAATTCAACTCGTTTATCAAAACCTTTTCGGCATTTTTCAATTCGTCGTATATCGGTCCTAAGACTTGAGGAGTGCATCGAAGCGAATAATACGGTTGTACTTTATGTTGGAAAACGTTCTCGTCCAATTCTTTGTCGTACAGTTCTTTTTGTCGGTTCAACATACGTTGGCTTCCTTGCGCAATTAAGCGCATGAGTTCTGCAACACGACGTTGTCCGTCATGATGTTTGGCAGAATTCAATTCTTTCGACATAAAATCGTCGTAAGAAGCGGTTACTTCGTTAGTTAATGTAGACATGATCAGCGCCCATTGCATGAGTTTTTGAGCGTATATCAAATTTACTAATCCGATTCCCGTCATGAAAGAAGTTCCGTTAGCTAATGCTAAACCTTCTCTCAAATACATAGAAAGCGGTTCTATAGTTTCTTCTTTCAAGACTTCCGCCGTTTTTCTCTTTTCTCCTTTATAAAAAACTTCTCCTTCGCCGATCAACGTCAACGCTAAATGTGATAATTGAACCAAATCCCCGCTTGATCCTACGCTGCCATGTTCCGGCACAAAAGGATATATTCCTTTGTTTATAAACTCTTTAAGTAAAATGACGGTATCAAGATGAACGCCTGATTTTCCTGCAATAAAAGTTCTGTAACGAGAAAGCATTGCCGCTTTTACATAGATATTTTCCAATGGTTTACCAGCGCCGCCGGCATGTGAACGAATAATATTATATTGTAATTTTTTTTGATCTTCATCGGAAATCTTATATTGCGCCATCGGCCCAAATCCTGTATTGATCCCGTAAATAATCTTCTTGCGAGCAAAAGATGTCAAAAAGCGATAACTTTCTTCCACTTGCTTTTGTTCGTCTTCTGTAATTTGTAATGTGTCGCCGGCAAAGACTACCGATCTAAAATATTTTAAATCAACCACATCAATAATTTTAATAGCTTATAGTCATTTTTGCAAATATATGAAAAAACAGCTAAATCTTTTTTTGAAAGCTATTGATTTTTTTTTGTAGTTTTATTTGATATTAAACATTCCCATTATGCGACGCAAGAGATTGGAGCGACCGAGTACGGATAGATTATTTTCAACAGTAAGCAGTATGCTTGTACCTGCCCACGTATTGGAGCATTTTGAGATATGGGATGCACAAGAGTATAAAGACCGCTGAGTAATAGAGATGCGAGAAAAAGAGGGCGTCATTTCATCGGAACTGTCAGGTTTCAACGGTGTTGTTTTTGATGGCTACGCCAACCCTGTTGAAACATTGAGCCACAGTTTTGTATGCAGCCGATATGGCTTAAACTGTATCGACGTCGTTACAAACGCTCAAACAGAGATTCTCATTACAGCAACGAGTATGATGTATCGCTTAAAGGAGCAGGAATGGTCTCCGAGTTGGGATTTTTTTTAAAGGAAGAAGATTGAAGAGCAGCCTGTTAACATAGCAGTTGTAGCCCGCATGTTTGGATTGAAAGTCAGGACGCTGTATCATATTTACCAAGAAAGTACAAAGAGAAAATAGAAGCCGTCCATAAAAACACGGGCGAAATCAGCGAAACGCCTCTGTATGTATTCAAGCCGGAACATATCGGCGAAAATAGGAGCATTGACGACAAGGCAATCGGTCACAACGGATTTACGATTTTCAGCAACGGCGGTACGGGTAAAATCGCGATGCTCGTTGAGAGTACCACAGCCGAAGGCGCGGCATCAGCGATGGAAAAGTTTGGCGTTGATTTGCATAAAATCAAGAATGTATCAATGGACATGAGCCCGACGTATGCGCTTGTGTTCAACGATTTAGTTCCGCAAGCGACACAGGTTGCCGACAAGTCTCACGTAGTGAAATCCGTTTATGAAGCCGTGGACAAAGTACGCAAACGAATTGTTAGGGAGTTGCAATATTCTCTCACGAAAGGGAAACGGCGAACAGCGGAAGACCAAAAGCTGCTCATTCAAATCGAACGTTTACGTCATGTTGCGCACGCTGCGGATAAATGGAACAGCGAAATAGGAGAAACGGTTGAACAGGTTTTTAACTGCCACAAAGAACTAAAAAAAGCATATCAAATCAGTCAGGAGTTTAAGCAATGGTAGGACATCGGCAATCGAATTAAAACAACAGCACAAATTAATGGAAACTTGCATCAATGGTATTTGCAGGCGGCCTCAATCG
>JAIRTP010000084.1 GCA_031254805.1 Bacteroidales bacterium
TCATCTCTGTCTGGTGCATGATAGCTGTTATCAAAGTGTTACACATAAAAAGAAGAAGTAAGTTATGAGCGTATTTCAATTCGAAATGAAATATTTGTTGCTTGAGCCGTGTGAGGGGAGACTTTCACGCACGGTTCTTAGGGGGGAAAGCGCCTGTAAGGGCGCTGACCTACCCGACCACATTGTCATTAACGACAAAGACGAGTTGTTCAATTTTGTCATCGCACCTAGGAATGTTGGTGATAAAGAGCCGGTTAAGAATGAAAGATTCTTGGAAAAAATATTCGGAAAATTTTTCCCGACAAAGGATATACCGGAAAAAAACTCTTTGAAATGCTCTTTATCAATGGCATACAACTCATCGCCAGTTTGAAAAAGAATATGAAAAGCGCTATCATGTCGTACGCCGACAAAATCATACTTCGCAAACGTTCCATCATCGAAATTATCAACGACGAATTGAAAAATATTTGCCAAATCGAACATTCCTGCCATCGTTCCGTCGCCAATTTTATCGTTAACATGCTCACAGGATTAACCGCATACAGTTTCTTCCCAAGGAAACCTTCCATAAAAGTTGAATTTCATGAATATACGCCACAACTCTGCTTATCTCGAACTCAGGTTATAACATTTGGGTATCGCTTTCAAAGAAGATGGCCGCAGATCAAGGGTAATATATCTTTGAACTTATCAACTTATTTTTTATTTGCCGTTTGATTATTTACTTATTTCTTTATTTTTGCAGCGATATGAAAAGAGTAGTTTGCCTTTGCATTTTGTTATTCCTCATTGGCTTCGTTGAAGCTCAGGAAAGGTTGTCGCAAAGAAAGATGTCTTTCCAAGGATATAGCGGCGGGATGTTGTTCCATATGGGATATGTCAAAGGAAGCAGGTTTGATGTTTACGATATGCAAGGAAATATTTTGAAAACTTGCGCTGTAGAAGGAATGCCCAGAGGATTAGGCGGCGCTATTCGTTTTAAGTTCGGAAAATGTATAAGGATAGGAGGGGGAGGATACGCTTCAACCATTAAATATAATGGCAACGATAGTTATATGCGTGTTGGCTGGGGCGGCCTTTTAGCCGATTGCGTTTGGAAAATAAATCGTTGGCTGCCTTATGCCGGGGCGACTGTCGGAGGCGGCGGCGTTAAAAATTTGACGCTTTTGCAAGATACAAAAGATGACTTTGTAGTTGAGCCTTATGTCTTATACCGCAAATCTTCGATCTTTACAATAACGCCGTTTGCAGGCGTAGAATTTGCTTTAACGCCTAAGATAAATATCGTTTTTATGTTTGATTATCAGTTTGAGTTAAGCAAAAAATCGACAAATTATTATGCTTCTGGGACCAGATTTTATATCGGTATTATGTTTAACCGAATGACTTATTAGGGCTGTCGTCAATGAATCATAAAAAGCTGTTCGACAATACAGTATCAATTTGATAATTAAGAGCGAGTTGTTGTTGAGAAGGTTTAGTTTGTTTTGTGTTTTAGCCGCTTTGTTTGCCAACATTTATAGGATCTCGATTTTTACGTATCTTTGCATTTATGGATAAAAAAGTAAAACCATTGATAGTCATTGCCGGTTCCGGTACTTTCGGAACAGCTTTAGGCAACTCTTTAGCGGCAAACAACGATATAAAAGTACGTCTTCTAACCATCGAAGAAGAAGTTGTGCAAAGTATTAATGATATGCGGGTTAACGCCGTATATTTTCCAAATGCAATTCTTCGGAAACGCTTAAAGGCTACTTTAGATCCGACGATCATTGAAAATGCGGCTATTTTGATCGTAGCGATTCCTTCCGGCGTTGCTGTTTCTTATTTGGAGAAAATACGTCCTCATATAAAACCTGATACTTTGATAATCAATACGGCTAAAGGTCTTGGAGGAGGGAATGTGATCATTTCGGAATATATTGCCGATAAATTTCCTAATCCGGTTGCCGCTTTAAAGGGGCCTTCATTTGCAGTCGAGTTGCTCAATAGGATGCCGACGGCTTTTACCTTTGCATCGAAAGATAAAATACATTTTGAGCTGTTTAACAGTATGTTGGAAGGAACTAATTTGCAACTTGATTATACCGACGATTTGTTGGGCGTGGAATTGCTTAGTATTTTAAAAAATGTGTACGCTATTATTTTGGGCGTGATTGACGCTCATTATAACTCGGCAAACGTCCGGTTTTTAGTATTGACCAAGTTGTTCAAAGAGCTACGAAAGGTGTTAATTACTTTTGGAGGAAAACCGGAAACTATTTTTGATTTTTGCGGATATGGAGATTTTGGATTGACGGCAATTAACGACTTGAGCCGCAATCGTACTATGGGGTTGCTCATAGGAAAAGGATTTATCAAAGATATGGTCTCTGAAAATATGGTATTGGAAGGAAAACGTTCGCTCGGTATTTTCTATCAAAAATTGTTGGAAGATAACATGGGGATCAATCCGGTGCGGGAATTTCCGATTTTGGTGGAATTGTACAAGCTTTTTAACAAAGATTATGATCAGAGAAAATTTGTAATGAACGTAATTAATGCACGACATTTATAATTTAGAAGAAATGAAAATAGCAGTAGTTGGCGTTGGATATGTAGGATTGGTCACGGGCGCATGTTTTGCTGAGATGGGGATTGAAGTTGTTTGCATCGATGTTGACGAACAGCGCATTGAAGATCTTAAAAAAGGGAGTATTCCTATATATGAGCCAGGATTGGACGAGATAGTGATCCGTAATTATAATGCTGGACGGCTGCGATTTACAACTGATTTGAGAAATTGTTTGGACGAAGTAGAAGTGATTTTTTCTGCTGTCGGCACGCCTCCCGATGAAGATGGAAGCGCCGATTTGAATTATGTATTGCAAGTGGCGCGTACTATTGGGGAAAACATGAATAGATATGTTCTTGTTGTGACAAAAAGCACGGTGCCTGTGGGAACTGCCGAATTGGTTAAGCAAACTATTTCAAAAGAGTTAAAAAAACGGAACGTTGATATTCCTTTCGATGTCGCTTCCAATCCTGAATTTTTGAAGGAAGGGGCGGCTATCAAGGATTTCATGAGTCCGGACAGGGTTGTCATCGGCGTAGAGTCGGAATATGCTAAAGAATTGATGACGATGCTTTATAATCCGTTTATGCTAAATAATTTCCGGATTATTTTCATGGATATCCCTTCTGCCGAGATAACCAAATATGCCGCTAATGCAATGTTGGCGACTCGTATCAGTTTTATGAACGACATTGCTAATCTCTGCGAACTTTCCGGAGCCGACGTCAATATGGTTCGAAAAGGAATTGGCAGCGATCCGCGTATTGGCAATAAATTCATCTATCCGGGAACGGGTTATGGAGGATCTTGTTTTCCGAAAGATGTGAAGGCCTTGATTAAAACTGCTGAAACAAAAGGATACAAATTGCGCGTTTTGTCGGCTGTCGACGAGGTCAATGAAGATCAAAAAAAGATACTTTTTCGAAAATTGCACAATTATTATGAGGGAGATTTGAAAGGTAAAACCATTGCTATGTGGGGATTATCTTTCAAGCCGGAAACCGACGACATGCGAGCGGCTCCCTCTTTGGAGTTGATCGATCTGCTGACGGAAGCGGGCTGCGTCGTCAAAGTTTTTGATCCGGTTTCCATAACGGAAGCCAAACGTCGCGTGGGCGATAAAGTCCTCTATGCCAAAGACATGTACGATGCGGTAGATGGAGCCGACGCGTTGTTGTTGGTCACGGAATGGAAACTCTTCAGATTACCCGATTGGCAAAATATAAAAAAGATCATTAAACGTCCTGTAGTTTTTGACGGTAGGAATATTTACGATTCGATTGTTTTGAAAAAAGAAGGCTTTGAATATTTTGGTATTGGGATGGGACAAATCTTATAATACAATGCAAGAAAAACGCATTAAGAGAGTTTTATCTCTTATTGTTCTAAAAATATAATATCATGGAAAAACGATACCGTTTGTATGACAATCTGATAAGTTGGAGTTTATTTCTGATTGCCGCATTGACCTATTTTCTGTCGATGCAAAGTTCTGTTAGTTGGTGGGATTGCGGCGAGTTTATTTCAACTACTTATAAATTGGAGGTTCCTCATGCTCCGGGAAACCCAACTTTTCAACTTATCGGGCGGATATTCACCTTGTTCGCTTTTGGCGATGCGACGAAAGTGGCATTGATGGTCAACGCCATGTCGGCTCTGTGTAGTGCGTTTACTATATTGTTTCTTTTTAAGACGATTACGTTGTTGGCAAAAAAGATCATTCTTCGTAATAAAAACGATATGACTTCCGGTAACATGCTGGCGATTTTCGGAGCGGGAATTATCGGCTCCTTGGTTTATACTTTTTCCGACACATTCTGGTTCTCGGCTGTGGAAGGAGAAGTGTATGCCATGTCTTCATTTTTTACCGCCGTGGTTTTTTGGGTGATGCTCAAGTGGGAAGAAGAAGCGGATAAACCGTACGCCATGCGTTGGATTATATTAAACGCTTTTTTGATCGGACTCGCTATTGGCGTGCATCTACTGAATTTATTAACAATACCCGCCTTAGCATATATTTATTATTACAGAAAATTTGAATTGCGCAGTTGGAAAGGATGGCTGATGACCGGAATTATTTCCGTCGCTTTAATTGGGATTATATTGTGGATAATTATTCCGTGGACGGTAGAATGGGCAGGATATTTTGATCTCTTTTTTGTGAACTCAATAGGATTGCCTTTCAATTACGGCGCTTTCATCTTTTTTATCTTGTTGGGCGGCGTGCTTCTATTCGGTATTATATATAGCGAAAAACGAAAAAAAGTTCTTTTGAATACGATTATTCTATCTGTAACTTTTTTATTAATAGGATATTCTTCTTTTTTTTCTATTGTCGTTCGGGCTAATGAAACGTTGCCGATTAATATGAATGAACCGAGCGATCCAATGGGTATGGTTTCTTATCTCAATCGTGATCAATACATCTCTCAACCATTGGTTTACGGGCAGTATTATTCTACTCCGGGACTTGATTATGAAAACGGAAAACAACAATATTATAAAAAGGCGGTTGAAGATCCGAACACAGGAAAGAAAAAATATGAATATGTTGCGAGCGGTTTTAAAAACGGAACGGTGATATATCCTTCGGAAGGATGTACGTTATTTCCAAGAATGTGGAGCAACGAAGCGCATCACGTTTCCGAATATAAGGCATGGGGAGGCGAACCACAACAACGCAAAACTTATCAAACGCTTGATGGAAAACGAGAATCGTTTCATACTCCTACCTTTGGACAAAATCTAAAATTCTTTTTCAATTATCATGTGGGGCACATGTATCTGCGTTATTTCATGTGGAATTTTTCCGGAAGACAAAATAATGTGGAAGGTCACGGTGAAATTTCTAATGGAAATTGGATTACCGGATTTGACTTTATCGACGGTCCACGCGTAGGCGTGCAAAGCGACTTGCCGCCGTCATTACAAAACGACGCCAATAATCGTTATTATCTTTTGCCATTGATTTTGGGTTTGATTGGGATTTTCTTTGCATTGAATAAAAATCTAAGCGTAACATGGATCGTATTCCTGCTCTTTTTTATGACCGGATTGGCTATTGTTATTTATTTGAATCAAACGCCGTTACAGCCGCGTGAACGCGATTACGCTTATGCCGGATCGTTCTATGCATTTGCTATTTGGATTGGATTCAGCGTTTTGGCTATTTATAATTATTTGAGAAATAAGATAAATGAAAAATTAGCGGCTACGTTGGTTACGGTCGTTTTATTAAGTGCGCCGATTTTGATGTTAGCTCAAAATTGGGACGATCATGATCGTTCCGATAACTTTGGAGCGCATGATTACGGTATTAATTATCTTAATTCTTGCCCTCCGAACGCTATTTTATTTACGGTGGGGGACAACGACACCTATCCTTTGTGGTATGCGCAAGAAGTCGAAGGCATAAGATCAGACGTCAGAGTGATTAATTATGGATTGAGCGCAGGGACATGGTATGCTAATATGGCGATGCATAAGATCAATGATTCCGAGAAATTGCCTTTTACGCTGAGCATCGACGATTATCAAAAAGGAGTAAATGATTATATTTATCTGTACAATTCATCCGAAATGACGGTTTCCCTCAAAGATGGGATTGATTTTGTTAGAGATAAAAAAAACCAGCGAACATTGTCCGACGGGACCAGACTATCTTGGCTGCCGACTAATAATTTTTACATTCCCGTTAATAAAGAAGAACTTTTAAATTCAGGATTAACAAGCCTTGAAGAGTTGGAATTGGTGGAAGACACCATTACGATTCAGATAAAAGGAAGAAGTGTACTCAAAAACGGATTATTGTTTTTAGATATATTATCAACCAACAATTGGAAACGTCCGATATGTTTCACAAGTCCTCTTACCATTAGAGAACTGACTGATCTCTCGCCTTATATTCATTTGACAGGTTTTGCTTATCAGTTGCTTCCTTTCAAAGCGGAAGGATATATTCCGGGTTATGGAGGCATTCGCATTGATACTGCTTATGAGTTTTTTACCAATAAATATATGAACGGGGCGTTTGAGAAACCTCATGTATCGCTCGACAGAGAAAGTTACCGTCAAACAGATATGACCAAACAACATTTGTATCGTTTAGCGCAAGCTTTGATAGCAAAAAATGATTTGGAAAGAGCAAAGAAAGTCTTAATCAAAATGTTTGAATGCTTTCCTAATGATAAAATTACTTATCTCCCCGGCGATCAGTTTATATTAGCGTTTATTGAATATTGCTTTCAAGTTAAAGCCGATGCGTTAGCTTTAGAAATAGCCCATACATATCTCGAAAATGCCAAACAGGAAATCTCTTATTTCAATCGACAAACTCAATCGGTACAACAAAGTTATAAGAATACAATATCAAAAAACGTCTCTAATTTATCTATGCTGGGACATTTGATGAAAGACTACGGACATCCTTCATTTGAAGCGGATATTATATCTTTCTTGAAAATGTTGTAATAATAAGCGTAGACAAAATTAAAAGAATAAAATGGATTTATAGAGATGGAGCGCTATAAACTGCATAGCCTTTATATTTGACGAACATTTTTAATGTAGTTTCGTTAGAGGTTTATAAATCTATGTATCTCATTTTCACTTTCAACTCTCTCAACTTTTTTCATACCTTTGCAACTTGAAATAAAGCGATAAATAAACGAATGAGTATCAGCAAAAGAGCAAAAAAGTTCTTATATAATCATCTCTCATTTGAGAACTATCTTCGAACATTAAGCCGGTTTTATTTTTTTTCTTATCACATGGGATTTCTTAAAAATAATCCCAATATTCAATATCCGTATTTTTTAAAACATGTGATCAAAGAAGGCGACGTGGTCATCGACATTGGCGCCAATCTGGGATATTATAGCCGTTTGATGGCTAAATGGGTTGGAAAAAATGGAAAAATATATGCCGTCGAGCCGGTAGAACCTATCAGAAATGTATTGTCGAAAAACGCCAAAAAGTTTTCTTGCATTGAGATCTTGCCATATGCGTTGGGCGTTGAGAACAGGTCTATTCAGTTGGGAAATAATTCTCTGCATAAAAACGGATATGTCGCTTCGGGTTCCCATTTTGTTATGGAACAAAATAACGACGCGCCAGATCTTACTTTCAATGCCGAGATGCGCAAAGGAAGCGAATTGTTCTCGCATTTGGAACGGTTAGATTTTATCAAATGCGATGTCGAAGGATATGAAATTTATATTATCTTAGAAATAGCGAGCATTATTGAAGATCACAAACCTGTTATTTTGATTGAAACAAGCGGAGAAAACAGGGAAAAGATTATCGAATTTTTGCAGGATATGGATTATGCGCCTTATGTATTAAAAGGGCAAAAACTTTATCCGTTACAACTTGCCGATACCGACGATATTTTATTTGTTCATAGAGACAAACGGTATGATTTTTTGAAATAAAGCAAGAATTATGAGAGAGATATTTTTATCGTTATTGATATTATTATGCGCGAATATTGCCTTATATGCGCAACAGGATGCTTTTCCCGAAAATGATCCCGCCATCGTGCAACGTATTGATGAATGGCGAGATTTGAAATTCGGCTTTATGATGCATTGGGGACCTTACAGTCAATGGAACATTGTGGAGTCTTGGTCTATTTGTCCCGAAGATGAGGAGTGGTGCGTACAAGATCGAAAAGGAGAAGATTATTACAGTTATCTGCAACGATACGAAAAATTGCCGGAGCGTTTCAATCCGACGCGATTTGATCCCGAAAAATGGGCAGAAGCAGCTTGGAATGCAGGAATGCGTTATATGGTTTTTACGACAAAACACCATGACGGCTTTTGTATGTTTGACACGGAAGAAACCGAATATAAAATTACCGGAAAAGATTGCGCTTTTGCACAAAATGAAAAAGCCAATATTGCCAAAGAAATTTTCAACGCTTTTCGTGAAAAAGGTTTTTGGACGGGAGCCTATTTTTCAAAACCTGATTGGCATTCGGAATATTATTGGTCGCCGATCTGGACGGCAGCCGATCGCAACGTAAATTACGATCCGCAAAAATATCCCAATCTTTGGCAAAAATTCTGCGATTTCACTTATAACCAGATCGAAGAGTTGATGACCGGCTACGGTAAAATGGATATTTTATGGCTTGACGGCGGCTGGGTTCGTCCCGAATGGAGTTTGGATGAAGAGACGCGTCCGTGGATTGGTTGCAGAGGATTTATACAGGACATTGACATGCCGAAAATTGCAAAAATGGCGCGTAGCCGTCAACCGGGGCTTTTGGTTGTAGATCGTACCGTTCACGGAAAATATGAAAACTATCAAACGCCGGAGCAAAAAGTTCCCGATAACGTTTTGGATTTTCCTTGGGAAACTTGCATGAGCATGGCGACGTCTTGGTCGTATGTTGAAAAAGATCAATACAAATCGACCAATCAATTAATACATCTGTTAATTGATATTGTCGCTAAAGGAGGAAACTTCTTGCTCAATGTAGGTCCTTCTCCGGAAGGAACTTTGCACGACGAAGCTTTCGCTCGGATGGAAGAAATCGGAAAATGGATGAATATCAACGGTAAATCTATTTACAATTCGCGCCCTGTCGCGCCTTATAAATCGCAAAATGTTTGTTTTACGCAGTTGAAAGAGGGAAATATTTTTGCTATCTATTTAGCCGACGAAATGGAAACAAAAATGCCCGAATATATCGAAATACCCGATCAATTTGATCGTAAAATAAAATCTGCGACGCTGTTGGGAAGCAATAAAAAGTTATCCGTCGTAAAAGTAGGAGAAAATTATCGCATTGCGGTTCCCGAAGCGTTGCGAAATGCGCCTCCGTGCGAACATGCATGGGTATTTGACCTTGGAAAGAAATAGTAAAATCGTATTTTGTTACGCAAAAACGAGTATAATACGATCTTAAATTACATGATAAGGACAATAAAAATCATTTTTCTTGTTAGTAAAAATGAAAACTATTTACGCTCGAAAAGATAGTTTTGTAAGAAAGGATATATTAATTTTGCACTTGCAATTTTTAAAACGAAAATAAATGAAACTTTTAGAAGGAAAAACGGCTATTATTACAGGCGCTGCTCGCGGAATAGGAAAATCTATAGCGTTGCGGTTTGCCGCAGAAGGTTGTAACATTGCCTTTACCGATCTTGTATATAACGAAGCGGCGCAAGAAGTAGAAAAGGAGATTGCCGCTCATGACGTAAGAGTGAAATGTTACGCTTCCAATGCCGCCAATTTTGAAGAGACGCAAAACGTAGTTGCCGAAATTGCTAAAGAATTCGGAGCAATTGATATATTGGTAAATAACGCGGGTATCACAAAAGACGGCGCGCTTAAAAGAATGACCGAAGAGCAATGGGACGCCGTGATTGCCGTCAATTTGAAATCCGTTTTCAACTTCACAAAAGCCGTGCAAGCTATTATGTGGAAACAAGGATCGGGCAGCATCATCAATATGAGTTCTGTCGTAGGCGTTTCCGGTAATGCTAATCAAGCCAATTATTCAGCTTCCAAAGCAGGAATTATCGGATTTACAAAATCGGTGGCTAAAGAATTCGGCATAAGAAATATCCGTAGCAACGCTATTGCGCCGGGATTTATTGAGACCGAGATGACAGCCGTTCTGCCCGACGACGTTCGTAAAGCATGGAATGAGAAAATTCCTTTGAGACGCGGCGGACAAAGCGACGAAGTTGCTAAAATATGCGTTTTCCTTGCTTCCGATCTCTCCTCATACGTAACCGGACAAGTGATCAACGTTTGCGGCGGAATGAATATGTAATCTGATTTTTTTCATGACACACTTTTTATTAAATAATCGGTTTTGAATATTATAACAGAATACTCGGCTTGGTTTATCTTAGTTTGTCTTATTATCGGCGTAACTTTTGGCGCAATTCTATATTTTAGAAATAATAACGACGAACTGCCTGAACGGCTAAAAAAATGGCTTTTTGTCATACGATCAGTAGCGGTTGCTTTTATCGCTTTTTTGCTATTGGGGCCGATGATCAAGCAAATAGCTTCGAAAGATCTCAAGCCAACCGTTGTAATTGCTACCGATGCGTCGCTTTCCATGTCTAATGCGCTGAATGATAATGAACAGATCGTTTTAAAACAAAAAACGATGGAATTGGTTGATGAACTTTCCGGACGCTTTGACGTACAACAGTTTATTTTTGGTTCTGAAGTAGAGAATAACCCTTGCGACAGCTTTTACATGCCGTTGACCGATATGGCGAATCTCTTTGATGAATTGAATATACAATATAAGAACAGCAATCTTGGAGCGGTTGTTTTGATTTCCGACGGTATTAACAATTCAGGTCGAGATCCGTTGTACAGCGCTTCTCCGATTGAAGCCTCTCTCTATGCGATCGGCGTCGGCGATACGACCCAAAAAGTTGATATATCTATTTCGAGAGTCGTTTTCAACAAAACAACCTATTTGAAGAATCTTTTTCCCATACAAGTAACCGTTCAAGGCGAAATGTCCGGCGGTTCCGAAACCAATTTACGTATCAAAAAGAACGATCAAACGCTTGAAGAACGCCCTGTTTCTATATCAAGTAATCGCTTCTCTTCTACGTTTATTTTCTATTTAAACGCCGACTCTATCGGGTTTCATCGCTATCGTTTAGAATTAGACCCGATAATAAGGGAAGAAAACACCGGCAATAATTATAAAGAAGTTGTCGTCGAGGTTTTGGATCGAAAACAAAGAGCGTTGATCCTTGCAGACGCTCCTCATCCCGATGTCGGCGCATTGAAAAGAATATTGGAAACGGCGTCGTTCGATGTCGAACACGGAATAGGTAACCGAATAACTCCGAACTTAGAATTTGAACAGTTCGATATTGTTATTTTACATTCGTTACCGTCCATGAGATTTCAGATCGATTCTATTTTCAAAAAATGTAACGACGCTCGAATCCCGATACTTTTTGTTTTGGGGCATAATACTAATTTTCCGCAATTCAATAACTTGCAAACCGGACTATCCATTACGCCGCAACGCGATTTGAAAGAAGAATCTTTACCCGTTCGTAATCCTTCTTTTTCCTCTTTCCTGTTGGATAATGCCGCCATAGAGGATTTTTCGAAGTGGGGACCGTTAGTAACCGCATTTGGCGATTATAAAGCGGCAAACTCTTTGGCAATTCTCTTTTATCAAAAGATAGGAAGCGTGGAGACGAATTATCCGTTAATGGCTTTTAACGCCACTTTGTCGGGAAAATACGGATTCATCTGCGGAGAAGGATTATGGCGTTGGAGAATGGATTCGGAACGGAGAAACCGGAACAGCCGTTATGTCGACGAGTTGATAACCAAATCGGCGCAATTGCTGATATCGGACGAAAAAAGTAAACGATTAAGAATTCATGTGGAGAAGGAATTTACCTCGTATGATCGTATTGTTTTCCGTGCGGAATTATATAATCAAATGCAGGAACCTGTCGCCGGCGAAGAGGTTAAACTGGTTATAAAAGATGAACAAAACAACGAATACGATTATACTTTCGGATTGGAAGGTATTAATTATAAACTTGATGCAGGAACTTTTGCTCCGGGAATCTATCAATGGGCGGTCGCTGCGAAAATCGGTATGGAAAATTTTGCCGAGAGAGGAACTTTTACCATTCTCTCTTCCATGATCGAGATGGAACAAACTACCGCCAATCATCATCTTTTGATGAATTTAGCGCATCATCATAACGGAACGTTCTATCCGTTTAACGCTATTTCTAACTTATCCGGAGATATTTTACAACGCAACGATCTAAAACCTATGCGTATCACGACGACGGACTTTTTCCCTCTGACCAATATCAAATGGCTACTGTTTGCGACCTTATTGCTTCTTTTTGTCGAATGGTTTTTACGTAAATTTTTCGGCAGTTATTAAAATACTTTTCTATTACATATACCGCCGACGCGTAAGGGCTGCAATGTCCTTGTGGCTTTATATGATCTTTTTTTTAGATTATACACATTCAGTATTTTACTTTTTACCAAACAATAGGAGTCTCGTTATGTAATTGTAGAAAGCTATTGACTTTACTAAAATGATGATTTCCGAAAAATCCTCTGGCGGCGGATAGCGGAGAAGGATGTACGGAAGTAAGTACCAAATGTTTTGATTCATCGATCAAATCGCGCTTTTTTATAGCATAAGCTCCCCAAAGAAGAAAAGCAATATGTTCTTTCTCATCGGATAATTTTCTCATAACAGCATCGGTAAATATTTCCCATCCTTTGTTTTGATGAGAACCGGCCTGATGCGCCCGTACGGTTAACGTTGCATTAAGCAAAAACACGCCTTGTTCTGCCCACGGCTCTAAATTGGTCGTTTTCAAAGCGATAGAGCCAATATCGTTTGTGATCTCTTTGGCGATGTTTTTTAAAGAAGGCGGAGCAGGAATATGATCAGGCACAGAAAAACACAATCCATGCGCTTGTCCTGGCCCATGATATGGATCTTGTCCTAAAATAACGACTTTTACCTTGCTGACAGGAGATTTATCAAAAGCGTTAAAAATTAACTTTCCGGGAGGATATACGGTTTTTGTGGCGTATTCGCTTTTTACAAATTGTATCAAATTTTCAAAATAGGGAGCGTCGAATTGATCTTGCAATAATTCTTTCCACTCTTGATGAATCTTTACATCCATAATTTCAATTTTTATAATAAAATTAATGTAATCGCCATAACCGCCATGCCTCCTACAACGCCGTAAATTGCCACATGATGTTTCCCGTATTCTTTAGCGGCGGGCAAAAGTTCATCCAAAGAGATGAACACCATAATTCCCGCTACAACGGCCGAGACATAACCAATAATATGAGGACTTTGCACAATAAAAGGCCATAATGCTACCCATGCCAACAAAGCGCCTAACGGCTCGGCCAACCCCGAAGCAAAAGATAACCAAAACGCTTTTTTTCGATCCCCTGTTGCATAATAGATTGGAACGGAAACGGAAACTCCTTCCGGAATGTTGTGAATAGCGATAGCAATGGCAACAGGAACGCCTAACGAGAGATTATCTGCGGCGGTGGCAAAAGTAACAATTCCTTCGGGAAAGTTATGAATGGCAATGACTATAGCCATCAACAGGCTCGTTCGGAGAAGTTTTTTATTCTGAGGAACATTTTCGCGCATCGCTTCAACAGATTTCAGTTCATGAGGATTTTCTGCCGAAGGAACTAATTTATCAATAACCGCAATCAAAATAATTCCTCCGAAGAATGCCGCTACGGCCAGCGCTTCGCCTGTTTTTCCATGATGCTCGGAAAGGAGCGAAATTGCTTCCGGAAATAATTCGACAAAGGATACATAGATCATAACGCCGGCGCTGAACCCTAACGCTCCCGCTAAAAAAGTCGCATTCGTGCGTTTTGCAAAAAAAGCTATCAAACTTCCGACTCCGGTCAAAAGCCCCGCAAAAAGCGTTAATATAAATGCCCATGTCGCATGTTCCATACTGCAAGATATTCAATCATTGAATAACGGCAAATGTACGTAAAATGTTTAATGATTTTTTGCCCCTCAAAAAAATGTTTACCGGACAGTAATAAAAAAGAAACAGCCTTCTATCAAAATCAAAAGAGAGATGGTCGGATCAACGCCTCGCCATGTTACTGTATAAACTTTTTTCATACGTTTGCTCTGACAAAGACATAAAATGTCTTCTTAAAATGCGTACTTTTGCAGTTGAAAGAATAGAAAATGCGATTTTTTAAGTTTCTTACGGTTTTTACTATACTGGCGTCATTAGCGTCTCAGTTTCATGCGCAGGAACGTTTCAATGAAAACATTCCTCGTTTAGATTCTACTTCTATCTATTACTTTTTCAACACCATTGATAGCGCGGATTTTCCACTTTTTTATCCTTACGATTCCACATTGTCCGGCATAGAAAAATCCAATCCTTCGTGGAACGACGCCGTATTTGCCGATTTAGGAAATATCGGGCAAGCGCAGAAAAACCTGTTGTTCGTACATCGTCGTTTTTCCGGATTTAATTATAAGGAAATACCTTACTACAGTTATATTAAAAATGTCGCGAGTCCGATTTATTATCGTTCTTTGCTGCCATATAGCGAGGCGCATTACCATTTGGGCGCAAAAAAGGAGCAAGTCGTCGGGGCTGATTTTTCAGGTAATCTGTATCGCGGTTTAACGCTCGGATTGAGTTTCGATTTAACCTATTGTCCGGGAAGCTATATTAATCAAAAAGCGGCGACGAACAATCTCCATTTGAGTTTGCGTTATTTTACGCCCAATTATCGCTACGGCGTTATTGGAGCGTTTTCACACTATAAAATAAATGTCGGAGAGAACGGCGGATTGGTTGACGACAAGGTGTTTGAAGATCAATTAGAACTGCGTCCCGAAGCGATCCCCGTACATTTAACGCAAGGAGGAACGACGATCAGAAATTACGGATTCGAAGTGACGCAATATTTTAATATCACCAAACCTGCCGTTCCGCGTAAAAGGGAAGAAACGTTCGATTATATGCCTGTCGTCGATTCGTTGCAAATAGATTCACTCCTTGTTCAAAGTGAAATATTATCAGACAGTTTATTGGTTCCTCCTCCTGAGAAAGTCGACGCATTCGACGGACCCGAAATTAGAAAGTTTAATTGGGGGCGATTGGGCTGGAATATGAAAACGTCGGATTTGGCTTGGCGTTATGATAATCCGTCGTTGCCGTCTTCTCGAGAGGGTTATTTTCCGGCATATTATCGCGACTCGACTAAAACTCATGATTCGACCCGTTTTTTTATGTTTGAAAATACCTTTTCCTATTCCAACGCCAACTTAAATCCTCGCAGTCAATCGAATCAATTCAGGTATTATCTTTATCTGCAATATCAATACGTCAATTTGAATATTCATAGCCGCGACAGCAGTCAAAATATTGGAAGCTATGCGGCCTCGTTTAGTTATAATCAATTGATACCGAAAGCGCAAATTGCCATGCGGGTATTCAGAACTTTTGAATTGCGCGCTACTGCAGATTATGTTTTGAGCGGTTACAATCAGGGCGACTTTTCACTGTCGGGAAGTTTAAGTAATATATTCGGTAAAGGAACTCTCAAGACAAAACTTCAGATTGAGGCTATGGCCGCTTTGCAGATGCCGGAATGGTTTTATCATTTTTATAATGGAAATCATTATCAATGGGACAACAAACTTGATAAAGTCAATTATTATGTATTAGGCGCTTCTCTTTCTAATAAATGGGGAATGCTTTCGGGAAATTATTTTTTGCTTTCAAATTATGTATACCTGAATAACGAAGCCGTACCGGAAGTCTCTTCCAATATAGAGAGCGTTTTACGGTTGAGCTTAGACAGTAAAATTCGGATAGGAAAGCATTGGACGTTAGACAATTTCTTGGCTTATCAAGAGTCGTTCGGGTCGGAAGCGATCAAATTGCCCTCTTTTGTATATAACGGATCGTTTTATTTTGGATTTCATCTGTTCAAAAAGTCGTTATATCTGATGCCCGGTATTTCGATATTTTACAATACTTCTTACTTTGCCGACGCTTATTCGCCCTCTCTCAACTCTTTCTATCGGCAGAACGACAAAGAGACAGGAAATTATATTTACGCCGATTTCTTTGTAAACCTTCATATCAAGCGAGCGCGGATATTTTTGAAATATCGTCATTTTGATAAAGCGTTGTTGGCGAATACCTCAATGGGTTACACTTATTATATGATTCCACATTATCCGCAGATAGGCGGAGGTTTTTATGCTGGAATTAGTTGGAGGTTTATCAATTAGATTTTGGAAAAATGCTCAAAGTTTCGATAAGCGAGGAGTTGAAAGAAAAATGCCCGGAATTGGCTTTGGGAATTATCTGTTGCGATATAACTAATACGGCGCATAACGAAAATCTGTGGATAGAGATTGAGCGGGAAATCGTTATTCTTAAGAACAGTTTTACTTTAGAGAATATTAAAACGAAACCTGAAATAGCAGCTACTCGAAACGCTTACAAAACTACTGGTAAAGATCCTAATCGTTATCGTCCTTCGGCGGAAGCTTTATGCAGAAGGATATTGCGCAATATGGAATTGTATCAAATTTCTACCGCTGTGGATTTGATCAATTTGATTTCTATCGCAAGTGGTTTTTCTATTGGGGGCTTCGACGCCGATGTTGTTGAAGGAGACGTTGTCGCAGCTATCGGAATGGAAAACGAGCCTTTTGAAGCAATCGGAAGAGGAGCATTGAACATCGGAGGAATGCCCGTTTTGCGCGATGCTACCGGAGCCATCGGAACGCCCACTAGCGACGTTGTGAGAACTTCTTTACGTCTTGAAAGTAAGCGATTATATATGAATATTAACGCTTATCGAGGGCGGAAATCTCTTTTTTCAACGATGGACGCCGCTATTTCATGTCTAAAAACGTACCTTTGCGCCGAGAATATAGAATCTACAATTATAGGATAAATCGAATATAAAAAATAAAAAGTAATGAAAAAAGTAATTTTCACAAAAGACGCGCCGGCTGCTATAGGGCCTTACAGTCAAGCTATTGAAGTCAACGGAACGCTTTATATTTCAGGACAAATTCCCGCCGATCCCGTTACGGGAGTTATTGTTGAGGGAGGAATTACCCCTCAAACAGAACAGGTAATGAAAAATATTGAGGCTATTTTGAAAGAAGCAGGATACGGTTTTGAGCATGTTATCAAATCGACTTGTCTGTTGAGCGATATGGCTAATTTTGCGGCAATGAATGAAGTTTACGGACGTTATTATAAAGAAAATCCCCCTGCTCGCGCAGCTTTTGCCGTTAGAGAATTGCCGAAAAGCGTTTTGGTAGAAATTGAAACTATCGCAGTAAAATAGATACGAAAATAGAATTTTTTAAATGAAAGCGCTTGATAGCAATGTTGATCAAGCGTTTTTTATTTCATAAGGCTATTTTCTTCCGTAATCGGCTGGAATTTCTCCCCAATATTCGGTTTCCCATTTAAAGATTCGAGTCGTATACGTATTATTTTGGAGCCAATGTTCCGCTTTCTTTATCATTTCGAAGAGTTGTTCATTTTCCGGAGTTTTTTCTAATTTTGTGTTGGCTTTCTTTTTCCTCACCCAAGCTATCGCCGTTTTTGAATCGCTATAAACAGAATAATTCAAATGGTGTTTTTGCAAATAGATCAAGCCTAATACCAATGCAAGAAATTCCCCGATATTAACCGTCCCGTATGGATAAGGACCTCGTTGAAAAATTACTTTTTTTGTTTTGGTATGAACGGCGCGAAACTCCAAGTCGCCGGGATTTCCCGAACAAGCGGCGTCGACAGAAATACTATCTAATATCGGCTTTCCGATTATGGTTTTTTCCAACTCTGTCATCGCTAAAGGGCGAACGTCTTTTCCAAAATAATCGGCAGGATTTCCCATAAAAGCCTTTTCCGCCAATTCTTTAGAGGGAAATGCTTTATATAAAGCGCTGCCAAATCCATCGATTTGAAATTTTGCTTCTGCCCAAGAGCCGTAAACGCCCGGATTATGGCCTTTCCATACAACGTAAAAATTTTGTTTTTTTGCCATGTAACCTATTTTGGATTGTTATCAAGTTTCGCTTTTCCGATCTGCGATAAAAATACGCCGCCAACAACTAATATAACTCCTGCAATTTTATTGACGTCGAAATGCTCTTTTAAAACAAAGAAAGAGACAAACGCGGCGACTACCGGAATCAGATTTGCAAAAATAGCGGCGCGGCTTACGCCGATTTCACGAATAGTAAAAGTATAGAATGGAAAAGCCAACATACTGGAGAAAATCAGTAACATCAAAAAGGAGAAAATGAGCTCTTTTGTCGGTTCGGCAGTAATAAAAGTATTCCACTCGAAAATGAGAAACAGCGGCAAAAACAGCAATGCGCCGCCCAAATCTTGCCAAGCAATAATAGTAAAAGGATTGTATTTAACGCTCATTCTTCGAATAAATATAGAATAGACCGCCGACGATGCGACAGCTAACATCAGGCAAGCAATACCGTACCATTTCGAGGTAAACTCCATATTGCCGTCGACCATCATCAGGATAATTCCAAAAAATGAAACCATCATCCCCAAAATGTTGATTTTCGGAAGTTTTTCTTTTAATTTGACAGAGGCCGTCAGCGTGGTAAAAATCGGTATCAATGCAATAAATGCAGCGCTGATAGTAGGCGAAGAGTATTTTAATCCGAAACTTTCTCCCAAAAAGTAGAGAAAAGGACTGAATAAGGCTAAGATAAAAAGGTTTTTATAATCTTTTCGTTCAATTTTGTCTAATTTTCGAATCAATTTTAATGCGATAAACAACATAACGGCCGTTAAAATAGATCGCAGAAAAATAGTCGTAATGGGTCCCCAATAGCCGAAAACGATGGTAGACCAGACATAAGAACCTCCCCAAAACAACATGGCGCAAATGGCGGCGGAATATACAAGCCATGGCGAACTGTGCTTATTTTTCATGGCTGCAAAAGTAGGAAATAAACGGATGAAGGAGAATTTAAAACATGAGATTTTTATCATCTGAACTTGAATGAAATGAATTTAAACAAAATGGCGCTGATTTTTGTTTTTAGAAAAACCGGAAATTATGTTAGAAAGAGTTTTTTACGGAAATACGCTTAAGGAGTGGGGAATTTCATTGATTATTATTGTTTCTGCATTGATAATCAACAAACTGATTGTTTTGTTGAACAGGAAAGTAATTTCAAAGATAACCAGCAAAACACAAACCAATCTAGATGATATTTTGTTCAAATCGCTTGAATCGCCAATATTATTAGGAATTATTTTAATTGCCATTTGGATTGCTACGATACGTTTGGATTTGGGAGCAAAAGTGCATGAGACTGTTTCCAAGTCTTATCAAATCCTTATTGTGATTAATATTACATGGTTTGTCGTCCGCTTTATCGGTTCTTTGTTGGAAGATTATGCATCCGAGGCCATAAAAAATCACAAAGGAGCGAAAGCGCCGGCTGATAAAAAATTTAAACCGTTGGTCAAACGTATCGTGATGATGTTTATCTGGTCGATAGGTATCATTATGGCATTAAGTAATGCCGGCGTAAGCATCGGCGCTTTGTTGGGAACGTTGGGAATCGGCGGTATTGCGGTAGCATTAGCAGTGCAAGATACCGTGAAAAATATCATTGGAGGGTTAACGCTTTTTTCGGATCATCCGTTTAAAATCGGCGATAGGATTCAATTTGATTCTATCGACGGAAATGTTGAAGATATTGGAATCAGAAGTACAAAAATCAGGACGTTAGACAAACGATTGCTTACCATTCCGAATTACAAAGTCGTTGATGCAGTGATAATTAATGTAACCGGAGAACCAAGACGCCGCGTAGTCGTCAAACTTGGTTTGACATACGACACAACGCCCGAAAAGATGAAAAAAGCGATGGAAATATTAAAATTGATGCCGGAATATGTTAAAGATATTGACAAACGCGATCTGTCGGCTACATTTTCCAACTTTGCCGATTCGGCCTTGATTATCAATTATATCTATTTCATTAGAAAGTCCTCTCCCGATATTCTGGAATCAACTTCTCAGGTGAATCTTGAGATTTTGAACCGTTTTAATCAGGAAGGATTGAGTTTTGCATTTCCGACGCAAACAATTTATATCGAACAAGAGAAATAACAGAGTTTGCGTAATAAACGCTAAAAAGCAGGAGCTGTTGTTCCTGCTTTTTATACGCTCGTCATTTTTCAAATTCTATTCCATAGTTTTAGGAATATCAAATTATATAAGGGGCGTCTGAAACGAAGTTCGGCGTAGCCAAAGACAATATCTTCATAAAAATCACATCCCATTCGATAGTTCAGAAAAACTGTTATATCTTGAATATTTCACATCGCTTAATGTTTTTCTTTTGATATAGTTTTCTCCCCATTATTTGTTATTATATCTTTCATTTTTCACCATTATTAGCGATTGTCTTATCTGGCAAAGGAGTATACTTTTGCACCGAATTATTAAAACCTTTAAATTTCGTAAAGCAGGTTATATATGAAAATAAAATACATTCTATCTTTATTATTTCTAATCATGGGTATAACCGGTCAAATATCTGCAACCGAAATAATATCCGATGAAGTTCAATCACAAAAGTCTACGGACAGTCTTAAACCTAAGACAAATCGTTTTCAATTTGGCGGATATGGAGAAGTTGTTATGAGTCGTTATTTTTATAGCGACAATTTTAATCGTTATACATATCCTGAAGAATATAAATCATCCGTAAGCCGCGGTCAATTTGATTTGCCTCACGTTGTACTTTATTCCTCCTATGATTTTGGAAAAGGATGGAAAGTTTCAACAGAAATCGAATTTGAACATGGCGGAGCGGGAAGCTCTATTGAAATAGAAGCGGATGAATTTGGCGAATACGAATCCGAAATTGAGAAAGGCGGGGAAATCGTATTGGAGCAATTTTGGATTGAAAAGAAATTTTCCGATCACATATATTTGCGTGCCGGACATATCATTGTACCCATTGGCTTAACCAATCAACACCACATGCCGACAGAATTTTTCACAAATTACAGGCCGGAGGAAGAGACAAGTATTATTCCGGTCACTTGGCATGAAACAGGCGTTAGTTTATGGGGATATTTGGGAAAATGGCGTTATGAAGCGATGCTTATCGCCGGTTTGGATGCCGACCGTTTTAATAATGCCAATTGGATAAAAGGCGGCGGCGGATCGCCTTATGAATTTAAATTAGCTAACGCTTATGCCGGAGTATTGCGAATCGACAACTATTCTGTTAAAGGATTACGTTTGGGAATAAGCGGATATTATGGGCATAGCGCCGCTAATAGTCTCAAAGCAGATCGATATAAAGGGCTTAAAGGAGCCGTCACGTTGGGATCTTTCGATTTGCATTACAATGCGCACAACTTTCAAATACGCGGTAATATTATTTATGGAGACTTGACGGATTCCGAAAGGATCTCCGCCATCAATAAAAATTTACCCAAAGCTTCTCCGTCGCCCAAAACTAACGTAGCGTCTAATGCTATGTGTTATAATGTTGAAGCAGGATACGACTTTTTTTCATTCATTCCGAAATTGTCGCAAAAGCAAAAATTCTATTTATACGTTCATTACGGATTTTATGATTCCATGTATAAAACGGAAGGAAAAATTGCCGACGACGCTCGTTATAGCCGTCATATTGCGGCGGCGGGCATTAATTATTATCCCATTAAAAATATTGTAATTAAAGCCGAATTTTTCTCGCGTCTTTTTGCAGAGCCTTACAATACGGAAAATACCTTTTCTCTTGGTATTGCCTATTCCGGATTATTTGACAGATCATAAAAAACAGATATTATTAAATCATTAAAAGCAAAATGAAAATGAAAAAATTATCAAAAAAATTAATTCTCCTGTTAATCGGAGTAGCCTTTATATGTAGTTTTGCCGCATGCAACGGAGGCAAAGAAGATATAAAAACCGACGACGAGGAAGCATTACAAAAAATCATTGAACAGTATGTCAATAATACTGTGATCAGAACGTACAGGTTATTGTCGGATAACGCTATAAAATTGCATCAAGCTTGCGAAGCGTTACAAGCAAATAAGACCGACGCTAATGTACAAGCTGCTTGTAAAGAGTGGATTTCCGCTCGCGAATATTGGGAAAAAACGGAAGCTTTTCTCTTTGGACCTGCCGGCGATTATAATCTTGATCCGCAAATTGATTCGTGGCCTTTGGACAAAAACCAATTGGATCAAATATTAGCGAGCGATATTATACAAGGAATTGACGCTGAATATGTGCGTAACGTATTAGGATTCAATCTAAAAGGTTTTCATGCAGTAGAATATGTAATATTCCGCGATGGTGGAGCAAGAGCCGTTTCCGATATCAGCGACGTCGAATTGCTTTATCTTGTAGCCGTTTCTGAGACGCTTGCGCAAGATTGTATCCTTTTGGAAGCAAGCTGGGCGGGCATGGATGGCGTCACAAGCGAAAAAAGAGAGATATTGGAAGAATTAGAATTGATTCCAAGCCGCAATTACGGAAATGATATGATGATGGCAGGGCAAGCAGGAAGCCCGTATAAAACTGTACAGCAAGCTTGTATTGAGATCATTGAAGGTTGTATTGATATTGCCGACGAAGTAGGAAATTCTAAAATTGCCGATCCGGTCAATACCGGCGACGTGTTACAAGTGGAATCGTGGTACAGTTGGAATTCTTTGGATGATTTTACCAATAATATTGTCGGCATTGAAAACTCTTACATGGGCGGCATGGAAGGATATCGCGACGCGTCTCTCAGCGAATATGTAGAAAAGAAAAATGCAACGCTTAATGCGCAAATTCAAGCCAAAATTAGAGACGCTATAACGGCAATAAATGCCATTCCGGCTCCATTTAGAAATAATTTGCACAATACGGAAGCGGCGCAAGCTGCAATGGACGCATGTGATGAACTGGTAAAAATCCTCAGTCAAGTAGAAGACGAAGTATTACAATAATAATCATTTTAATAAGAATTTTATATTTATGAAAAAATATATCCTGATGCTTTTAGCATTTTCAACTATATTGGCTTCTTGCGATAGAAAACCCAATGGCGGAAATTCGTCAAATCCGGAGGAAGAACTCTCCGAAGAGTATTATACGGGAGGAAAAACGGGAACCGTTTTTAACAGGGCGTCTAATGCGTTTGAACAAGTCGCTCCGGCCGTAACTGATTATATGGCTTTTAAACGGGGAGAGAAATTATTTGAACAAAGCTTTGTTACCGGAGACGGCCCTGCCGGAGGATTAGGACCGGTATATATACGTACTTCCTGCGAAACCTGTCATCCCGGATATGGACGATCGCGTCGCGTTGATAAATTTGATTCCAATGAATATGGAAACGGATATTTAGTCATGATTCATAATCCTGACGGAAGCATTTGTCAAAGTTTTACTACAATGTTGCAAACAAGAGCCGTCGAACCATATTTACCGCCCGTCGATGAATCGGGAATACGCATCAATTGGATAGAGCACACCGACGAATATGGAAATAAATATGCCGACGGAGAAACATATAGTTTGATATATCCCGAAGTTACTATTGATCGCAGCGCCATATTATTAGATGTTCCATCTGATTATCAGGTTAGCATAGAAGGGACGATCGGAATTTTCGGAACGGGCTTGTTAGACGCGATTCCTGAAGATTCTATTATTGAACGACATCTTCACGAACAATCCAGAGGTTACTGTCAAGGCGTATCAACATTACCTTATGCTCTTGACGAAAATGGGGAGGCGAAAGTCGGGCGTTATACTTATGGCTGTACGAGGAGTACGTTGCAAAACGGTCCCGGATCAAATGCCTTATGGAATATAACCAATGTAACGCGTCCTGATCGTAATTATCTTTACGCAACGACTGCTTGGATCGAAAAAATGGCGGAAATGGGACTTGATACGCTTGGTTTTGCCGGAGGATTTGAAAAAACGGAAATGACTATGGAAGAATTTGACGATTTTATGATTTGGCATCGCGGATTGGCGGTTCCCGCTGCAAGAGATTTGGACAATCCGATTGTTCAACAAGGAAAAGAATTATTCTACAGTATTGGTTGCACGGCTTGTCACAAACCTTCATGGACGACGGGATACGACAAACACATGCCGGGATTTTCCTACCAAAAAATATGGCCTTATACTGATTTATTGAGACATGATCTGGGTATGAAAAATCCGGGATTGCGTCAAAAATGCCGTACAACGCCATTGTGGGGTAAAGGATTGATGTACCAATGTACGGGAGCCAACGATATGCTCCATGATATGCGCGCGCGTACTTTCGAAGAAGCTATTCTTTGGCATGGCGGCGAAGCGCAACAATGTAAAGAAAGTTTTAGAAATTTAAGTAAGTCCGAAAGAGACGCTCTTGTTAAATTTCTGGAAGCCATATAAAAACTTACGAACAAGTTGACGGGAAGACAAAACGATTCTTTGATTTTTTTACCTGTTCAATTGCCCTAATGTTAGCTACTTATAACAGTATTTCTTGTTAACTTGTTCGCTTTTTATTTATGACAAAATATGAAAAAAATTCCGTTCTTTCTTTTGATACTAATCGTTGTCGTGTTGGCTGCGGCTACCTTTATTGAAAAATATGAAGGAAGAATTTTTGTGGAAAATCATATTTACGGATCAATTTGGTTTGTCGTTTTTTGGGGATTATTGGCCATTATTTCAGTTTTATATATTTTTAAAAAGAAGATGCAACGAAACATTCCTGTTTTCTTGTTGCATCTCTCTTTTTTAATTATTCTGGCAGGTGCATTGACCACTTTTCTTACGGCTAAAAGAGGAATGCTTCATTTGCGTTTAGGCGAGAAAAAAAGTGAGTTTACTGTTTATGATCATGATGGCGAAACGTATGCGCCTATACCGGTTGTCATATCATTAGACGTTTTCACGATACGTAATTATGCCGGAACCGACGCCCCCGCTGATTTTATCAGTAAAATCCGTATTCATGAATCGTCAGGAAATTCTTTTATTGAGGAAGTTTCTATGAACCGTATTTTTTCATATAAGGGATATCGATTTTATCAATCTTCTTATGATAACGACGGCCATGGCGCTTGGCTCTCAGTCAATAATGATCCTTGGGGAATAACGATCTCCTATATCGGTTATTTTTTGTTGCTTGCAGCTATGGTATGGACGTTATTTTCTCCAAAAGGCAGATTTCAGCGATTATTAAAAAATCCGCTGTTGAAGAAGGGAGTTTTATTTGCAGGCTTGTCTTTATTATATTTTAATTCAACGGCTCAAACGAAATCGCCTTGCACTCTTTCTCAAAAAGAGGCCGCTCAATTTTGCACGCTACAGGTTTTATATAACAACAGAATTACGCCGTTGCAAACATTAGCGTATGATTTTACCATGAAATTAACGGGAGAAGAAAAATATAAAGAATATACGCCGGAGCAATTTTTTACCGGATGGCTGTTTTATTTCGAATCATGGCGACAAGAACCTTTATTACATATAAAAAACAACGATCTACAAAAATTATTGGAGTTGAACGAATACGCTTCATGGAACGATTTTTTTAACGATGATTATTCTTATAAACTTCAACCTTATTGGATGGGAATGCGAATGGGGAAGCAATCTTCCTTGAATAGGGCTATTCGCGAAGCCGACGAAAAAATACAACTTATTGCCATGCTGCGAAATAAAACTTTATTACAAATATTTCCAATAATGGACGAGCAAAATGAAGCAATTTGGTATAGTCCGTCATCGTCGCTTCCCAATGAATTTGACGAAAATAACCGACTTTTTATCAAAGGAACATTCTCTCTGCTGCAAGAATATATTGACGAAAATAATTGTGAACAGTTTTTATTTATTATAGATAGAATAAAAACTTTTCAAAAAAATCACGGAGGAATATCTGCATTATCGGAAAGCAAAATAAAGGCGGAATTGATATATAACCGTTTGTCTATTCCTCCTATTCTTTTCAAGGTAAATTTATTTCTCGGCTTGCTTTCATTGATCTATTTCTTGCATCTGTTAATACGTAAAGGAAGAAACTCGGAAAAGAAAATTTTTGCATTAATTCCTCGTATATTTTTTATTCTGTTATGCTTCTCATTTTTTTTGTTGACATTTTATATAGGATTACGCGGATTCATCAGCGGACGATTGCCTATGAGCAACGGTTATGAAACGATGATCTTATTGTCATGGTGCATTATGCTGACGACTTTGATTTTTCATAAAAAATTCGGACTAATTATCTCTTTTGGGTTTTTATTATCGGGTTTTTGCCTTTTAGTTGCATCCATAGGCCGAATGAATCCGCAAATCACACATTTGGTTCCGGTATTATCTTCGCCGCTTTTGAGTTTACATGTTTCCGTTATTATGATGTCGTATGCGCTGTTAGCGTTCACCTTTTTAAATGGCGTCGCCGCATTATTATTACGCATTTTTAGAAAAGAAGACGACTTTATAGGCGAGCAAGTCGAAACTCTGCATATCGTATCGCAGTTATTTTTATATCCTGCGCTTTTTTTGTTAGGAGCGGGAATCTTTATCGGAGCTATTTGGGCTAACATTTCATGGGGACGTTATTGGGCATGGGATCCTAAAGAGGTATGGGCGCTGATCACTTTTCTTATCTATTCGCTTGCATTACATTCCGGATCAATGCAGAGATTTAGAAAGCCGTTATTCCTTCACGGTTATATGTGCTTTGCTTTTCTTACGGTAATAATGACCTATTTGGGCGTGAATTATTTTTTGGGAGGGATGCATAGCTATAATTAAACAATGAGACAATCAGTATGTCAGCTGATTATTTTTCTTGATTAGTTACTATTGATCCTGTTTTTGGATTAACATTAAACCATTGAAACACTTTTTCTCGTAACAGATTCAGGCGCGATTAATCAGAGATTTCACTCCTTTACTTGTTTTCAACTCGCGTATTTTGACTTTTTCAGGATTTCTTACTGAATGTTATGCTCTTAAAGAGAAAAATCCGTTATAAAACAAAAGTTGACCGGGACGAATAACTGCATACATCCAATTTTCAATAGCAATCCATTGTTTTTTATATTCTATCATTTTGCTTAAGAATTTATTCTATGGTAACCTCTTTCATGATTTTATAATAATCTTCCGGATGCTTTCTCAAAAAATCCATCTGCGCATCGACATATTGTTCAAAATCTT
>JAIRTP010000117.1 GCA_031254805.1 Bacteroidales bacterium
CGCCAACCAAGTAGTTAAAAAACGTGTGAAATTATGCTGTTGGCAAAAAAGGCAAAACAATACGTCATTTCTGCGTTCTTGCACTTCTGTATTCTTTCCTTTATATTGATTTCCATCCATGATCATTCATAAGTCACATATTTTCGGCATCAAAGATAAGAAGCTTTTCAATACAAAAAGTAAAATTTTCAAAAAAAACTCAATATTTTTCTAATTCAATTTAAAAATCCATCACCTTCGGTGGTGGTAATATTCCTTAAGGCTATGCCTAAAATACATAACTTTGCGTAATGAGTAAATACAAGCAGCAAAGTCATGTAGTTTGGAAGTGTGATTATCATATTGTTTGGTGTCCGAAGTACCGTTTTCGCATCTTGACGGGCATCGTCAAGGATTTGGTTGATCATGATGTTCGGATGCTTTGTGAGTAGAAAGGCTGCGATGTTGAAGAGTTGAACGTTCAAGTGGATCATATCCACCTTTTGGCGTCCATTCCGCCTCGTGTTTCGGTTTCTGATCTGATGGGAACCTTGAATGGGAAACTTGCGATCAAGTTATTCAAGAGTTACCCACAGTTGAAACAAAAATCGTATTGGGGCAATCATTATTGATCTCGGGGCTATTTTGTCAACACCGTTGGCGTGAACGAAGAAATGATTCGACGTTATGTTCAGTACCAGAAGGAGCAAGACAAAAAAGAAGAGACCAAAAGTCAAAACTTTACGTTGTTTGACTGATCCTACTACATTTCAAAGACCCCGTTTGAAGGCTATGCCTTCATCTTTTCACCAGATCCATTTCCTTTGAGGTGGCGGTTTAAAAATTTTATTCTGAGAGATGAAAAGAAGCCGTCTGTTTGAAGTGAACCCCAAAGTTTAGACGGATTAATAATTTTTTATACGGATTGAGTTCGATAATTAATTGAGCTCAATCCATATAATTTTAGTTTAAGTCGCCTATTATTGTAATAGTCAATATATTCTTCCAATTCTTTTACTATTTTTGCGCAATAAATAACATTTTAGCCGTTTGATTGATTGACAACATATTTTATGAATATAGAATCATTTTTTTCTGAATCCGAATCGCCTCTTATAATAGCAGGTCCTTGCAGCGCCGAAAGCGAAGATCAAATGTTGCAAACTGCTTGCATGTTGACAAAATATCCGCAAATAAAATATTTTCGCGCAGGTATTTGGAAACCGCGTTCTCATCCGGGACAATTTGAAGGAGCCGAAAATATGGGGTTACAATGGTTACAGAAAGTCAAAAAAACTACGAGAATAAAAACATGCGTCGAAGTAGCCAATCGTTCTCATGTAAGACAAGCTTTGGACGCCGACGTCGATCTTTTTTGGATTGGAGCGCGTACGACGGTAAATCCTTTTTTAGTCGAGGAAATCGCTCAAGCCATGAAAGGCTGCAACATGCCGATCATGATCAAAAATCCGGTCAATCCTGATATTGATCTGTGGATCGGCGCCATTGAGCGATTTTATAAACACGGCATAACAAAAATTGCCGCCATTCATCGCGGATTTTCATCTTTTCATAAGACAAAATATCGTAACGAGTCATTTTGGGAGATCGTTTTTGAGTTGCATCGTAAAATTCCCAATTTGCCAATCATAACCGACCCAAGCCATTTAACGGGAAATAGCAAATTAGTAGCAGAATTGAGTCAAAAAGCGCTTGATTTAGAATCCGACGGCTTGATGATCGAAGTGCATCCTTGTCCGAAAGAAGCGTTATCCGACAAAAAGCAACAAATTGATTTTGATGAATTCGACAAATTGATGAAAAGCCTCAGATTTCGAAAAAAATCTGAAAATAGAGATTTCATATCATTGTCGCAATTACGCACACAAATTGACGAAATCGACATGGAAATCGTCAAATTATTATCAGACAGAATGAAATTTGTGTCGGATATAGGAAAAATCAAGCGTCAGAACGAATTAACCATCTTGCAAAAAGATCGTTGGAAAGAAGTTGTAGAATCGCGTCTTGCTTTTGGAGAACAAGAGGGTCTCGATAAAGATTTTCTCTTAAAAATTTTACATTACGTACACGAAGAGTCGTTACGGATACAATCTGATATCTTTGATCGAAAAAATGACGAGTAAAAAATCCCGATTTCATCAATCCAAAAAGAAATATCCGAATAATATATTCAAAAAATAGCTACTTTTGCAACTTATTAAACTAAATATATTGAAAATATTATGATACAACGAATTCAAAGCGCATGGTTATTATTGGCGGCTATTGCTTCCATGCTTCTTTTTGTCTTGCCCATTGCCACTTTTTCTATAGAAGGCATTGCATTCTTCAAATTTTATACCTACGGTTTAGACTATGCCGATCCATTCACAGCTCAATTGGAGATGTTGTATCGGCCGTTTATGAAATACAGCATCCTTTTAGCCGCTTTAGTGGCGACAGTTATTCCGGTTTTAACGATCTTCTTATATAAAAATCGTTCTCGCCAAATGTATCTATCGCGGTTAACGATACTCTTAAATGTTGTGTTATTAGTCGTTTTCTTTTTATTATCCGATTCCTTTGCGGAAACTACCCAAAGCACATCCAAATATGGCGTAGCATGTTACTTACCGATATTTTCTATCATTATGCTCTTTTTAGCTATTCGAGGAATCAAAAAGGATGAGAATACGGTGCGCAGCGCCGATCGAATCAGATAAGACCATTTAAACTACTTCCCTAAAAGGTTGCCGTTTATACGCATTTTTAGCTCGGAATTGCTCCATTCATCACGTAAAGTAATAACACAGGGCGGACTTTGTCCGGCATATTTCCTCATCCGCCCAAACCTTCATATTTTTCTACTTTCCGTTTAAATTCCGAAGAAATAACTTTTGAACTATCTGTTGCTCGATCATAGCCCGACATTACGGAATAGCAAACGCTTTTGATCTTTCCCGTATTGATATCGATGATTCTTTGAATTAATTTGACGCTTTTATTTCCGATGCCTATAATTTTTGATTCTACCCTTATAGAGTCGTGAAAACGTATTGATTCCAAAAAATCGCAAGCAGTATGAACAATCACCTTATCCAGCGATTCCCATTCAACCGTTTCGCCAAGCTCAGTTAAATAGTGCAATCTTCCGACATCGTAATACGAATAGATAACGCCATTATTCACATGTCCAAAAGGATCAAGGTCGGTCATGCGGATCTGAATCTCTTTTTTATTCTTAAAAACAATCTCTTGAGTATCTATTTTCATATCAAAGTCTTAAGAAATCGACAAATCGAAAAAAATCTTTCGCAAATCTACGGAAAACGTAATCGAATAAGGAACTCACAACCGCTTTATCTCGTATAAAAACGTGATAATATTATTGTGCTACGATAATTTTACGATTAATTTTTATGTTTTCCGCCGTTTCAATTTCAATTAAATATATTCCCTGCGAATACGAAGACATGTCTATAGATATTTTCGAATCGTTACATGACGTTTGGATTATTTTCTTGCCAAGCATATCAAAAACGATCACGGATTTTATGGGGGTTCCTTCTATATAAAATATATTTTGCGTAGGATTTGGATAAATATTGATTTTTTGGTCGATCTTATTCAATCCTGTCAGAGAGTGACAAACTACATCGGATTCATTAGATTCCAAATTCCCATAGCATACCGCTGTTACCGTATAACAATAAACAGCTAACGGATCCAATTCTTGATCTGTATAAGAATTTTCTGAAATATTGGCCGCCAGAAGTTCGAAGTCTCTATAGATATTATAAACACGTTCTGCATCTGACGGAGATGTCCATGATAAAAGTATAGCGTTTTCCGAAACAGACTCAGTTATTAAACTTACCGGTGCAACGCATTCTATATCTGCTTCAACACAAGCAAAATAAGAAGTGCATCCGTCAATATATAACGCTTCGACGCAATAATTGTATCTCCCTTCATTGATATTTGGATGATTATAATTGAATTCCGTCGTTTTAGCTAAAAACTCATTATCACAATAGATAAAATAGCTGTCCACATCATCGCCTCCGGCTTTCCAAGATAAATTTACGCCCGATGTATTGACTACCGCTTTCAAATCGACAACTTCATTACACGTAGGAACAGGATCGTCGGCATTATTAATACGTATCACGGAACTATCTTTAAACTCTTTCCCATTTTCATCAATTAATAATAATGTAAAAGGTATTTCGTCGATATCATCCGGAATATTTTCATCAAAATTCACATTATATATCCTATACTTATATTGATTCGGATATAAATATCCATAGGATTGAATATATTCATTAACAGTCATATAGGGAGAGTCTGATGCCAATTTTGCTTCCGTAATGCAAACTTCCTGATTTCCACTATTTTTCAGATAAATCCATATATCCGTACCTTCGTTCATATTTGTTTTTGATGCGCCGGAAATATCGACTTGCAAAATATTAACAACATGATTATATACAATGACAGGAAAAATGACTTTCTTCATTCTTCCTTCCGCCGATATTTGTAGCGTACAAATAATTTCATGATGCGCGTCGGCTTCTTCCGACAAAGAAAGGGTAAATGCATTTTCAACACTTTTGACTTCGTTCGCATCAAAATCTCCAAAGTCGGCATCTCCATTAATAATTGTAACTAATTCGTCGCTTATAGATAAAGTGATTTTTACATCGCTTGCAGGCATATCGGAATCATTTTTCATAGAAACCGACAGGGAAAGCGTTTCGCCCGGATTAAGTTTACCATTATTATTTCCTTGAGAATCGTTAATGGAAAAACCGTCAAGAATAATATTGCTATTTTCGGCAATAGCATGTATTGCCGCTAATGCGTCAACTCTTCCGGAACCAAGGATATTACTCTTTGAAGAAGATAAGGGTACGGCGGTTGTTTCAAGAATTTCACAAATCTCGGCGGGCGTCAACTCGGAATTTTTAGAAAGCATGAGCGCCATGACGCCGGCCACGCAGGGCGTAGCCATGGATGTTCCATCCATGAACGTATATCCTGTGTTGTTGTTATATCTCAATGATTTTACATTTACTCCGGGAGCTGTTACATCCGGACGAATGAGTCCCATTTCCGGGTTATACGGATAATCGCCATATGCTGAAATTGATTGCCATGTGACCGGTCCATGCGATGTAAAATATGCCGCTTGATCATTATTGTCGGTAGCTCCTACGCATACGACCGCTGATATTCCGCCGATAGTTGTCTGATCAGGATGCAACCAAGGCGGAGGACAGTTTCCGGGAGTTCGTACATTTTGAGGCACCGGATATAGCCATAGAGAAAAACTGTCGCCTTCATTTCCTACTGCAACGGATGCAACTACGCCGGCTTCAAGAACATTTACCATCGCATTTCTAAAAGCAAGACTATTAGCCGCATAACTTCCGTCGCTTGCAAAACCTAAGGAAAGGCTTAATATATGCGCTCCTTTCTCAACAGCAAATTCAATACCGCCAACGCATGCCGATAGGGAGGATCCTCCTTGACTATTTAATACTTTAACAGCCATAATTTTAGCTTCCGGAGCCATTCCTGTTTGGGAACCTGACGCGCCTTGTCCTGCGATTGTTCCGGCGCAATGGGAACCATGTCCATGATCATCCATTGGGTTATTATTGTTATTAATAATATTAAAACCATGGTAAGGATAATCAGGATGCTCCCACATATTTCCTTCTAAATCGGTATGGTTATAATTAACGCCGGTATCAAGCACGGCTACAATCACTTCTTGTCCTTTATAGCCTAATTCCCATACTTGATCTGCTTGTACTTTTACAACATTATCTACAATTTCCCTTGTAGTCGTCTCTGTTGCAATTCTTTCATTGTCATCGCCAAAAAGAACTTGTTCCTCGCGATCATATCCAATCGTTAATATATCAGGATGTGTCGCCAATAATTCTATCATATCGTTGTCCGCATAACAATTGATGAAATTGACAATCCAATATGACTTTATATCAGATACTTGCGCGTTTTTGGATCCTTGGTTGAGCAATTCTTTAATATCGTTTTGCGTCTCGTTAGAAAACGTTTTTAATTCATTGATCACAAAATTTCGCTTTGCTTCTTTGGCAGGAAAAGCATTTGTTTTACTCCTCATTACATTTTGATCGTATTGGGATTTTAAAATGATATTTATCCTAATAAGTTCATTATTAGTATTCGTGCTCATCTCTTGCTGAAGCAAAAAATCAATTTTGGAAATATCTTGCGCTATAACATGCCATGTAAATAGCATGATAGCAATAGACAGAATAATCCTTTTCATTTTTTTATTATCTAAGTTATCTCGTAAAAATCAAAAAACTGTCTCAAAGTTATTCTTTAATATTTGGCAATTCCAAACCAAGACCTTTTTTCTTATCAACTCGTTTAAGAATAAATCCGAGAATTAAGGCGGCAACTCCCAAACAGGCAAGCATGATAAGCGCGTTTGTATAGTCATATGACACGGCAGCTACTTCGGGGGTTATTATTCCGTCTTTCAATTTCTGTACAACTATGGGATTTGAAGCGTCCAAAATTTTGCCAATCAACAGCGGGAACAGCCACAAACCGAAGTTTTGTATCCAGAAAATCAACGCATAAGCCGAACCTATCACTTTGCCGTCTACCAATTTGGGAACAGACGGCCACAACGAGGCAGGCACAAGCGAGAACGATGCGCCAAGCACCAAAATAGTTACATAAGCAAGCGCTACGCCGCCAATTTCACTTCCTTTAAACATAGGCAAAATAAATGCGAACGTCAAGTGGCAAACAATCAGTAAAATAGAACCTATCATCAGCATGGATGCCGCTTTTCCTTTAGTATCAACATATTTTCCAAGAATTGGCGTGATACCTACTGCCAACAGTGGGAATACCGCAAAAATAGTTTCCGCCGACTGACGCATATAACCCATCACACAGAAAGCCACTAAAAAGACAACAGCGGTTGCCAACAAAACAATTTTCTTCATCCCTTTGCTAAAATTGCTGATAAATGCAGTGGCGGCAACCACCAACATCATGGCATATTGTACTATCGTAACATGATTGCCTGCCCAAAATCCTTCTGCCGTGCCAAGTGTCAAATTGCATTGCAGCATGTTTACCGCATACTTTTGGAAAGGGAAAATGGCCGAATAATACAACACGCAAAGCAACGCTACCAACCAAAATCCACCGCTTGAGAAGATTTTACCAATATCCCGAATTTGGAACGGTTCGTCTTTTTCTTCCGCTTCGCCGGTTTGAGCGTCTAATTTTTTGTCCATAAAGAAATAAACAATAAACATAATCAATGCGATCATCAGCAAAATAGCACCAAATGCCACCGAATGCGAAACGTCTGCACCGTTGAAAATATCGGCTCTGGCAATAAGCGGAGAGAAAATCATACAGGTAGCAACTCCCAAACGTGCCAACGCCATTTCAGAACCCATAGCCAACGCCATTTCTCTACCCTTAAACCATTTGACAATACCGCGAGAAACGGTAATCCCCGCCATTTCCACGCCACA
>JAIRTP010000013.1 GCA_031254805.1 Bacteroidales bacterium
GGATTATGGATGTGCCGATACGCTCTTTTATGCCACAAACAGAGTCTTGGCAGCTATCGGAAATGGGTTGAGAATTAATTATAACCATAATGCTGCTTAATTTTGAACAATTACTTATATCTCAAAAAAAATGTAATATGTTTTTTTTACACAGCCTCGTTACAAACAAAGGTGTCTGATTTGCAGACAGATGCAGGACGATTGCTGCGATGAAGGTTAAAAACTTCCTCCAAGGATAACGCTTTAGAGGAAAATAAAAAAATCCTGACTTTTCCAAGTCAGGATTTTTTTTAAAATATATGAGGAAGTACCTTTTGACGTCCTCCTTTCGATTTTTAATTCGAGGGCCTAAGGAAAACAGTCCAATTTTGAGGCTCATTAAATCTTGATGCTTGCGTTATGGTCCCATAATAAACCCCTCGATGAATTTCGCTGGGATAGTAAATATCTATGCAGATTTTTTTGAAAGGAAAAGTATTTACGGAACTTAAAAATGAGAAGTCTATAAAAAAACCCGACATATTCGCTGCAGTGGTATGATAAGTATCAGTATAAACGCTATTATTTGCGCCATACCATGTTACATTTATCGTTACAGGCGCCCCTGAAGATGTAAGGAATTCAGTATAATCCCATAAATAAAAAGATCCTTCATTAGGGGGTGTTTGTCCAGAAGAAACTGTAGAAATCATAATAAGCGCAACAAACGCTAATAAAAATTTTAATTTTTTCATACTTGTAAATTTTTGATAGTTAGTATTGATTTATCGTGGCAAAGATATAAAAAAACAACGATTTTTGACTATTTTTTCTTAATTGTTAATAACTTTTTTTTGAAAAAATCACAAGTTATTGATATAGACTAAATTAGTGCTATTATTTTTGTTTGACAGTATTCCTTTTGCTTCCATTTTTCCAACCGAAGAGGCAGATCTTTTTGTCTTATAAAACTGACATAATTCAATCTAATAAACAGCTATACATTTGCTTCAAGAGATTGAATGATGCTGATAAAAATATGGCGGAGCTAAAAGAGATCATCAGCAGTACGCTGAAAATAACAATTTTTCCCAATACCGTTTTGTCCATCGAGAATGTGAAAAATTCTCCCGCAAAAAATTCTAACGCCACCGCTTCAATCGACCGCTTGGAAATATATCCCTTAATAATATGTAGCCGCGCAGTCTATATTACATTAAATTTTCAATCTGAACAGCCTGAAAAAGTTGTCAACCGGCTTTTAGCTTTTCATTAATTAACTACTATTTGTTGTTTTCCATTTGAAAACGTAAGGCAACATCTTTGATTTTATGAAGTTTAGAGGAATAATCACTCTTCGTCTCAACGGAATTCAATTTTAGAAATCCCGTCGTTGACTTCGTCGAACTTCATTTCAGTCGCCCGTCATATATTAAAAATTCCACATTGTCTAACTTCGGATGAAGACGAAATATTTCGCAAGCAGTTATACCTTATAATTGTAGCGACTATTTTACTCTCACAATAAACAGAGAGTGATTGAACCAAAAAATCTATGCAATCTACATCCGTCTCTGTTTCACAAAATTTTACAAATCCCGTTCAGCCGGCGCTCTACAAAACGGAGTAGAGGAAGGTTTTACAAGCAAATTTTTATCGGCCTGCGTATATGTAAGGACTTTTATGTACATTTGTACGCTAAAAATATAGAATATGAAAATGAAAAGAAATAGGATTATTTTAATGATTGTCATAATTATATTAATTCTGACTTCCATTATTTTATTAGTTACGCCATCGACGGGAACCTTAAAAAGCAGAGATAAAGATTTTTCTGTACGCGATACGGCTTCTATTCATAAAATATTTTTAGCCAAGAAAGACGGCTCTATGATTTTATTGGATCGTCAAGAAACGGGAAAATGGAAACTAAATGAAGAATATGAAGCTTCTACTTATTTGGTTAATCTTTTGTTGGAAACCATGTGCAGGATTCGGGCTGAACAACCTTTGCCAAAAGCGGCCGTCGAAAATATCATCAAAAGATTATCTGTCGTCGCTACAAAAGTAGAAATTTATGGAACCGCGCATAAAATTGATTTCTTGGGATTGAAATGGTTTCCATACGAAAAAATGATAAAATGTTACTATATCGGCGATGTAACGCAAGATAATTTGGGAACATATATGTTGATGGATGGTTCCGACATGCCCTTTGTCGTCTCTATGCCAGGATTTAGAGGTTATGTGGCGGCGCGGTATCAACTGAAACTTGACGAATGGCGCGATCACTCGATTTTTAGATTAAATGCCAACGATATAGCTTCAGTAAAAGTGGAAAATAGAAGAAATGCCGACGAATCGTTCATTGTCGACGCAAGTTCTCCAACCAGAAAATTCGCATTTACAACGCTTGAAGGGAACCCTGTTTCGTATGTGATCGATTCTTTGAAGATATATAACTATTTGAACTCTTTCAAAAGAGTAAACGCAGAGACTTTTATCACTTTGGATACGCCCGAACAAACGAGAGATTCCATAATTAATAGTGCGCCTTATTACAACTTAGAAGTAAAACAAAGAGATGGGCAGACGCATAGTATCTCTTTCTATCCGCTTGTATTAGAAGATTATATGGATGAAAAAACCGGAGAAGACGCCGTAAGCATAGACCGTGCATACGCTTGGGATGGACGAGAGCTGATGATGATTCAATATTTTACTTTTGATAAGATATTGAGAAACCGTTCTTATTTTTATATGGAACGTCCCAAAAGGTAAAAGCGCGTTAATCTATTAAAAGATTACATCCGCGCATATCAGCAACGTCAAAACGACCTAATATTTCAAAAGAATTATCGGAATATAGCTTTCCTAAGTCTTGCGTTGCGATGAACGAGCAAGAATGAATATTGGCTAAATCAATAACATTAACGCCTCCCGTAGCTCCCCTGCCGGCAAAAGAGAGCGGATCGTCGATTTCCCGAATCATGATTTTCATCCATGCCGGCATTTGAAAAAGTCCGGATCCTTTTGAGTAAGTTTGCGACAATAATTCCGCCATTCCATACTCGCTATGAATGGTTTCGACGCCAAATCGTTCTGTTAAAATCCGATGCAACATGTCGCGCGTGATCTCTTTCCTTTTTCCTTTCATACCTCCGGTTTCGAAAACAATCGTGTTTTTTAAATGAAAATGTTGATTCTCGGAAAAATCCAGTAAGGCATATGTAACGCCCCAAAGTATTGTTTTCTGTCCGGAACGATCCAATTCCAGCAATTTATTTTTCAACGCTTCATGTTCATGGAGATAAAATCCGTTGTCGGAATGTCCGCTTTGCTCCATCAATTTTTTCATCATATAGATCAAAGATGATCCCTGCCGTTCGATATAAGAAGGAAGAAGCGCTAAAAAACAGTATTCTTTAGGATCTCCATAAAAATAACGAAATCCTTCTGTAAAACTCTTTTCATATAGAGCGGTATCCTTTATATAATGCTTACTCTGTTGCATGCCGGCGGTTCCGCTGCTTTCGAATACTGTCTCCGGATTCCAATCGCCCGTAACCACTTTATGCGTTTTGAAAAATGATATCGGAAGAAAAGGAATATCTTCCAAAGAGGTCGCATTATCAGGATTTCGATGTAACAGATCGGAAAAAAGTCGATATATGCTGTTATTTTTATACTGATACTCAAATACCTGTAATGAAGTTTCGACAAAATCATCCGGATCAAAATCGGAATTGAAAATTCGGGAAATATTAACCATCCTTATCATTTATGAATATCGCGGCAAAAGTAAGAATATTTTAAATGTCGACGCTGCAAGAAATTCTGTTTTCAAGACAAATACATTAGCAGAAAAGCGAGGAAGAAATTTAAAAACAGTGAGTTATAGGTCGTATGAAATCATTCGTCACTCAGTTATTCATGCTTCAATAATTGCATATTTTCGTTGCCTGCTTGTTTAATTTTGTTTTTTTAGGAAACAGCTATTGAATATTTGTTTACATTTGGAGCGCGAAATAAAACATCAATAACAACTAAAAAAGTAATATTATGCAACGCGATGGTTTTGGTAGTCGATTAGGCGCTTTGATGGCGCTTGTCGGTTCGGCTGTAGGTTTAGGAAACTTATGGAAATTTCCATATATGGCGGGGAAATATGGCGGCGCCGCTTTCATAATAGTCTATATAGGATTCATGTTTATCTTTTGTCTGCCTTTGATGTTGTCGGAGTTTATTATTGGACGCCGCTCGCAGTCCAACGCCGTCGGCGCATTTAAGAAGTTAGCTCCATCAACGCCATGGTTTTTAACCGGCGTTGTCGGCGTACTTACCGCTTTTCTCATTTTATCTTTTTACAGTGTTGTCGGAGGATGGACGATTAAATATTTTGCCACCTATATTTTTTCCGGTTTTGATGAAGGAGCCTGTGCGGGAAATATGTTTTATGAATTTACGCAATCTTCGATACAGCCAATCGTAACCCATTTGATTTTTTTGGGAATAACGATAGCTATTTTGTGGATGGGCGTAAAAAATGGTATTGAAAAATATTCAAAAATATTAATGCCGGCGCTATTTCTTATGATCTTGATTTTGACTTTCTATTCAATTTCTTTGCCCAATTCGGGAGAAGGCATTCGTTTTTTGTTGTTACCCGATTTTTCAAAGCTTACGCCGGAAGCTTTATTGAATGCGTTAGGACAAGGATTGTTTTCATTAAGTTTAGGAATGGGAACGGTCATTACGTACAGTTCTTATATGAAAAAAACAGAACGCTTGGGTAAAATTGCCATTTTGACGATTATGATGGATTTGATATTCGCTCTTTTGGCAGGATTTGTAATTCTTCCCGCAGTATTTTCTTTCGGCTCTCAACCGGATCAAGGTCCGACTTTATTGTTTGATATTTTGCCTCAAATATTTGCTCAAATGTCATTTGGCGGCATTTTCGCCGTACTCTTTTTTGTTATTTTGATTATCGCCGCGTTAACCTCTTCTATCTCTTTGTTAGAAGTTATTGTCGCTTATCTGTCTGAAGAGCGAAAAATTCCCCGTAAAAAAGCGTTGATCATATCCGGCGTCGCATTAGCGGTTTTAGGTTCTTTATGTTCGCTTTCATTTGGATTGTTAAAAGATTTTACTATTCTGCAAAATACGATTTTCGATCTTTTCGATAAACTTTCGTCAACATATATGATGCCGATCGGCGCGCTTCTGATCTCGCTATTTGTCGGTTGGAAGATGAAGAAAAAAGAAGTTTATGACGAGATGTCGAACAGCAAATCAATCAAAGTAAGAGGATTTAATATTTTATTATTCTTAATCCGTTATATTGTCCCTGTCGGAATCGTAATCATTTTCTTAAATTTATTGGGCGTATTTGATAAGTTATTTTAATTTATAACCGGACTTGAAAACGTTTAGTAATTCGAGATAAAAGGATATAGCAGTTTTTCTGAAGTCCATCCGGGGACGTTGTTTTCCATCCCGCAGATCGGCAATCTGCGGGATAGACAGGCTGCAAACATGCTACCTTACAAGCAGGACTTTTATACATTCTCCGCAATTCAACGGAATTCGGTTTTGAAAATCCCGCCGTTGACGACGTCGAATTTCATTTCAGGATCCCTTCATATATTAAAAATCTTGCATCCCTTAATTTGAAACTTTACGAAAAACGCGTAAACTTAAATGAACATTGTTTTGATATACTTTTTGAGTGACAAATATCGTTTTATAGCCGTATATTTGTCGGCCATATTTTGGAATTAATAAACATAAATATAAAGCGAAATTTTTATGAAAAAAAATATCGAAATGAGTCTGAATCCTTTAGTGAAATATCTAAAGAAATCCCCTAAAGAATTTACCAAAGCGGATATTATTAAATTTATTGAAGACAACGGCATCGAGATGCTTGATTTTCGTTATGTTGCCGACGACGGCCGTTTAAAAGCGTTGAATTTTGTTATTACGGACAGGGATTATCTGGAGCAAATTCTCTCGGCAGGCGAACGCGTCGACGGATCCAATATATTCCCTTCTTTTATTCATGTCGGATCAAGCGATTTGTACGTAATTCCGAGATTCAGCGCCGCTTTTCTTGATCCGTTTAAAGAAATCCCCACCATTTCTTTCCTCTGTTCATATTATACTAAGGACGGACAACCCATGGAAAATTCTCCGGAATATATTTTGAAAAAAGCAAAAAAATCGTTCAGCGAAACAACCGGAATGAAATTTCAAGCGATGGGCGAATTGGAATATTATGTGATCGGCGAAAAAGAAGAATTGTTCCAAACGCCTGATCAAAAAGGATATCATGAATCGACTCCTTTTGCAAAATTTGAACAATTCCGTTGTCAATGTATGCACTTTATCGCTCAAACAGGCGGATTGATCAAATATGGGCATTCGGAAGTTGGAAATTTTACATTAGGCAATAAAATCTATGAGCAAAATGAAATAGAATTTTTAGTTACAGACGTTCAAGACGCCGCCGATCAATTGATCATTGCTAAATGGATCATCCGTAATTTAGCGTATCAATATGGATTGAATGTGACATTTGCTCCCAAAATTACTGCAGGAAAAGCCGGAAGCGGGCTGCATATTCATACGCGTATCGTAAAAGACGGACTGAATCAAATGGTAACGGATGGAAAATTGAACGACACGGCAAAAAAAGCTATTGCAGGCTATATGGATTGCGCTTCCTCGTTGACGGCTTTTGGAAATACCAATCCAACCTCTTATTTCCGTTTGGTTCCGCATCAAGAAGCTCCCACTTCTATTTGCTGGGGAGACAGAAACCGTTCGGTTTTAGTACGCGTACCGTTGGGATGGACTAATAAGAACGATATGATAGCTGACGTAAATCCGTTGGAAAATCCAAGTACAAACGATCTTTCTCAAAAACAGACAGTCGAATTTCGTTGTCCCGACGGTTCAGCCGATATTTATCTGTTGTTGGCCGGTTTGACGATCGCCGCGCGTCATGGTTTTGAAATGGAAAACGCATTGGCATTTGCAGAAAAAACTTATGTAGACGTGAATATCCACAAAGCGAATAATAAAGCAAAATTAGAAAGTTTGGAGCAACTCCCCGACTCTTGTTGGGATTCAGCGGAGGCTCTTGAAAAACATCGCCGGATATTTGAAAAATATGGAGTTTTTGATAAAGAAATGATCGACGACATTGTAAAACAATTGAAGGCGTTCAATGATAAAAATATCAGACAAGAGATAAAAGATAATCCCGATAAAATGATGGAAATGGTTCATGAATTTTTCCATTGCGGATAATCTCGAATTTGTGAAAAATAACACAGAAAGGCTATCCTGAACCGCGGGTAGCCTTTTTTAATGTTTGGTCGACAACCATTTATTTTTTCTATTTGCAAATGGATTTTACCAATAAGTTTATCCCATTATCCGGGAAACAAATTTATCAGCGTATGCGACAAAAAGTAATGTCCATAATAGAAAACGTGCAAAACAACCGATCAGAACTAATAACGTAGTCATTTTCGGACGTACTTTATAAAATCCCAAGGCTATCAAGGATAAAGTTCCTACAAATGGAATCCATGGAAAAAGCGCCATCCAAACCCCGTATTTATCTACTACCGTTTTTTGTCTCCCTAACTTCTCTTTTTTTATTTTAAACCATTTTTCAAGCCAATCCCATCGTCCCAACCATCCGACGCCGTACGACAACATGCAGCCCAACCAATTTCCTAATGTGGCGATAATCAAAGAAAGCCAAGGATTGTTACCTTTTATAGATAGAATGCCGACAAATAATATATCGGAACTTAATGGAAAAACGGTTCCCGCTAAAAACGTGCCCATAAAAAGGCCTAAATAACCCAATCGTACCAGCCAGCTCATGTTTTTCTAATTAGAATGGAAATATCAAAGGCAAAATTAACGTCATAATTACTCCCATAATTATCTGCAAAGGAAGTCCCACTTTTATAAAATCCATAAAAGTATATCGTCCCGCCGACATGACCAAAGCATTTGGAGCAGTTGAAAATGGAGAAGCAAAACACATACTGGCGCCAACGGCAACGGCAAACAAAAAAGGATATGGGCTGACGCCCAAACCAATAGCCGACTGTAAAGCAATTGGAGCAAAAAGTACCGCCGTAGCGGTGTTGCTGATAAACATCGTAAGAAATGACGTACCTAAGTAAACGCCCGCTAATAAAATATAAGGTCCATAATTTCCCAAATAATGAACCAATCCGTCTGATATCATCGCGACTGCGCCGGTTTTTTCAAAAGCTGTAGCCATAGGAAGCATGGCGGCAATTAAGACGACGCTCTCCCAATTGATGACTTCATAAGCCTCTTTCATATTACGAAGACAGCCGGTTATAATCATCAATACGCTTGCCAATAATACCGCAATAACTGCCGGAATCAAGTCAAACGCCATGACCAGAATCATGGCGATCATAATCCCCGCCGCAATGGGAGCTTTCTTATCGAGCGTGACTTTAGCAGCCTCCTTCAATGGCTGTCCTACCAATACCAAATCGCTTTGATATACGTCCAAAGAGGCCAAATTCTGCCATGTTCCCTGTAAAAGCAATGCGTCGCCGGAACGTAATTTGGTATCTCTGATATTATTCAGTCGATATTCCTGATTTCTTTGAATAGCTAAAACATTGACATTATATTCATCGCGAAACTTTATCTCTGCAATCGTGTGATTGATCAGTGTAGAATTGGGAAGGATGTAAGCTTCGGCAATCCCCGATTCTTGCGGACTTGAAGGAATGCTGTGGCTATTCTCACGAAATATAAGAGCGTTCTCGTCTGCAAAACGCTTAATGTCCTCTCGCTTTCCATGACAAAAGAGGATATTTTCGGCAAGAATTACCGAATTTGCAGCGGCGGCGTCTTCTTTTATCCGTTTGCGAAGTTTTGAAAATTTGTCTACATAGCCCATTCTCATGATATTGACGCCGTATATAGTTCCAATCCGTGATTCTGCCAACGTTTTACCTATCAACGGCGAGCGCTCCAACACATAAACCTTAAAGAATTGATTAACTAAATCATATTCTTTTACCAGTTCGGTCAACGTTTTACCTTTACTTTTAACTTTTACGGACGGCGTTTCTTTTACGACTAATTTTTTACTCAGGAAAAATAGAATGATAATCCCGACGATCAAACAAATAGCCCCGATCGGCGCAAAAGAGAAGAAAGAAAGCGGTTGATAACCTGCTCCTGTAATTGTTTCTTGAATAACCAAGTTGGGAGGCGTACTGATCAACGTAAATAAACCCATGCTGCTGGCAAATGCCAAAGGCATTAAATAACGTCTTTCGTTTATATTGGCGCTTGCCGTCATACTCATTACGATAGGAAGCATCACGGCGACTGTGCCCGTATTACTGACAAATGCGCCGAGAATTCCCGTAACCAACACAACAAGTATGAACAATCTATTTTCATTCGTTCCCGCCAGTCGTAATATCCGGCTACTGATCATTTTTGCTAATCCTGTTCGAAATATAGCGCCGCCGACAATGAATAATCCAATCATCATCAACACAACAGAATTAGAAAAACCGGCTAAGGCTTCTCCTTGAGTCAAAACATTGGTTAATACAAAAGCCAATAAAGAGCATAAAGCCACCAAATCAGAACGCATTTTACCCCACACAAAAAATATCATAGTGATAATCAGAATGATAAAAGTAACATTCATAGGAGAAAAAATAGTGGTCAGCATAGATCTATTCTTTATTTAATTAATTCCTTAATTTTAGGACAACCTTTTTATCAGATACAAATTCTTTGCAGAAATTGTTTGAAACAGAGAAAAAAATAGCAATGAAAAAAGAATGAAGAATATAGCAATTGACCGATAGCTAAAATGTAAAAAGAATTACAAATACAGCCGATTGATATATTGACAAATAGCAATTAGTAAAAACGCTACCGTCGGATCAAGTCTAAACTTTTACAGCTAATCCTGGAAATGTTTGTAGGATGACATTTGTAAAGTGGAAAAGTTTAGACTTGATTATCTCATTCCAAACCTGATTCGGAACCGGCTACCCCCGTTTTTATGCCTTCATCTATCTCTCTTTTTCAATAATCCATCTGACTTTTCTCTTCAGACAGATGACTTTTTCAATAATCCATCTGACTTTTCTCTTCAGACAGATGACTTTTTTAATAATCCATCTGACTTTTCTCTTCGGACAGATGACTTTTTTAATAATCCATCTGACTTTTCTCTTCAGACAGATGACTTTTTTAATAATCCATCTGACTTTTCTCTTCAGGCAGATGTTTTTTTAATATTTCCGACTTTTGACAGATAAATGGTACTGATATTGACAAACGTCGCTCTTTGAAAAAGTAAAGGTCCTACCTTACAAGTAGCATGTTTGTATCCTGTTTTTGCCGCGGATCGCCGATCTGCTATTATGAGAATCACGTCTCACTCGGAAGTTCAGAAAAACTGTTATATCTTGTGTATTTCACGTTGCTAAGCGCCGACTATGGAGAGGCGAATATTGGCCGGATGGTTATTTTGTCGACACAGTAATCCAACATGAAAATGAACCAACAATTTCATGCTATGTCAAAAAAGCAAAGCGTTGAGAAAGAATATAAATCATTGCACGAATCGGTTCGACTAACTATCTTTTAAGCGTTGCCGATACTTACGTTTGCTCGCAGTTGGGTAATTCATGACCTGTTTTTTCTTTATATGACAGCCGCTTTTTGCCAAAAAAGATAAGTCTGATCAAGCATGTTTCCATGTTCGATTCGATAGAATCGTTGATTTGTCGTCGGAACGGACAATCCCCCAAGATGTTGCTTATAAGCGCCCAGCTTGATATAATTGAAATTCTGTAAGGAGCAATTTTGCGGTAAATTGTCTTTTCCTGAATACCATCCGGTTTTTATTTTGCCGTTTGTCTTTTTTTGTAAAAATTCGGCTAATCGTTCTACTTCATCGGGCTTAGCGTCTCCTCCCATAAAACAAATACAGGTCGCGGTTTCACAATAACGCTCCAACAATTCCGATAAAGTCTTTTTGTTTAGCGTTTTACCGATATTTTTCATAAGATACGGACTGTGACATCCCTGGCAACGATTGGGACAGTTAGAAATGTTGATAGCCAATGTCACTTCATTGGGAATTTCCTGAAAAACAATATCATAATTGACGTACCGAAGCATAATGACGTTGAGCGGCTTCCTTTTGCCGGGGTTGCGAAAAATTACTGACACGTTTCATATATCCGATAATACGGGTCAAATGGTCTATATTATGGCTTTTACAAGATGGACACTCTTTCAGGTTTCGTTTATCAATATGTCCGCAGTCATTACATATTATATTTGGAATATTGAATGTGAAATAGTTGCATCCTTCGTGAGCTGCTATACGTAATAATTGACGATACTGCGCTTTGCTCAAATGCTCTTCCAAGTTGAGATGCAAAGCTGCCCCTCCTGTTAAATGTTCTATATACTTTTTACCATGCAAACGGAATTTATCTATAATATTCAAGGAATTGTCTTCCACAATGTAGAAATAGCTATTGTAGCAATCCCTGTTTGCTTGATAGCCATCTTTTTTGTCCCATTTAGCATGCTTAACTCCTACATTTTCCGCGGGAATCATTTCGCAATTGAACATAACGTCTTTGGAGCGATATCTCTTGTTGTACTCTTCAATGGTTCCCAAAACTTGTTGTACAAATTTTTCATAATGCGGATTGTCTGTGATTTCAATTCCAAGAAATTCGGCGGCTTCTACCAATCCGTTGACTCCGATTGTTAAATATTGACGTTCCATATTAATATAACCTGCGTCAAAAAGCGGCAACATTCCTTTTTGTTGCATATATTTCAGGTTTTCGTTATATGCCAGTTGCGTTTTATGCGCCAAATCAACGACTTCTTCAAGGAGAAACTGATAGGGCGTTCCTTTACGCGTTGCATGTTGTATGCAACGGTTAAGATTGATTGTCAGTACGCTTTTTGATCCGGTAGAAACGCCGCCCGCTCCTAATGTATAACTGAATCCATTATTTTGTATTTCATTGCGAAGACGGCAGCAACTACTTAACGAATCGACCTTATCGCTCATATAGGTAAAGAAAGAGTGTCCTTCAGCATACATCTCAGCAGTAAAATCGCCGTATTCTTCATCTTTTGCGTCTCCATTTTCTGTTAACAACGCCATCGTTTCTACAGGAAACGTTAGTACGGCGCGGGTTCGTTCTTTGTTGAACCATTTCATGAAACGCTTTTGTAGCCAATTTAAAGAATTCCAGTCGGGCTTTTCGCCATTGGGAAATACGAAATGTTCGAAGAGACTTTCAAAATAATACCGGTCATAGTATGAAATATTCCAAAATACCGCTTGAAAATTGCGCGCGCCTGTCGGTTGATTGATGGAATATACGATCTGTTCAAAACAGTCAGTGATGACTTTATCCAATGTTCTTTGTTTTTTGGAGAGATCGGCTACTTCATCAACATGTAAATAATAATCTTCTCCATATTCCAATCCGATGAAATAATTCATGTACATCAGAAATTCCGGCGTAGCGCAAGCGCCGCTCAACATGCTGGAAACCATGAATACCATATTAATAAATCCTCCGCAGAATGATTTCAAGTTAGTAGGAGCTTTAGAATTTCCGCCGATAGAGGCGGTGCCGCCGATTAGCCAAGGATACATTGTGATGCTGGCGCAATAATTAGCTAAGCTGGTTTCGTCGTTCTTATATATAAAATGGTTATTTAATAGATCGATATAGCGATCGGCAATTTCCTTCCCGTACATCTCTTTCAAACGATCGGTTAGCATACGACGATTGAGTCTGATAAAGTTAGATTTAGGTAATTCGCCGATAAGCGTAGCCATGTTTTTATTCTCTACATTCGCATTTGAATCATATTTACTGCCCGATGCAGCGTTTTGAGCGTCGCAGTAGTCGATCAGAAAGTTCAACTTATCATGAACTTCCCTATCTTCAAAATGTTTTTGCCGATACAACATATAAGACTTGGCAACCGCATAATATTTTTCCGCCATCAAGGCGATTTCTACTTGATTTTGAATTTCTTCTACGGTGATTTCATGGGTGATACTTACCCTGCTCAATATATTGGTGATCACGTCTTGCGTGGCAAAACTACCAACTGATAAAAAAGCTTTGGCAATGGCGTTTTTGATTTTTTCGAGAGCAAATGGCTCTTTTTTTCCATCTCTTTTGATAATAAATAGATCCATATCAACGATTTATAATAACATTTCTGTACGGCGAAACCTGAAATGGGGAAAAAAGATGAGAAAGCTACATTTATGTCGTTATGTAATCCTCATCCTTGCACTTTTCACCCGAAAGTTCCGGATCTCATAATATGGCAGGTCTTCTGACTTGTTTCGGACTCGTGCGGCCTTCCCGGTACTAACCAGTGGCAAAAGGATGCATTGTCTTCGACGAAACTTACAGCTACGGGGATAGTTCCTGATTTCCACAGGATTCCCTTTTAATCCCTATTATCCTTTTGATAACTTTGGGAACCATAAATTGAATGCAAAGGTATCTACTATTGTCGCTCTGGTAGTAATCCGTCGGCAAAAAATTATCAACAAGTTATTAATAATGCAAGACGACCCCTGACTTGTCCGCCTTTAGAAAAGCCTAAAAAATAAGGGCTGATATTCAGATTATTAAAGAGAAAAAATGGTAAATTTGTCGCACTAAGCGATAATTATGCTTCATATTAGAGTAGTAAAAACAACATCAGGGACACAAGCAGTGCAGATTGTCTATTATCGACATCGAAAGCGTGTTATATATAAACACATTGGTTCAGCATGTACAGATGAAGAACTGGATAAACTGAAGGAGGCAGCGCAGGGCTTGATAGAAACTCATATACCACCTTTTCTCGCATTTCAAGATACGCACCCGGGTAATTTGCTTTATTTGGACAAAACCGGGTTCATGGGAGTTTATTATACATTTTTCTATGAAGTTATCGATAGCCTGATTTCTAAAACAGGCTTTGACAGGATTGTTGAACAACTATTACTCGATTTGGTAATCATCTGTATTCTAGAACCGGCATACAAGGCTCGTTCTATAGAATTGCTTGAAGATTATTTCGGGATAAAACATCTGAGGCAGAATTTTTATAAATCCGTTCTTTCATGGTCAAATTTAAAGTCAGACGTGGAAGAGGAGACAGTCCAATTTGCCCGTTAAAACTATGGTTTCAATTATGACTTGTTGTTTTACGATGTAACCACACTTTATTTCGAGACATTTGAAGAAGAACCGTCTTTATTAGGATTTGATCCTAGAGCCACCCAATCGCGCACG
>JAIRTP010000022.1 GCA_031254805.1 Bacteroidales bacterium
GGAATAGCCATGTTGATCGCTTTCCCGTTATCTTATTACTTGCTTAATGAAATGTTGAACGATTATGCATATCGTATCAATATTTCGTGGTGGATGTTTGCGGTAGCGTTGCTTTTAACGTTGATATTAACCTTGCTAACCGTAAGTTTTCAAGCCATAAAAGCTGCTACGAATAATCCTGTGAATGCAATTAAAAGCGATTAAATGAGTCTGATTCTTCGTAATAACCTGCGCGTTAGTAGCATGATATTAGAAATCAGTAATATATATGAAAATAGGGCAAACAATTCGATAATATCTTCCACTATTTGAGGCAATTGTAAAATATTTGAGGATTTTAACGCCACGTACAAAATCAGCATATTCTAAAATACGACGTTTATTCATTTTAAGAGATTGTAAAACGGATTTTGCTCTTTTGCTTTCCAAAAGAAAATAACTGATAAAAAAGAGATAGCAAGAGCGCTATGAAAAGATAAAGAAGAAACAGATTGTAATATTGAATAAAAACTGCCTGATCTTTACCCTGATATATTTTGTCTGACACGGTAACATCAAGCAGTTTTTGCGAAATTATTTTTTAGAAAAATCCTCTTTACCTACTCCGCAGAGCGGGCAAGTCCAATCGTCCGGAATATCCTCAAAAGGCGTTCCCGGAGCTATTCCTGAATCAGGATCTCCAACAGCGGGATCATATTCATAACCGCATACGTCGCATACCCAAATGTCCATTTTTTCCTCCTTCTTTAATGTTTGTAATTATTATGATCAACTCTAAAAAGCGATACGTATTTTTTTAACGTAAAATATGTTTAAAAAGTTCACAAATGTACAAATCTTTGGAAAATAATTTCAAAACAAATTTTATAGAAAAATCGTTTGTAATTATAAAAATAATATATTTGCTACATTAAACTTGATAATTATGAAAGTATACATATTTCGAATCTTAGTTGAAGAGGAAGAGACGTTTACGCGAGAAATTGCATTGTCTGAAAATAATACTTTATTGGATTTTCATAATGAACTTACCGAGAGCGTCAATGCCGATCAGAAACAGTTGGCTTCTTTTTTTATCACCAATAAACAATGGGAAAAGCAAAAAGAATATACCTTGGTAGATATGGAAATAGATGATTATACCAACGAGAGAATGATTGATGCTATTCCTGTATACGTTATGGAAAACGCTTATATCGGCGATATTGTGGAAGAGCCGAAACAGCGGATGTTGTATGAATACAACTTTATGAATCCGACTACCTTTTTTATCTCTCTAATCGGAGAGGATGATGTAGAAGATACCGAAGAATATCCGAAATTGGTGCGTGCGGAAGGAAATATTGATATTGACGTTGATTCTTTATTTGATGATGCTTTTCGTTCCGGAATGTCGTCGAAAGATAAAGATTACGAATCGTATCGAAATTTGATGGATGAAGACGGGTATGATATCGACGATCTCAAAACGCTCGGATTTGAAGACGAAAGCGACCTGTATGGCGAAGAATTTTATGGTTCGGATTCTTATAGCGACGACGATTTTTAAATAGAAAATAATATCAATCAATAGATCAGATTCGTCGAGGAAAAGTTATGCCTGTTTGTGTAACTTTTCTTTTGGAGAGATATTTTCATGGAACATGCCGTAAAAAGGAAAAAATTGATTGTCGTTCTCGGTCCGACTGCTTCCGGAAAAACGGCGACGGCGATTGCCTTAGCTCGGCGTTACCGGACGGAGATCGTTTCAGCCGATTCTCGGCAATTTTATAAAGAGTTGAAGATCGGGACGGCTTCTCCTACGATTGATGAATTGATTGCGGCGCCGCATCATTTCATTGGGCATTTGAGTATATATGATTATTACAACGCTTCCCGTTTCGAATCGGATGCAATGGAAAAATTGAAAGATATTTTCATAAAAAACGATGTCGCAATCATGACGGGCGGTTCAGGATTATATATCGACGCGGTTATAAACGGCATTGATGAATTGCCCGATCCGACGCCTGAATTACGCCGGGAATTGAAGCGACTTTTGGAAACAAAAGGAATAGGCGCGTTACAGGAAAAGTTGCTCCAATATGATCCGGAATATTACCAAACCGTCGACCTTAAAAATCCTAAGCGATTATTACGCGCATTGGAAGTAAGCGTTACGGCGGGAAAACCCTATTCCGAATTGAGAGTAAAATCAACCGGAAAACGATTTTTTGAGGCTGTTTTTGTTGGACTTGAGTGTGAACGCTCTATCTTGAACGATCGCATTTGTCGGCGCGTAGATCAAATGTTGGACGCCGGATTGGCGGAAGAAGCAATGCAATTCTTTCATTTGCGCGATTTGAACGCTTTGAATACGGTTGGTTATAAGGAATTATACGAATGGAAAGATGGAAAAATATCTTTTGAACAAGTTGTTGAGAATATAAAAACTAATACCCGTCGCTATGCCAAACGTCAGATGACTTGGTTTCGAAAAAATAAAGCGATCAAATGGTTTCCGCATGACCAAATAGATATGATATTTCATTTTTGCGATCAAATGTTGGAGGGAACGTTGAGAGAATAATATATGATTTCCGGATTTTCATAGTTAAAAAACGATTATATAAGTGGATACGAGTATTTGACTCTTTTCTTTTTTATCGTAATACATTGATAAGCAACTGATAGAAAATATTTTTTAATTTTTATTGAAAAAGTATTGGCGAATTAAAAATAGTCGTATCTTTGCACTCGCTTTTCATGAAAAAAGCATCGTTCATAAACGATTTGGGAGCATAGCTCAGTTGGTTCAGAGCACCTGCCTTACAAGCAGGGGGTCACAGGTTCGACTCCTGTTGCTCCCACAGCCTTAGAACAACGAAATCAGCCCCCTACAGCTTGTAGGGGGCTTTTTATTTTTCCAAAATTGTGAACTTTTTTCGTATTTTTCATCGTAAAGTTAGACTATAGTTAGACCCATTTTGAATCACGGATTTTTCAATATCCACGGGGAAGCCGAAAGCGGATGACAAAAAAGGGAAAAGATATCTCGTATACATCAGAATTTTTCACAACGGAAAGTATTCTTTAGTCTCTACTCCTTATAAAGTAGATAAATCTTCATTTTCACGAGACTTTATATTAAAGGACATTTTATTATTGAAGCAATGCGGAACATTGATTGAAACCTACGAGGAAGCGATTAAGTGGATAGATATTACTATCCGGTAAAACTTAGAAGCCCCAAAAACACCTATCCGCAACGCCTATGAAACGGTATTTCGGATAGGTTTTCGAAAAAGTAAGCCCCCTACTCAAATATGAGTGAATATTGAACGATTTTAGGAGGCGATTTTCCGTGTTCTTCGACTATGATTTGCTGCCCTTTATTCGGGTTTTCCATAAAAGCGACGAAGTCTATGTAGTACATCAGCGTCTGCCTGATCATTGTTACAATTTGCGAGAATGAACAGTGTCGTTTTATCTTCTGCTGAATTACTGTGCATAACAAATTGGCAATAAGCGCTACCCAAGTTTGTATTTCAATGGCATTTACAGTGTCGCCATAGAAGAAATGCAACTGAAAATTCTGCTTGAGTTGCTTGTAGAGT
>JAIRTP010000023.1 GCA_031254805.1 Bacteroidales bacterium
TTGTTCATTTTCAGTCTTGTTTTGGAAAACATCCATCCTCGGCGCTTTAATTTGCGTATTGAGTTGGCAAATTCAATAATGTTTTTTGGCGAATATTTGGAGAGTTGTTTCTTTTCAAAGGAATAATATACGGAATCGTCTATACAGTTACACTTTTTTTATTAGCTTTGTCAAGAGCATTTCTTTTTGAAAGAGTAACATAAACTTGTTGATTATCAATGTAATCATACGATTCTTTTTTTCAATGATGCTTTTTAATATCTTAAGTTTAACTTTAGACGACTTCATATTTAATAATGGATCAATGAAATCATACCTTTTTATTCTCATCTTTCTGGTATATTCAGCTATTTGTTTTTACGTTTCATATCGCGTGTGGCAAACGCTTCCCGATATTAAAATAGTTAAAATCGGTTATGTGATTTTGGCGATCTTATTGGCATTCGGATATATCTTTGGCGTGATTTTTCAAAGTTTCATTCCATTGGGCGTCGCCCGCGTCATTGAATATGTCGGTTCGATGTGGTTTATTTTCTTAATCTATGCATTGATTTCGGTCGTTTTGATCGATATTGTACGGTTGTTTGATCATTGGCTTCATGTTCTGCCGACAGGGAAAAGTTTTGGGATTTTTAATCTGCAACAAATAGCGGCGTTATGCGTGCTTGTCGTTATTACCACACTTTTTATTGCAGGTTATTATCGTTTTACTCATCCGAAAACGGAAACGTTGGATATCTATATTCCTCAAAAATCGCCGAATAAAGAGGGCGTTTTGAATATTGCCGTAGCCAGCGACTTGCATCTTGGAAGTATTATCAGAAAAAAAACCACGCAACGTTTTGTAGAGACGATTAACAATTTGAATTCCGATATTATTTTACTTGTCGGCGATGTGATCAATTCCGATTTACGAACATTGAAAGAACAAGAATTGAATATTTATCTGAAAGAGCTTGACGCCCCATTAGGCGTTTATTCCGTGTTAGGAAATCATGAATATATCAGTCGAGATGTTAACGAAGCAATGAAGTTTCTTCGATCCGCCGATATTGAGGTGCTCAAGGACGATGCGATTGTCGTCAATCATCAAATTATTCTTATCGGACGCGATGATAGAACCAACCATGACCGAAAATCTTTAAAAACTCTTGTTGATCAAATCGACAATTATAATAACCTTCCTATTATTGTCATGGATCATCAACCGTATAATTTAAATGAAGTTATCGACGGCAATATTACATTATCGCTCTCCGGCCACACGCACAACGGACAAATATGGCCCGGCAATTTAATTGTCCGCAGCATGTACGAGCTACCTTACGGCTATATGAAAAAAGGAAATTCTCATTTTTATGTTTCTTCGGGCTTAGGGCTTTGGGGACCTCCGTTCCGAATCGGGACGCAATCGGAAGTTGTTTTGATACGGATGCATTTTGAAAAATAGAGAAATACGGATTTACGTTTTTCTTATTTTGAATAACAAAAAATTGCTTCAATATTCTTTGTTTCAGTTTTACATAAAACGCGTATCTTTGCGCCGAATTTTTATTGATGTTTAAATTGAACGATATAAAAAATATAATAGCTATTTCTTCCGGCAAAGGAGGCGTAGGAAAATCAACGATAGCGGCTAATTTGGCTGTCGCCTTAGCGCGAGAAGGCTATGCGACAGGATTGATAGACGTAGATATTTATGGACCGTCGATACCCATACTTTTCGGCGTTGAAGACATAAGACCTGCCATGGAGGGAGAGCGAATTATTCCGGTTCATAAATTTGGCGTTTCATTGATGTCGATGGGATTTTTTATTCTTCCGGGGCAACCGCTTATTTGGCGGGGGCCAATGGCGACCAATGCTGTAAAGCAACTTTTTACCGATGTGGAATGGGGAAAATTAGACTATTTAGTCATTGATATGCCTCCCGGAACAGGCGATGTTGCTTTAACTTTAGTACAGACCGTTCCGATAACCGGCGCCTTGATCGTAACAACGCCTCAAAATGTCGCCGTTAACGATGTACGTAAAGCAATAGGAATGTTTAAAGCAGAACATATTAACGTTCCTATTTTAGGAATTGTAGAAAATATGGCATGGTTCACGCCACAAGAATTGCCTGAAAATAAATATTATATTTTCGGAAGAGAAGGCGGCAAAAATTTAGCTGAAGAGGTTGGAAGCGAGCTTTTAGCGCAAATTCCTTTGGTGCAATCCGTTAGCGAATCGGGCGACAAAGGAACGCCTGTCGCTACTTATGGAGAACAACCGATGGCAATTGCTTTTAGAGAGTTGGCTGATAACGTGATCGCCGCTATTGAGAAGCGCAACGAAAATTTGCCTCCGACAGAAACAGTAGAGGTCAAAACAAAATAATTCTTTTTTAAATCCATAAATATTTAATCATTATGCAAGAAAAAGCAACGCTTCAAGATAAAGTAGTAGAAATATTGAATCAAATTCGTCCCTATTTGCAACAAGACGGCGGCGATTTGGAATTTATAGAATTGACGGAAGACAATGTTGTTAAAGTTCGTCTGACGGGTGCATGCGGATGTTGTCCTCACGCTATCATGACTTTGAAACAAGGCGTGGAACAGGCTGTCAGAAGGGCTATTCCTGAAATTAAATCGGTGGAAGCTGCATAAAAGAGTATAGAAAGGCTTACTTAGAACAGATTCGAGTTCGATTAGAAACGAATTTTATCATGCTTATCAAACATACCATTCAGGAAGTTTGCCAATGGAGTTCCGTTGTAAAAAAGGATCGTCTTTCCATTGGATTCGTTCCAACCATGGGCGCGTTGCATCAGGGACATTTGTCGCTGATAGAAGCCTCTGTAAAAGAGAACGATGTAACGGCTTGTTCTATTTTTGTCAATCCGATTCAATTCAATAATCAAGAAGATCTGGAAAAATATCCAAGAACTTTGGAACATGATTTGACATTGTTGGAAAAAGCAGGTTGTAACCTTGTCTTTGTGCCGTCGGTGGAGGAAATGTATCCGGAGCAAGTTCTGGAACACTATTATTTCGGACATCTTGAGAATGTCATGGAAGGAGCATTTCGGCCGGGACATTTCAACGGCGTCGCGGTCATTGTCAATCGGCTTTTCAACATTGTGAAACCTGATAGAGCCTATTTTGGTGAGAAAGATTTCCAACAATTGGCAATTATCCAAGAGCTGGTAAAAATAGAACGCATCCCCGTCGAAGTTGCCGCCTGTCCGATTGTGAGGGAGAGCGACGGTTTGGCTATGAGTTCGCGCAATACGAGACTTTCGACGGAAGAACGAGCTATCGCTCCGAAAATTTATCGGATTTTGACGAAAGCGGTCGCACTGAAAGATGAAAAAAGCGTTTCAGAAGTAGAACAATGGGTTGCTGATGAAGTCGGAAAAGAAAAAGCTTTTAAATTGGAGTATTTTACCATTGTAGACAATTTAACACTGCGACATGCTGAATCTTGGAATAATCCAAACGGATTGAGGGGATGCGTCGCGCTTTGGTTGGGGAAAGTTCGTTTGATTGATAATATTAGTTTTTCATAATAAACCTTGAATTTTAAAATAAATGACAATAGAGGTTTTAAAATCAAAAATACATCGCGCTACCGTAACTCGCGCTAATTTGCATTATATCGGGAGCATTACCATTGATGAAGATTTGATGGACTCGGTACAATTAATAGAGAACGAGCGCGTTCATATTTATGATATCAATAACGGAGAACGGTTTGATACTTACGTGATTAAAGGAGCGCGCGGTTCAGGAGAAATTGGTATTAACGGAGCGGCTGCCCGCAAAGTAATGGAAGGCGATTTAGTAATCATTGCATCTTATGCGTCTATGGATTTTGACGAAGCAAAAAAGTTTAAACCAATGATCGTTTTTCCCGACGAACATAATAGAATAGATTGATCTTTGTGAACAAAAAGCTGAAAATGGTTTTGCAATTAGCCTTCTCTCTATTGTTGGGGGCTTTTTTTATTTGGTTCTTTGTGAGGCGTCTTGCTCAAGAAGAAATAGACCAGATTTGGGACGTTTTTGGTCGAGCAAATTATGGATGGATTACTATTTCTCTTATTGTTGCCGTTTTAAGCCATTGGTTTAGAGCTATCCGGTGGATTCTGTTATTGCAACCGATGGGATATAAGCCGAAATACATTAATACATTTGGAGCCGTCATGATCGGATATTTGGGAAATCTTGTTTTTCCTCGTTTAGGGGAGATTTTACGGTGTAGTTCTTTGTATCAACAAGAAAAAGTTCCCGTCAGTAAAAGTCTGGGAACGGTCGTGACCGAACGCGCTATCGATTTTATTATTTATGCGGCGTTATTTGTCTTTGTGATTATAACATTCGGAGAAAATATCTATTCATACATTGAAATTACCTTTTTAGCGCCGATTCTTGAAAAAGTCTCTTTTTGGAAATTGGCTGTTTTGTTATTCGGGATAACCGTAGCTTTATTGGGAATTTATTTCTTATTCAGAAGAAAACTCATTCAATATGGCGTCGTCCGTAAAATTGAAAACTTTGCGATAAGTCTATGGGATGGATTGAAATCTATTGTTTATTTAAAAAGGCCTTGGATTTTCCTTGTTCAAACATTTATGATTTGGTTCTGTTATTATTTGGGACTTTATGTTTGCTTTTTTGCGCTTCCTGAGACGTCGTCATTAGGCTGGGAACCTGCCATGGTCGCTTTTGTATTGTCGACGGTCGGATCGATGCTCGTGCAGGGCGGAATGGGCATTTATCCGATGTTAATAGCCGGTTCTTTGGCAATATATGGAATAGCAGACGTCAAAGGATATGCGTTGGGATGGTTGATTTGGGGAGCGCAACAAATCGTAGTGGTTGTTTTAGGAACTTTGTTTATCATATTATTACCATATTTTAATCGAAAAAAAAGATGACAAAATTAGAAATAATTCAATCTAAAATAATTGACTCGGAAACGTTAAAGCATCGTTTAGCTTTTTTGAGGTTTATGAATAAAAAAATCGTCTTTACAAACGGATGTTTCGATCTGCTCCATTTAGGACATATAGAATATTTGGCGCAAACGCGTGATTTAGGAGATTTTCTGTTTGTAGGATTAAATAGCGACGATTCTGTACGACGATTAAAAGGCGAGGGGCGTCCCGTCAATTCTCAATATGCGCGCGCTATGGTTTTAGCCTCTTTGATTTCGGTCGGTGCCGTCGTGATTTTTGATGAAGACACGCCTTATGAATTGATAAAAACGATCCAACCGGATGTCTTAGTAAAAGGAGCCGACTATAAACCTGAGAAAATCGTGGGTTACGATATAGTAAAAGCCAAAGGAGGAGAAATCGTCTCAATCGATCTGGTTGAAGGATATTCCTCTACGGGGATGATCGATAAAATATAAGCGACCATTCAAGTAAAAAATTATTTTTCCTGCGACTTCAGCAGGAAAAATAATTTTTGGAATTACTTACTAATTCACTTTTTTGTTATATGTTTTTTTAGGGTGTTGCAGAGCGGAAAACGGGAAAGAACTTGATATTTCCGAAAAAAATCAGCTAATAAAAATCAAATTGCTATTTACCATTCTGTTGTAATAAATGAGCTAACTCCGGATCATTCTTTATCCGCATTGATAATCAATAGCGAAAATTTTCAAGTGAGTATCATCTTATTAGGGATAATATTTGGCGGATAAAAACAAACATTGTAATTTTGCACGAAATAAAGTAGCAGTGATAAAATTCATCATTTTTTGAGTGTAAAGTATATGAAATAAGGAGTAACCGAAAAGCCTTTAAGTGAGTAGGACAATTAAAAACATAATAGTGATGCAAATATTTAATAAAAAGAACCTGTTCTTATTTCTTTGTGCGATTTCATTTTCGGTTACTCTTTATTCTCAAGAATATAGTGTAAAAAACAGATGGAATATCAAGGCAAGTTATTCTCTATATAAAACAGAGTATAAATTCTCTTTTTCGGGCAACAATGGAATTGATTTTGACGGACAGCACATGAATTGGCGAATAGAAGGAAATTACGGATTATTGGATTGGATGGAAGTGGGCATTTACGGTGGCTTCCAAAAATATGAAACTCATTTTGATATATACGACGGCCATGAGAATCCCGTTTCGGCAGAGATAGAAAACGCTTATGCGCCTACTTTCGGGGTAAATCTCAATGTTCACATTTTGCCGCTTTTTGTTAAAAAACAATCGAGATGGGAATTATATTTTACCGCAAAGTACGGCGGATGTTATCTGACAAAATTTGGAGGCGATGATGGTACGCGAGCGCACAATTATTACAATGACTTTGCAGAACCAAATACAAATCACTATCGCCATGAATACGGCTTGGGACTTGGCGGCGGCGTTTATTTTTGGAATCTTGTCGGGATTTATGCCGAGGCTTCTTTCGGACAATATTCCTTTGCTCCGGAAATATTTACCGACAATTTTTCTCTTCGCGGGGGTATTTCATTCAAGATTGGCCCGAAGAAAAAATAAATACATCTCAATTTTTATTCAAAAAGCCGAGACGGTCAATCGCTCGGCTTTTTGATTTTAATATTTGCATGTCTTCTAAAATGAAGTACCTACTTTATTCAAGGCTTGACTTTGAGTCAAGTCCTGAATATTTAGAAAATGGCAGTTTCAGATAGCATATTATTTCTCCTACGTCTGCCTCCCATACCTTCTCTTTTTCTTCTTTCGTTTTTTGAACGGCGCTTTCTCGTCAGTATGATTTGTAGGTTCGGGAATAAGCGCTGAAAATAACCCGCCGAAGTTGTTATTCGGAGAATAAACAGCAGCATGTTGGTTATTTGTTTGTTGATTGTCATTTTGCTGCGGGTTATTTTGTTGGGGATTAGGAGAAGTAGCTTGTGTTTCTTCTCTATTATTCTGCATCGAGTTAAACATCTCATTAAACGCATTGGCGGAAAATTCTTTACCCAAACGGGAGCCGTTCAAGACGGTTCAGGTAGTATGGTCGATGAAAGTAGCTCCGTAAATTCGGCCTTGTTCGTTTCGTCTGAATAAGACGTCAATGTTTTGTCTTTTAAGTGCCGCTCGGAACTCGCTCTCGTTTTGACAATTAGCTTTGGCTCCTGCAACTGCTTTGAAAGTATGCGGTTTGAGGTTCTTGGTTTTGATAAGTTCGCCGGATTTTTCCATTTGCTTTTCCAATCCTTCATAACCGACCGACTTCCCGAAAATAGACGATTTCAAAGGCGTTCCGGCTTTCTTTCCATCTTTGTCCAATGCGGAATAGAGTAATCCGCGATAAGTCTTGCCTTTTACTTCTCCTTTAAGCTCCTCAACGTGAATATTATAAAAAGAGAGAACGGCTTTATATTCTCCCATTGATTGGAAATGATATTTTGCCGCAACAGGTTTAATAATAGACGCTATCTGTTTTTTGAGGTCTCCTTTGGAAAAATACAAAAGCGTAAATTGCCAAACCTCATTTTGCTTTTGTTCTCCGGCGGGATGCAAATTGTATTTCTGTTCAATTTCCTCGGTAATCCGTTTGCTGCGAATATGTTCTTTGGAGTCGTTAATTTTCTTTCCGTTCATATCGATACGAAGCGATACGATATGAATGTGTTCTCTATCAATATCTTCATGCTTAAAAATCAGATAAGGTTGATTGCCGTAACCCAATTTTCCCATGTATTCTCTGCCAATGTCGGCAAGTTGGTCGTCGGACAGTATATCGTCGGGATGCGGATTCAATGAAACGTGAAAAACAATCTTTTCCGTCCGGTACACTTCGGAAATAAATTGAGTAAAGTTGTGCAGACAATCCCCAATATCAAAATTCCCATCGGCAGGTGATGAGATTTGCGCCATCGATACTTTTGTTATTGAAGATTATGAAGACGTCAGGATTTTTTACGAAGTCTTTCTTTTCGTATTCTGAAAAAGCTTTTAAAACCCATTCACAGAATGCTTTCGCTTCAAATGAAGCTATTCTGAATCCGACAAAAATAAGCACTTCCAAATTATACAGAATCAGTTCACTTTGACGGCCATTATTAAAATGAGTTCAGGAAACTTCATCTTCTTTCAATAATTCGGATTTAAAAATAGTCTTTAAAACGCCGTCAATTGTTTTTGTGTAGACATGAAACAATTCAGCCATTTCCCATACGGAAAGCTAAACCGTTCCATGAACCAACTTTGCCTCAACGATAAATTCGCAATGATTGTTCTCCAAAATTTTTATATAGCCTGTTTCCATAACCTATTCATTTTTTTGATTTATAACCTATTGGAACTCTTGGCTTATCATCAACCTCTTTTTGAGAAGCAAGTTCAGTCAATGCCTGATAAATATCGCTGAATTGCATATTTGTTTCAATCATAAAATCCTCCAATTTACGATTTAACTCTGCCAATCCGAGAGCATATTGGCGTAAAGCAACAAATGCACGTATGTTGGAGATATTAACTTGAATCGCTAAAGGATTGTTGAGTACGCTTGAGAGTTGAGCAATGCCTTATTCAGTAAATGCAAATGGCAGGTACTTAACGTGTTGACCTCTGCCGGAATTTTCTAAGGAGCTAAAATTACACCTTAAAGAATCATATTCTTCTTTGGTGAGTTCAAACATGAAATCTTCTGGCGGAAATCGTTCAATATTTCGTCTAACCGGACGCTTTAAGTTCTTTGTTTCAACTTGATACATGGCTGCCAAGTCATAATCGAGCATGACACGCATACCTCTTATTTCGTAAATTTCGTTTTGAATTATTTGTAGTTCCATCGTTATAATATATTTTAAGTTAAATAGCTGTGTTTCTTAATGTTGATTTTGAGATTCCATTATCTTTGGACGCAAACGTATTACCCCAAAGCGAAGATTTTTCTTCCTCCGAAAGCTTCTGCCACATTTCCGATAACCATTTGACTCTCTCCGGCTCATCCGAAAATGTTGCAGAAAGATGAAATAAAGCTCTTTTTTCGCTAAAAGAAAGACAGTCAAATAGTATATCCAAATTGGATTTTGGCTTCATCTTTTTCTCTTCCAGCTTTTTAGCCAAGAGAGCCATATCATTACTAATCTTGTTATCAGTAATCCACGCGTATATTTGAGTGGTCTTTATATTGGTATGACCGAGCATTTTGCTTACGCTTTCAATAGATACTCCTTTCGAGAGCGTAACAGTGGTCGCAAATGTATGTCTTAAACAATGAAAACTTAATGGTTTATTGATGCCGCAGATATCGGCAATCTCTTTAAGGTAAGCATTCATTTTTTGATTACTCATTACCGGAAGGACTAAACTACCGGGAACATTATCATTGTATTTAAGGGGCATAAAACGAGAAATCCCACTTCTCTACTCTATTTTACCCGGTTTTTATCTCTAAATATCAACAAATTAACTCTATTTTTGCCGAAAATGCAAAATAAAATGAATTATGATTTATTTTAACCCCGCTTTAATTTTCGAGGCTATTTCAGGGCGATATAAGCGCTAATGTTTAATTGGAGTGTAATAATGCTTTAAATCTCGCTAAAACGCTGTAAATACAGCAAAAACAACCGTTCGACATACGTGTCGAGCCCTACCCACCCGCCGCCTTTTTCGAGGCGGTTTTTTTATGCCCAAAAATGCAAAAAAACGAGTTGGTGGTTCAGTTGGTGGTTCAAAAAACGAACATTCAAAAACGGTTATTTCCGAAAAACAAACCAAAACAGCATAAAGACGAGCGATTGAAGGGGGTTTATTCCCATTATTTTATGGATTGAAACAGGCATATTTTAAGCCAACATATTGACAAATAGAGAATTAGGTATAAAAACAGATAAAAAGCAGATACAAATCGAAAATAATAGCTATTTTTGTCAAAAATATACAACAATATATCAAATAGTTTTTGTTTGATTTTGCCTGATATCGGAATTTTTTCAATGATCCCGTCGATGAACTTACGAAGTCTTCCGATTTTCCGCGATATGGTACAGGTAAACACTAAAACGTGGTAGTTGAAATAGTCGGTGCTTACCGGCCGTTCGGAAGACAACACCAGCCCGCTGGTCTCTTCCGTCGCCACGCCCTCCAATACGTCGACCACCGTTTCGTAGTAGTCGATTTTTTTCAATCCTTCCGGAAGCCGTTTGGATATGTTGGACGTCGACGGCGTGTCGCCGGTCAAAACGTGCACCTAAACCGTCGCGGTTCCGATCCTTTGCCCACCGTGTTTCTCCCATGCGATGGAGTAATCAATAAACAACACCGGGCACATGAACTCAAATTGATCGGGTATTTCCGGCTGACTGTCGTACAAATCTATGAACAGCGGCGGATGCAGGTCTAATTCCGTGAAAAATTCGGCGTTCTCTTCTACCGATTTTAAGATGGCTAAATAGAGCGTTTTCATTTTATTTTCGAGATTTTGTTATTTGTATGATTTTTGTTGTATCTTTGCCGAGCCGGGGATGCGTCCCGGGCGAACCCCAAAGCGAAGCAATAACTTAGGTTGTTACTTCGCTTTGGCCTTTTTAGGCCGCGTAAATATTTGCAGTTTTTCGTTGTTGAAAATCATAATCTTTTTGATGTTTTTTCTGTCGTCCAAATTCCACTGGCCGTTCACAAATCGCTCAACCTTATTTTGCGTAAGATTGTTTTTGCATATCAAAAGAACGACGTCCGCTTGCTCCGAAGCCTTCAAAACCCGCAATGACATTTTCTTTCTCCCCGCTTCTTTTATTTCAATAGGTTCGCCGCCCGCAAAACCGTCGGGACATTTTGTCGGATGTTTCTTCGCGTAGGATTTTCCATAAATTTTCTCCCTCGCAGCGGGTTCTTTCGCGTGTATCTGAGGAAACAATTTTACATCCGTAAAGCCATTTTCGCAAAGGATTTTTGCGCCTTTTCTGCTTTTGTGCGCCTCCTTATCCCACTGCAATAAGATATGTTCGGAATAAGATTTACCGCTTTCCGTTGTTTCGATTTTATAGGCGGCTTTTTCCGGGATATATTGCAGCGACCTCCTTACTACGTCTTCGGGAACGCCGTTGTAATAAGGATGCCCTTTCGGGAAAATCAATCCGCTTTCGGCTAAGTTTGTCCGGAACATGCTTTGAACGCCCGGCAGTTTTATCAACTCTTCAGGCGTCTCTTTGGCCTCGGCGTCGGGCAACTGTATCGCTTCGCAGCGACAGTTCCACCCGTTGGGCGGATAGTAGGTTTTCCAAAACTCGTTGTCAAGGTGTTTTTTTACGCCGTTCAATACCGCGTGATCCTGTCGCACCTTATCGTCGCCGACGGTTTGGTATTGCAGAATCGGGAAGTATTTTTTCTCTTTTCGGAACTCCGTCCAACGCGCCGCCGTGGTTGCCGAACCGACGGCGGTATTGTATTCCGTTTCCAGCCATGTCCGGTTGTACTTCACGTCAAGCTGCTCGACCGCCTCTTTGAAGTCGTTGAACTCCCGAAGCCGTCCGTTTTCATCTTTCAACAGTTGCGTAATGTCGTTGAGTTCCTGATAGCATTTAGCCGACGAGAATTGGAATACGTTTTGCGTAAGCTTTGACAGCATTTCCCAATCGGGCGTATCCCAATCAACCTGCGTGAAATCTTTCCCATAGCCCTCGTAAACGGCTTTCATTATTTCGTTGGCCGTTTTTTGGAGCAACGCGCCGTCGTAGTGAACGCCTTTTTTGTGGTTATAAACTTCTACGATCAGCCGCCTTATCTCGTCGCTGATGGAAGCGACAACGCGGCCGCCGGCGGTTGGTTTGGCGCCGCCGCAATGCGGGCAATTTTCGTAGAGCGTTCGGGGAACGGACGCCCAAATCCGTTCCCCTATTGAAAATTTTCGGAAAATTTTCCTACGGGTAGAACGGACGGTATCGCCTTACCGAAAAAGCCGGGTATGCGCTCTTTTTTTCCGTCGATCGGCATGTTGAACGTTTTAGATATCCACTCTTCCGGAATATCGAAATAATCAAGAGCGCTCCTGACAACTTCCCAGTGTTCTTTTACAGTCAGCTCAAAAGTGGCTTCGTATTGAAATTTATCCGTCTCTGGATTGACGTCCCAGCCCCACGCGTGCATCATCGGTATCAATTGGCCGTTGACAATAAATTCAATAATTTTTTTGTCGCGTAAACCGATTTTAAAGTCAAGATTCCGCTCGTGGACTTCGGATTGGCTTCGAGAACTGCCGTTGTCGCTGATCATGGTTCCGCCGATCAGCGGTTTAGAAATTTCGCTGTTGATGCGCTCAATTTGTTTGTCGTACACCATGTAACTGTCTCCTCCGGAGAAGGGCTTAATGTCGATGGTCGTTCCTTCGGGCAGTACGGCCCTTGCCGCTTCGCCGAGCGCTTCGAGCAT
>JAIRTP010000121.1 GCA_031254805.1 Bacteroidales bacterium
TGACGTCGATTTGGAATTATAAAACCGAGGTCGAATAATATCACCTGTATTATATTAGCGTATCACTTATATTATCTTGGGTGTAAATATAATCTGTTTGATTATCTAAAATATAAATAAACACTTCCCTAAAAAGCAGAATCGAGCAGAGCGTAGCGAATCAACTGTAAACGTGTGCGTTATGCTCTGTTTTTCTTCGGTATTAAAGATACCGGAAGACAGAAAAAAGCCAAGTCAGGACAAAGATAAGTTACTATGTCGTTACTTAATAAAAATTCAAAACGGTTGCTTATCTGATTATTTTTCAGCGATTTGCATAATTTTGCGTATCAACAAATAACTCAATTAGAAGTAATTTTGTAATCTAAAAATTGAGTTAAAATGAGAAGTACATTTAAAATCCTGTTTTACCTGAAAAAGGGAAGCGAAAAGCCGAACGAAAACCTTCCGTTAATGTGCCGTTTGACAGTGGACGGCGAGATTAAGCAGTTTGGTTGTAAACTTGACGTGCCACCCACGCTTTGGGACATAAAGGCAGGCAGGGCGTCAGGCAAAAGCGTCGAAGCCCGGAAAATAAACAGTGTCGTTGATAGAATCCGCGTGGACGTAAACCGCCGTTATCAGGAGCTAATGCAGTCAGACGGGTATGTTACGGCGGAAAAGTTGAAAAACGCCTATCTTGGAATAGGCATCAAGCAGGAAACCCTGCTGAAATTATTTGAGCAGCATAACGCTGAGTTTTTGAAAAAGGTGGGGCACAGCCGCGCAAAAGGCACATATACCCGTTACCATACCGTTTGCAAGCATATCCGCGAGTTTTTACCACTGACATATCACCGCGAGGATATACCGCTAAAGGAGCTGAACCTTACCTTTATCAACAATTTTGAGTATTACCTGCGAAAAGAAAAAGGATGCCGCACCAATACCGTCTGGGGATATATGATTGTTTTGAAGCATATCATATCCATTGCCCGCAATACCGGATTATTGCCGTTCAATCCCTTTGCGGGTTACATCAACAGTCCCGAAAACGTAGATAGAGGCTACCTTTCCAAAGAAGAACTGCAATCCCTGATGGACGCCCCGATGAAAAATAAAACATACGAGCTTGTACGCGACCTCTTTGTCTTTTCAGTCTTTACGGGCTTGGCTTATGCGGACGTAAAGAATCTGACTTACGACTGCCTGCAAACCTTCTTTGACGGCAACCTCTGGATTATTACCCACCGCCAGAAAACCAACACAAATTCCAATATCCGGTTGTTGGAAGTCCCCAGACGAATAATTGATAAATACAGAGGCATGGCAAGAGATAACCGCGTATTCCCTGTTCCGAGTAACGGCAGTTGCAATAAAAAGCTAAAGAAGATAGGCGTACAGTGCGGCATCAAGACCCGTCTGACCTACCATGTCGCAAGACATACGGCGGCTACCCTTATTTTTTTATCACAGGGCGTACCGATTGAAACAGTGAGCAGGCTACTGGGACATACGAATATCAAGACTACCCAAATCTATGCGAAGATAACCAACCAGAAAATCAGTCAGGACTTGGAAACCCTGTCGCATAAAATCGGGGATATGGAAAAGAGTATCTGTAAAGCTATCTAACAGTCTATGCTGATGAAAGAACAAAGCAGGTACACAGCAGTCAGTGGACACAGTACAGTTGTTATACACAGTGTCCACTGTATATTCCAAAGAAAAAACGAAGCTACCCGCATCAACGCCGGGGTCATTTTAGAAAATGACATAGCTTATTAGGACTTTTTCTTAACGCTTCGATAAATCTACGCTAAAAAAGTCCCAATAAGCCAAAGGCGTTCCCCCTTTGGAATCCCCCCTGAGGCTTCCCAGCGGAAGCCGGATATGAATGTTCAATCAAATTTTTCAACGTTAAAATTAATCGAAAAATGGGTTTCGCAGTACTTCACTTACAAAAGGGAGCGGGCAACGACGCTCCCATAAGCTCCCACATAGAGCGGACGATTGACCCTGCTAACGCAGATAAGAGCCGGACACATTTAAACAGAGAACTTATTACTCCTCCGAAGGGAGTGAACAATCGGACGGAAGCCATACAGCGCCGTATAGAAACCGCAGGCATCACCCGAAAAATTAGCCACAACCAAGTCCGGGCAATCCGCATCATGCTTTCGGGAACGCCCGAAGACATGGAACGGATTGAAAAATCCGGCAAACTCGACGAATGGTGCAATGATAATATCAATTGGCTTAAACAAACCTTTGGCGATAAAAATCTTGTTTCCGCAGTCTTGCATTTGGACGAGAAAACGCCCCATATCCATGCGACCATTGTACCGACAGTTACCGGTGAAAGAAGAAAAGCGAAGCGGGAACAGTCCGATGCTAAAAAGAAATACAGAAAGAAGAATCCGAATACCGCCCGCCTGTGCGCCGATGATGTGATGAATCGTGAGAAGCTGAAACACTATCAGGACAGTTATGCCCAAGCGATGAATAAATACGGTTTGCAGAGAGGAATAGAAGGGTCGGAAGCAAGGCATATCAGTACGCAACAGTATTACAGGGATTTGTATGTTCAAAAAGAACAGATGAAAGAAAAAATAGAGGATTTGCAGGAAGAAAGGGCGGAAGTCTATGAAAAAGTCCGCGATATGTACGACAGGAAAGACGAAGCAAGGGAAAAGTTTCTTAATATAGACAGGCATTTGCACGAAAAAGAGCAGGAACTCAATACCCTTGAAACTAAATTGCAAAAAGCCAGGCAAGATTATGAGCCGTATAAAGCGCAGGAAGGACTGAACTTAATTCATGAACTGTTCCCAATGATGAAAGAGCAACTCTGCATTGCCGGACTTTGCCGGAAGATTGGGCTTGCTGTTGAAAATATAAAATCGCTGTTTGAGGGTAAAACACTTACCTCTAAATCTTTTTCTTTCTTTTCGCCGGAACATAACCGAAAGTTTGCAGCAGAAAACATACGGTTGAAAATTGAAACAGAGCCGGATAATCCTAACAAATTAAGGCTTAATCTCAATGGAATGGATATTCTGAAATGGTTCAGACAAAAATATCAAAAAATCCAGCAGACAATAAACAATCATCCCAAGGGCTGTTTTAAAGTGTAAATTAGTCTTCCAATCAGCAATTTGAATGAGATATTGTAAAAAATGAGTATCTTTGCAACCAATATAATCGTATGATGGATTTTGTTCAAAATATAGTAGATGAAATCATCGACCAATACATGTTTGCAGACAACACGAAGCGTCCGTGGATAATTGGTTTCAGTGGTGGAAAGGATTCAACTGTAATGCTTCAATTGGTATGGAAAGCATTGGAACAGGTAAAGCATTTTCACGGCTTTGTCGGTCGTGATATTTATGTTGTGTGCAATGATACAATGGTTGAGAATCCTGTCATTACGGAATATGTTTATCGTGTTTTGGATAAAATAGAAATTGCTGCACGCAACCAAGACTTACCAATAAGAGTTATCAAAACATTACCAAGATTAGAAGATTCTTTGTGGGTAAATATGATTGGACGCGGTTATCCCGCCCCAAACAACGCTTTTCGTTGGTGTACGGAACGACTGAAAATTAAACCAACCTCGAGATTTATTACAGAGCAGGTAAATGAATTTGGCGAAGCAATTATTTTGATTGGTACGCGAATGAGCGAAAGTGCCAATCGTGCCAAGTCAATGAATAAACATGCAATTCGCGGCAAGCGTTTGACAAAGCATCCTCTACAACCCAATACATACATGTATGCGCCAATCAGACACTTGCAATTAGAGCAAATTTGGTATATTATCAACACAATGCCATCTCCTTGGGGTGCAAACAACGAGGAACTTTTTCAAATTTACGCAAATGCAAACGCTGATGATTACGAATGTCCTGTTGTTGTAACAGACACGAAACACAAATCCTGCGGACAAAGTCGTTTTGGATGTTGGATGTGTACAGTTGTCAAGGAAGACAAATCAATGGGAGCTTTGATTTATAACGGTTTTACATGGTTGAAGCCACTTTTAGATTTTAGAGATGAAATTGTTGCAGAACGCAATGATATTAAAAATCGTATGCCAACTCGCAGGAATGGGACAATAGCGATTAATGACATGGGATCTTACTACCCGTTTTATAGGGCTTCTATTTTAGAGAGGTTACTTGGAACGCAAAAGGAAATACAAAAAAAAAATCCACACATAGAATTAATTACAAATCAAGAACTTATCGCGATACAGACAATTTGGTATCGTGATTTCGTTTTTGATTATAAAGTGTCGGAAATTTATCATAACGCATATAAATCCAATTTAGATATGGACGAACATAACAAGAAAAAA
>JAIRTP010000035.1 GCA_031254805.1 Bacteroidales bacterium
CATATCAGAGATGATGCGGACTTCTTGCGAATGTAGAAACAATATTGTTTAATAACTTATAAAACCAATCAGTATGCAAAATTTAATTAAAATTATGACAGTTTTATTACTGTTGGCAACCGCCGGTTGCGTGAAACAAAAGAACTGCGATTGTGCCATTACTGGAACTTTTGTTTATCTGGAACAATCATATGAAAAAGCAGATATGTGTCCATCCACAAGTGTTGTGGCTCATTTAATAATTGATTCTTACGATACATTATTAATTGTCGGAAAAGTTCCTAAAAAATTTCGAACCAACGATTCCATTCCCGTAAATGTTTGCTTAAAATCTCTTTGTAAGTCATATTTGACAGTTGCCTTACCAGAAGGTTATTCATTGGAATGTATAGAAAAAAAGGAGGATTAATATTATGAAAAGGAGAATTATTTTTATTCTCCTGCTTGCGGCCGTAACGGCATTGCTGAGCAGTTGTGAAAAAACGAGGATGAGTATTATCCTATTCTGGGTGTCGCGTATATCTATGACTCCGATTCTTTACTCCCCATGCCTAATGTAAAAATGGTGGTTACTGCTTGTTTTGAAGGGGCTTCCGGAATTTTTACATATTATGAGAGAGACTCCATTGTCTCTGATGCAAATGGAAAATATGTGATCCCGTTATTGCTATTAGGGCAATAGAGATCCCCCACCTTGAAGTTTTACAGCGCGAGGGCGACTATTCCAAGAACGCATCCCGCCGCCGTAAATATTCCGAATATAATGCATAAATCTTTAAAGTCAAACATTGCTCTGTTATTTATGTAAATATACGCATTTATTCCCTTTCATACGTACAAATATGCACATACATACCGCGCGATTGTTATCACTCGACATAAGGTCGAGTAAAACCGAATGATTAATACACTGAGTCACAACATTTACTCGTTTACTCGTTTTAACCGAGTGAACGAGTATAAAAAATATATAAGAAGATGTAAAGGGGTTGCTATGGGTTACTATGGGTATCCCATACAACCCATAAGAAAAAAATAATAGTATGGCGAGAAGATATTAATACACTGATTCACAACATTATAGGATTAATCCGTTGATTAATAGTGCAAAACCGTGATTTTATACGTTTTTAGCGTTGTTTCATTGATAATAAAAATGCGTGTATTGTTTTGCCGATTGCACCACTTTTTGACGCATTATTTTTTATAAAAAGTGCGTATTTTGTTTTGCTGATCAATAATGGTTATACAAATATTTTTATTCAACATTCTTTTTCTGTGACAGTGAAATGGCGATTCAACCTTTTAACGATGGAATCTCCACTACTTAATCCTGAAATAATTTTATTCTTTCTGTTTATTTCTTCTTTTTTTTGTGCAAACTTATTTTAAGACAAGTCAGAGAGCAAAAAATCAGGGCTGACTTCTATTATTAGATATTAGCCCTGATTTTTTGGCGGGTCAGAAAATATTTAGCGGACAGCAATAATAAAAAGCTTGTAATCCGTCTATTACTTTCTTTTTGATTATAAAGTCAAGCCTAATAACTCGGCAAGCGTTTTATGCAGTTCTTCACCTCTAAGATTAGAAGCGACAATTTTTCCATCCGGATCAAGTAAAAAATTTGAAGGAATAGAAATAACGCCGTACATATTGACAGATTCTCCATTCCAACCGTTATCGATGACATGTTCCCATGTGAGGTTATCATGATAGATGGCTTCTTTCCACTTTGCCTGATCGTCATCCAAAGAGATTCCCAAAATATCGAATCCTTTATCGTGAAAAACTTTGTAAGCCGCTACCACATTTGGATTTTCGGCGCGGCACGGTCTACACCATGAAGCCCAAAAATCGACCAATACATATTTTCCTCTTAAGGAAGAAAGTTTCTTTATAACTCCGGCAGTATCAGGCAAAGATATTTCAGGAGCGGTTTGCCCGATATCGACTTTTTTTAGGGTTTCTATTCTATTAGAAATAAAAGCCCCTAAAGAAGAATTTAAGATACTGGGATTCAACCATGAATAATACAACTCTAACTCTTGCAAAGTAGCTTCGTAAACTAAATTCGAACGGATCAAATACAACGAATAATAAGAATCCGGATGATTTTTTACAAATGCGCCTTTGATCTCTTTCTCTTCAGCATCAATAACTTCAAGTTCTGTTTCAATCTCTTTAAGCAATGGCTCATTTTGTGTTTGCATTGCTGTCATGTATGCTTCATAAAGCTCTTGAAAACGTTCTCCATAAGGTTCCAACTCTTTCTCCAATTGTTTCATATCGGCATGAGGACGCGAACCGGTAACTTTAAAATCGGGGTCGGAAACATGTCCGCTTATTTTTATCTCTCCCGGCTCAATGAAGATTTCATAATCTGCAAAATTATCTTCATTTTTTATAGATAAATAAGCGAGTTGGGGTTCGGTGATTTTTCCTTTTAAAATGAACTTCCCGTCCTTTATTTGAGCCGTATCTAAATCTACCAATTTTCGACCTGCTCTGTGTTGCAAATAGATGGTTTCATTATCCAAACCGTCAATATCTCCTCGAATAACTACCTGATCGGTAGGTTTCGGAGCACATGACGCTAAAAATAGCGTCGTTACAAACATGACATAAAATAATTTTTTCATAACAATAATTTTAAAAATGTGAATAATATATAATTGCTATTCTGCAAATTGCATATTGTGATAGACGTTAGACACGTCTTCGTCTTCCTCAAGCCTTTCCAAAAGTTTCTCAACATCAGTTTGTTGTTCCGGCATCAATAACTTAGTATTCATTGGGATACGATCAAACTCTGCGCTAACGATCTCGAATCCGTTATCTTCCAGAAACTTTTGTATAGGGCCAAACGCTTCAAAATTGGCGTACAAAATCCACCTATCATCTTCCTCAAAGAGTTCTTCCACGCCATATTCTATCAATTCAAGCTCAAGACCTTCCATATCAACGTTTTCCTTTTTTGCGATTTTAAAATGACATTGTCGCTCGAACATAAAATCAACACATCCCGTAACGCCCAATGAACCGTTGCATTTATTAAAATAACTGCGTACGTTAGCAACTGTTCGCGTGTTATTATCAGTAGCGGCTTCTACTAAAATGGCGATGCCATGAGGCGCGTATCCTTCATAAGTAATCTCTTTATAATCAGCTTGATCTTTTGACGTAGCTTTTATGATGGCGCGTTCAATGTTATCTTTAGGCATATTGGCCGCTCTGGCATTTTGAATTAAAACGCGCAGTTTCGGATTATTATTCGGATCAGGGCCGCTTGCCTTTACCGCCATGGTAATCTCTTTTCCTAATTTGGTAAACGTTTTGGACATACTGCCCCAACGTTTCATCTTACGCGCTTTACGATATTCAAACGCTCTTCCCATTTGTATCTTCTTTTTTACTTATTTGTTATTAATCAAAAAATTATATCTTATCTAAGGCTTGCGACAAATCGGCAAGAATATCTTCTGCTTCTTCTATTCCGACAGACAAACGAACCAATCCTTCCGTGATTCCTGCCGCTTCTCTCGACGCTTTCGGAATTTTGGAGTGAGTCATCGAAGCAGGATGCTGAATCAAAGTCTCAACGCCGCCTAAAGAGACCGCTAAAATAGCTAATTGCACATTGTTCATCATGATTTTTCCAGCTTCAAGTCCGCCTTTCAACTCAAAACTAATCATTGTCCCCGGCCCTGACATTTGTATTTGCGCTAATTTATATTGCGGATGCGATTTCAATCCGGGATACATCACTTTGTCGACTTTTGGATGGTTTTCCAAAAACTCGGCAATGCGCATAGCGCTTTCTTGCGCCTTATCAATACGTATGGCTAACGTTTTGACGCCTCTGCGAGCCAAAAATGCTTGATGAGGATCCATATTAAATCCTAAATTGCGCATTACTCCGAAAATTTGTTCATAATATTCTTTTGTCTTGGCAATAACTACGCCGCCGACAATATCGGCATGTCCGTTAATGAATTTCGTCACGGAATGCAACACAATGTCGGCTCCCAGATCCAACGGTCTCTGCAAATAAGGGCTGCAAAAAGTATTATCCACGCAAACGATAATATCATATTTTTTAGCCGCTTCGCAGATAGCTTTGATGTCGCAAATACCCATAGTAGGATTAGCGGGCGTTTCCAAATAGATCAATTTGGTATTGGGTTGGATAGCATTGACAACGTTTTCCAACACTGCGCTATCAACAAAAGTACTTTCAACGCCGAATTTTTTGTAAGTTGTTTCTAGAATCGTTCGAGATGCTCCGTATAGTGCATTATGCGCTACAATATGCGCCCCTGCAGATAAAAATGCAGTGAACACCACTGAAACGGCGGCCATCCCCGACGCGCATGCAACAGCGTTATATCCATTCTCCAACAACGCTATCGTTTTTTCAAAATCAGTAATTGTAGGATTTCCCAAACGGGAATAAATGTATCCTTCTCCTTCTCCTGAAAAAAGGGCCGCTCCGTGATCGACATTTTCAAAGGCAAACGTCGATGTTTGATAAATTGGCGTTACAGGGCTTCCCCATTGATCTTTTTGTTCTCCTCCGTGAATAATTTTCGAATTAAATCCAACTTTCTTTAAATCCATATCTTTTATAATTTTTTGTTTTATTCGTAATCTTCTTTAGCCGTGACATATTCTTCCCATTTTTCAATAACAGAAGCCATATCGCGAGGCAATCTCGATGAAAAGGAAAGCTTTTCCTGCGTTGTCGGATGATTAAATCCTAATGTACGCGCATGCAACGCTTGACGCGGGCATAGGGCAAAACAATTTTGAATGAATTGTCTGTACTTCGCAAAAGTAGTACCTTTTAATATTTGGTTGCCGCCATATGCGGCGTCATTAAAAAGAGGATGGTTTATATGTTTGAAATGCGCTCTAATTTGATGCGTTCTGCCCGTTTCTAAAATACATTCCACCAATGTCGTATAACCAAAACGGCGTAAAATTCGATAATGCGTTACAGCGCGTTTCCCATGTTCTCCATCGGGATATACGCTCATGACTTTTCTATCTTTCAAATTGCGCCCAACATGACCGGTGATCGTTCCTTCGTCTTCTTCAAAATCGCCCCAAACCAAAGCCGTATATCTACGTTCCGTCGAGTGGTCAAAGAATTGCCTTGCAAGTCCCATTTGAGCGTCTTCAGTTTTTGCTACTACCAATAAGCCCGAAGTATCTTTGTCAATACGATGCACCAAAAATGGAAAAGATCCCAACCCTTGTTTACGAAAATGAAACGTCAAAGCATTTAACAATGTATTGGAATAATTTCCGTATCCGGGATGAACGACCATACCGGCGTCTTTGTTAACAACAATCACGTCGCCGTCTTCGTAAACGATATCAATGGGAATATCTTGGGGAATGATTTCTATCTCAAGCGGCGGCTCCGGAAGAGCGACGACGATTTTATCGCCCGGTTTCACCCTGTAATTAGATTTTACGGGCGCATAGTTTACCATTATCATCCCAATGCGTATAGCGCTCTGTATCTTATTACGTGTTGCGCTTTCAATACGATTCATTAGCCATTTATCAATACGAAGTAACGATTGGCCTTGATCAACCGTAAATTTATAATGTTCATACAACGCCGAAATATCATCGTCTTGTATTGCATCCTTGTCGAATTCTCGCATAATTATTGAATAATAATCAACTTTGTTGTCGCTATCTCTCCTGTTGAGTGATTTGTTAAACGAACAATATATAACCCCGGAGCAATATTTTGCAATGTGATTTGCGAACTATAGGGAGCAGAATAAACATTCTGCGTTGTCGCGCCGCTGAATATATCCACAACCACGTTGTGTCGATCGTCAAAAAAAGATGGTTTTTCTATTGAAATTTCTTTTCCACACGATACCGGATTGGGGTGAACAACAATTTTGGCATCTTTATTAAGACTTTCCTGTGGAAGAATTTCAGGAGTTCCAAAAACAGGACGCATCATCAAGCAACCTTCATAAGAGGTTGTTTTCCAAGAATTATTATACAGCTTATATAGATTTTTTGATTGCGTATTATTTGAATAATCAAATCCGATATTGATATTATCGCTACTGGTTTGCATAATTCCAATAAAAAATCCTCCGTTCACAATCAATGTTTTATTTAAATCGAAACGAATAAATTTTCCTGATTCTGCTCCTTTCAGTATCATATCCTCGCCTACAAAAAGCTGGTCGCCGGGCTCTCCATGATTATCGCGCCAAATATACAGATTGAAATATTCGCTATATGAACTATCTTGTCGTTGCGGCGTATCGTTAAAATATATATCGACTGCTTTTAAAGTATCGGCAACAAACAATGAATATTGTACAGCCAACATACAATCGCTATCGGACAATCCGTATCCGGACTCAGGAACGCCGTCGTCATAAGCAATATAATTACTGAATTTTTGGATATATGTAATCGTATCGCACAATCTTTCCGACGCCAACAAGTCGCCTACTAAAGTTTGTTCGATGGTGAAAAAAGTTGAATCTTTTCCCGGAATAGAAGGAAACATCACCACCAACCTGACCATATCCTCCACAATTCCCGGAGAAAGCGGTTGTGTCCATTCAATATCATAATAACTATCATCGGTTCCTATTTGAACGTCGTTTTCGTCGTAAATTCTATACTTATATGATGCGTTTTGAGCTACCTTATCCAAATTGACATAGGATCGAGAAAAATCCGACTTCATCAATTCAAATGCGTTCGCTTTAAACTGCTTATACGGAATGGAATAGTAATTCTGCAAAAGAGAATTTCCGGGATCTACAAAAGAAATATCCTGATAGCTTGTCTCGGAACCGGATCGTCCATAATTCAAATAGACATAATCGATATTCCATTGATCCATATTACTTTGCCAACCCGGTAATACATTACTTGCCAAGCTGGCATAATTTCTAAATCGGAATCGAAAATCAGGTTTAAAAAACTTTGCAGTGTCGGTTATCGGGACCATTACCTGAACCATGGATTGTCCGTAAAGCGCTTCAAAAGTTTCGAATGTCATGCCGGGCGTCGACCAAACTCTTTGCCATTGTTCGGGATAGATCATCCATGTTGTGTCAAGTTCCCAATAAGCCGTATCGATAGAAATCCATCCTTGCGACGGATCTTCAGGGTCGATCCATAGCGTATCGGCAGGATAAAAAGTAGTATCGACATAGACGATCGTATCGGCATATTCAATAAAGAATTCCAACACTAAAGAGTCTTGCTTATCCGGCGCATTGCCGCGACCTTGCGGCTGATAAAAGAAACTCAAATAGAGGGAATCAATCAAAGTTAAAGGCCTTTGTGCCGTTTCGTTAATAATACTGTCCGTTCTGATCATACGGCTGGTCAAATGGTCGGCAATAAATGGATATGAACCGGCTCCTTGATGTATATGCCCGTCAGCGTCTAATGCGTCCAAAGTTGCCACGCCGCGATTGGTCGGTTTTATCTGGAACGCCGTATTGATAAAAGCGTCTTTATCTTCCCAAAGCGTATTATCAGGATATGGCCCCGGATAGGTAAAATCATCAAAAAAAGGGAGTTGCATCCCTGTTTTAGCCTCCGAAGCGACGCTTTTTGTCTTGACGTTCGCTTTGTCGCTTTTTAGGTATTGCCGGATGGCAGGATTTCCGTGCAAATCGATAAGCGCCTCTTGAGCTCCAAGAAACGCCGGAGCTATCATAAGCAGAAATGGTATGAGATATTTTATTTTCATCTTAAAATTCTTCTTCAAAAAAATCATTTTCTATTGTATTTTGATCAAAAGAGCCGTCGTCGGTTTCCTCATCCAATATAAAATCATCATTCGATTCCCCTTCAACTTCTTCTTCTATAAACTCATCTTCATAAATATCTTCTTGCATATAGATCATCAGCGACGTGTCAATGCCTGATTGATAGCTGTAATCAAATGATTTTGTCGTGTCTACATCTTTCGGATCATTCGACAATTTGAAATTTATCTTATATCCTAAAGGATAAGTATTGATATTGGATGATTTCGGAGCTTGAGAAACCACTTTTAAGCCTGTTAAGTTTACATTGTTTCCCAAAATAGTTCCCACATTGAATGAATGTTGATAAATACGTTGAATGGCTTCATCTTTTGTCAGTCCGACGATATCGGGAGTTTTTGTAAAACTTGCTCTATTTCCCGCCGATACGATTAATGTAACAGGGGTAAACTTTTTCAACTTGGCTCCGCCTTCAACTGTCTCGTCGTCGACTAATTGCTCTTGCACTGAATTTTTATCAAAACCGCTTCGGAAAATTAATTTATCTATGGTCAAATCGTTTCCGTAGATCAAAGAAACCGCCTGTCGGACTGATAAATTGACAACATTAGGCATAATAACCGATTCCGGTAGGGAAGATACGACCGAAACGTATATTTTTCTTCCTTTTTTTACTTTTGAATGAGGATACGGATCTTGTAAGACAATAGTTCCCGGAGTTAAATCATCATTGTAAACGCTATCAATAATAGCATAACGCAGATTATTTTCTTTTACAAAAGATTGTAGCGACACAATCGATTCTCCTTCAAAATCCGGAAGAAGGATTTCTTCTCCATGTCGCGTAAAAGTTTTCAAGCTTAGCAATGTGGCAATTAATAGCGCTCCTAACACAGCTATAGCAAGAAAGATATTCAAGTAAAAATATTTATTCCGAAATACCGACATCCCTTGATCTTATCTCCTTTAATAACAAAAGGAATAAAAAATTATTATTCAGGGTGCAAAAATAACTCAAAAATGGATTTCTTTCTATCTTTTTCGTTAAAACTTTTTAACCGCTCGAATATTTCATTTACTGTTACCCTACGATTAAGAAAACAGCTTCCTGATCAATATGGAAGGATAGCCGTAAACGACGGCTAATATACAAAGAAGCGTATTCAATAAGCTGATACGCACAAAATCTTTTTTAGGGCGGAAATGAGATGTTCTTTCTTCTCGCGGAGGATAATATACGGTTACAGGAAGCGATAGAATATTAATATTTTTCCAAGCGCAACGCACCAACAATTCTAATTCAGCTTCGTAACGATGGGTTAATGGGCGTATTTTTTTCATCTTTTTTAAAGGATACAAACGATAGCCTGTTTGAGTATCGGGAAGCTTATGCGCCGTTTGCGCCATAAACCAAAAATTGGAAAATTTATTAGCAAAAATATTTCCCTGCGGCATATTAGGATGATCGAAAGGGCGCGCCCCAACGATCAACGCATGAGGATTTTTTTGAACGGCTTCTAAAAAAACAGGAATATCGGAAGCGGCATGTTGTCCGTCGGAATCCAACGTCAACGCATAATCAAATCCCATTTCAACGCTTTTATCAAACCCCTTTTTCAGGGCGTAACCTTTTCCCCTATTTTTTTCATAAGAAACCAAAACAATTCGATCCTTAAACTTTTCCAAGACTTTTTTTGTGCCGTCGGTTGAACCGTCGTTCACAACAATAAGATTTGGAGTATATCCCAATAAAGAAGCGATTACCGATTCTATGGTCGTTGCGCAATTATAGGCTGGGATAAGAGTTGTGATTTTATACTCATTCATCATGACATGAGCGTTGCGCATTTTCATATTTTATAGATTTCCCTGTTTGAGATATAATTTGATCTTTGAAAATACAATATCTCTGGAATATACCGTAACATTTACCGGATATAATCCTTCATTGTCAACTGTTTGCAACTCTAACTTGTACTGCGCTTCAGAATGTTCCGTCGGAATGAGCGGATGCACAAAACGTATGCTTTTTACCTTTTTAATACTGAAGTCATCCTTCTTCAAAAAAGAGAATAACTCTTTTACAATTTGTACAATCAAAACTCCGGGCGTAATCGGATTATTCTTAAAATGGACATGATAAATAATATGTTCCAGATTGAATCGCACTGTAAATTCAGCAATATTTGGTTCGATAAAGGAATGTTCGGTTATAGAATAAAAATCATCTTTAAACATACGCTTCTTGATTAATTTACTGAAAATAATGTTTGGGGAAGTTCTATATTAATTTTCTTATCCGATAGAGAAATCGTCGTTACGTCGCCGGACGCTTCATTCATGATGATCTCCAAAGCCAAATAATCCGTTTTGTCGATAATAATCTCCACAGAGGTATATACCTCTTTCAGTCGTTTTTGAACGGGGATCATCTTGACCAAAATTATATTTTGTTTGCTATCGATTTGATAATATTCCACTTTGAAAGTCTTGCTATCCAATAACCCTTTTCCGTTGATAGTTCCGACGATCAATTCTGCCAATGGTTTGAATATTTTGTTGTAATTATCTACTATTCCGGCATCATTCAAAATATGCGCGCCATGTTCATTCAAAACAAGCGCAAATTTATTGGGCTCGTCGGTATATTCCCACCGTAAAGATTCCGGTTTTCGATAGGATAAAATCCCTTTCGAAACAGCTTTATCTGCAAATAGCGTTGAACTTTTTTCTTGCGTAAAATGGCATTGTAAAGTATTCATTGCTTGCGAAGCCGAAACAATCTGTTTTTCAATATTAATACGCGCCTTTTCGCTTATCAGTTCCAGATTATTATCTTGAGCCGATGCGAAGAATAATATTCCAAAAAAAAGCGCTACACAAGTTAATTTTTTCATTTTCAATATTATTTTAAGACAAAAAATACGCCGACCATGATGATCAAAACGCCGATCCAACGCGTAACCGGTATGGTTTCATGAAGGAAAAAACAGGCGGCTAATAAGCCGATAATGTAACTGATAGATAACAGAGGATATGCCAAGCTAAAATCGTAATGTTTCAGCACATACATCCAGGTCAGCATCGCAGTCAATGCACAAATACCGGAAGCGGCAAATTGCCAAGTGATAAAAACTGTTTTAAAATAAGCCCAACTCCAAGAAAATTTTCCGAATAATTGAACGGATATTTTAAGAAACGTTTGCGCCGCAACCAACAAAACGCTCTGTCCCATTATAAGGCCGATTAACTTCCACATGATACTATTTCTTTTGCCGTATATAAAACTTTTCCTTTGCCGTCAAATGGAATTTAAGCTGTTAAAATGACTTAAAGGCTTAAAATCAACAATTTCCCTACAAAGAACTTCATGGACAAAGTTATAAAAATAAATAAAACAAAGAATTATTTGATAAAGATCAAGCAGGTATACTTTTCAGCGCTTTTTTATTCGACTTTTTGAAGCATTGGAAAAGCTTATTTCAATAATTTGCTTTTTTACAACGCTACATTAAACGGCGTTCTGTTTCAACTAAGATGTTGAGTTTTCCGCGCTGCGATCTCTTTTTAAAAATCTATCCACAATAATGGCAATAGCGCCGTCTCCGGTCACATTACAAGCAGTCCCGAAACTGTCGATGGCAATATATAAAGCGATCATTAATCCGATAGCCATTTCGTCAAAATGAAGTATCGATTGTAATACGGCGATAGAAGCCATAATAGCGCCGCCCGGAACGCCCGGCGCCGCAATCATCATAATGCCCAACATACAAATAAATCCAGCGTAAAGTAATAAATCGTGAGGTAATTCGGTCATAATGCAAATTGCCAAGCTCATCGCAACAATTTTCATAGTACTTCCTGAAAGATGGATAGTGGCGCACAACGGCACGCAAAAATCGGCGACATCTCCGTCTACGCCCAATTTTTTCACCTGATTAAGCGTTACGGGAATCGTTGCCGCAGACGAAGAGCTTCCTAAAGCGGTCATATAAGCAGGAAGCATCGTATAGAGCAATTTAAAAGGATTCTTCTTCCCAATAGTTCCTGCAATGGCAAACATAATGATTAAAAGTAGTATATGAAGAATAAAGATAACGACGATTACTTTTCCGAATAGCGAAATAATCTGAAAAGCGGCTCCCGAAAAACTCATGTTCAAAAAGATTCCAAAGATAAAAAGCGGCAGAATCGGAATGATAACTTTCGTTATTAATTTTTCAATAATCCCGTTAAACTCCATTAATATTATTCGCAATGTATTTCCTTTTCCTGTAGAAATGCCCATTCCCAAAATAGAAGCCAAGATCAGAGCGGTCATGACGCCAAAAACAGGCGGCATTTCTATAAAAAAATAGGCGGTTGCCATATTGGCGCCAGGATCTGCCGTATCAATGTTTGACAGACTTTCGGGAGAAAGAATTTTAGAGAATATGGCCTCGCATGAAAAGTAGGTGAAAAATCCGGAAAAAAGCGTAAATCCATAAGCCAACACTACGGTCAAAGCCAACAATTTACCGGCGCGTTTTCCCATGTCCGCTATTCCCGGAGCAACTAATCCTAATATAATTAATGGAATAGAAAAGCTTAGAAATTGAGAAAATAGATCGTTGAAAGTGACAAATATACGAACCGACCATTCCGGTAATATTCGCCCTGTCAACAAACCCAATATAATCGCTATGATAACGCGAGGAAGTAATCCTATTTGTAATTTTGTTTTCATAATAACATACGCTTTTCGTGACAAATGTAGATATTTTATCGAATATAGCGTCTTATAAAAAAATAAAAACGGACAATCCAGCGATTATCCGTTTTATATCTTTCAAACAGGCTTGAAATTATTTGATGATATTCAGCTCTTTAATAAGATTTTGAGCATTGGCGTATTTATCGATGATGAACAATACATAACGAGCGTCAACGCAAATGGTGCGTTGCAGTTCTTTTTCAAAAGCGATATCGCCGCTCATAGCTTCCCAATTGCCGTCAAATGCTAAGCCGATCAAATGACCTTCTGCATTGATGACCGGACTGCCGGAATTCCCTCCGGTAATATCATTTGTCGTAAGGAAATTAACAATCATGTCGCCGTTTTTATTGGCGTATTGTCCGTAATCTTTCTTTTCGTAAAGCTCTTTCAATTTCGGCGAAACATTAAATTCAAGATCTCCGGGGACTTCTTTCTCCATAACGCCTTTCAACGTCGATTCATAATTGTAAAATACTGCGTCTTTCGGATAATAAGGCTTTACCGAACCGTAAGTAAAACGCATGGTAAAATTAGCGTCCGGATAAAAATTGCGACTTGGTTGCATACTCATCAATCCGTTCATAAACAAACGGTTTGTCTGAGATAACAAAGTGTAAGACGATTCAACGTTCTCGCCCAATTTTTTACGAGAATTTTGAATGCTTATACCTATTTTCAGGAGAGGATCGTCTTTTAATGAAGTCGGATTTTCAATCCATTTGTTGACTTTTTCTTGTGAAACAAAGATGGAAGCTTTGAAGGCGTCTGTAATAAATTTAGTAAAATCTCCATGATCGCGTTTTCCGATTTCATTGATCATTTCAGGGCGCATCTCTTCGGGAATATCTTTATAAAACAAATTTAACATAGCGATACTCACGTCTTTATCCAGATTTGCATCGTAGTCTTTGAAAAAATTATCTGCTCTTTTTTGAAGTCTTGGAAGCATTTCTTGGAGTTTTTCCTGTTGTTCGGGATCATCGACTCTTTCGGCCGCTACCGAAAAAGCATAAGCCAATGAAATCGCTTCGCTTCCGCGCAATCCGGCTTCTCCGTGATAGATGAGCGCTTTTGAGTAACGATTCAACGTATCATATATTGTTTTATAATCCGATAAAACGTTTCCGTATATTTTTGTACGATCTTTATCCGCTTTTACCCATGCGTCGAACTCTTTTTCCAACTCTTGTCTTTTTTCAATCACTTTATTTTGTTTGATCTGTCGCATTTGTCCAATGCTGTATTTCCAATAGTTGGCAATGCCGGCTTGTTTGTTTGCATATTTGATATAAAGTTCATTGTCGGCTTCCATGTGGGCGTTGTATTGCTCCAGTTTCATTCCTCTGCATGTAACAATAGCAGGCTCAATTTCATTAACCAGATTTTTGATATTTTCGGAAACGGCGTAACGATCGGTAGAGCCGGGATACCCTAATATCATAGAGAAATCGCCCTCGTTTACGCCTTTAATAGAAACAGGAAGATAATGCTTTGGCTTCAACGGAATATTTTCTTCCGCGTAAGGAGCAGGGGAACCGTCGGGAGCCGTATAAATGCGGAAAATAGAGAAATCTCCCGTTTGACGAGGCCATTCCCAGTTATCGGTATCGCCGCCGAATTTTCCGATGGATGAAGGAGGCGTTCCTACTAAACGAACATCTTCATAAATAATATATTCAAATTTCATATATTGATTGCCGTGATAAAATTCTTCCACTTCGATATCGTGGGTTTCATCTTTTTCATAGGCTTTCTCAATATATTTTTTAATATTCTCACTGATTTTTTCTTCACGTTGTTTTTCAGTCATTTTATCTTTAACGCCCTTGAGGATTTCTTCCGTAATATCTTCTATACTAACTAAAAACCATGCGGTAAGTCCCGGATTGGGAAGCTCTTCCTCTTTAGAATAAGCCCAAAATCCATCGGTCAAATAGTCGTGTTCCGGCGTAGAATGGCTTTGAATGTGGCTGTAACCGCAATGGTGATTCGTAAATAACAACCCTTCGGGGGAAACAACTTCCGCCGTACATCCGCCTCCAAATTGAACGATGGCATCTTTAACGCTTGATTGATTAAAACTAAAGATCTGCTCAGGCGTCAATTTGCACCCTAACGCTTGCATATCTTTGATATTTTGTTGATTAATGAGATGAGCAGGCCACATGCCTTCGTCTGCTTTCGCACTGAATACGCTTATGGTAACGAAAGCAATAATTAAAAGAAATGTTCTTTTCATTTTTATGAATTTTAAATTTATAATTATCATGTATTTAAGAAATATTATCTAAAAATAACGCTTGATTACTCTCAATTTATGCGTGTAGGTTTGCAAATCGGCATTAAAAATTCCTAAATGGTCGATAGCGTCGATTTTGACATAACCGGAAGCATGAATAATTTGTCCATTTCCCATAAAAATGCCGACATGGATAATCTGTCCTTCCAAGTTGTCAAAGAAGATCAGATCGCCGGGCAAAGCTTCGTCGATCAAATTGACGATCTCTCCATCGCGCGCTTGTAAAAAAGCGTCTCGTTTAATCGTAATACCGTTCATGTTAAATATTGTCTGAACAAATCCGGAGCAATCGCATCCGAATATTGATTTGCCGCCCCACAAATAAGGCGCATTGAGATATTCCTTAGCCATGGCGATGATTTTTTCTGCATTAGGAACGGAAGGTTTGTAAAAAAAATCCCCGTCAAGACGCCAAATAGAGTTATTTATTTCTACCTCCTCGTTGATATTGAACGGTAGAGGAGTTCCATGAAAAATGCGGATAGATTTCTGTGAAGAATCGTGCGTTAATGTAGACAAAATATTTTTAGGAAAAGCATAAGCGCTGCCTTTCGCCGCGGCGTAAGCTTGTTCGCTCATAGGCGCATATTGCCGGCGTTCGAGCCAACCGGTATATCCATCGTTTTCATTGCGAATGTACACCCATTTTACAGTATCTTCCAATACTATAAATATTTCTCCAAAAAATAGTTGCGATACCATCTCCGCTCGTTCCGAAGGTTCGAAGCGTACAGCGGAAATAGACGTAATACAATATCCGTAATTTACCATACGTTAAAAAAATTGTGTGCAAATTTATGGATTTTATAAATGCGTTTTCATTTTTTACCTACTTTCGTGCTCTGAAATTTTATATATTTTATGTTTAAAAAATTAACCTCGTTTCAGATTGTCGTTAAAGTCGGATTATTTCTTGCGGCGGCTATTTTAATTGTCTTGATGTTGCCCCGCGAAAGAGCCTACAATTACGAATATCAATTAGGAAAACCATGGATTTATAACGATTTAATCGCTCCGATAAGTTTTTCGATCTATAAATCCGACGCTATGGTGCAAGCCGATCGCGATGCGGTGATGAAATCTCGAAAGCTTTACTTTGACAACGATACCGTCGTAACAAGCGCCGGATTGCATAAAATAGAAAAAAGTTTGAACGATATCTGGCTTAATGTATCCGTCAACGCCGCGCATGATTATCAGTATTATCTACAACAATTCACAAAGATTTATAAGGAGATCATGAAACGGGGCGTTATTGAGACCGTTCCCGAATTAGATAATATTACTGATAAAGGAATGATTGTCGTTTTGACAGGTAATCGCGCTCAGAATAGTAATATTTTAAATTTTTATACAATAGATCAGGCTTACCATCTGATAGATCAAGAAATGGAATCATCGGTCTATTTTGAGACGCAATACATGGTTCCGATTATCAAAGCCGGCATCGCCCCTAATATCCGGTTTAATAGAGATATAACTGAAAAAACGCTGCAACAACAGTTGTCGAATATCTCTCTTACCAGCGGAGCAATTCAATCAGGGCAATCTATTATTAATAAGGGAGAAATTGTCACCGATGAAAAAGCTCGTATTTTGGAATCTTACCAAAAAGGATATGAAGAGCAGGTAAGCAATTCAAGAAATTGGGTTTGGACGATTTTAGGACAATCAATAACCGCCATTTTATCACTATTGGTTTTGGCGTTATATCTGTATCTTTTCAAAAAAGAGGTTTTTTGGAGCAATAAGAATATTACTTTGGTATTATCGGTCATCGTGATGATGCTTTTTATGATGACCATCGCCGTAAAATTGGGCGACGAATATGTATATGCCGTGCCGATCTGTTTGGCTCCGTTATTGGTTACGACTTTTTTCGGAGCAAGAACGGCAATATTTGCGCATATCGCTACTTTGTTGAACGTCGGTTTTATTGTGGTGAATGGCTTTGAATTTATGTTTATCCAACTTCTGGCAGGCATTATTACTATTTTTTCCATATTAAGATTGCATAAAAGAGTTCAAGTATTGAAAATGATGATATTGGTTTTTCCCACCTACGTTGTCGCTCATTTTGGATTTATGTTGATCAAAAACGGGACTCCCGATTTTACCAATATTGTTGATACGCTGTTTTATTTTGCCTGTTCGTCAGGCTTATTGATCATTTCTTATCCTTTGACTTATGTCTTTGAACGTATTTTCGGACTTTTGACCGATATTACATTGGTGGAAATTTCGGACACTAATAATAAATTGTTGCGCGAACTCTCTACCAAAGCTCCCGGAACATTCCAACATTCCAATCAAGTTGCCAATTTGGCCGAAGAGGCGGCTTATACCATCGACGCAAATCCTATGTTAACGAGAGCCGGAGCTTGGTATCACGATATTGGGAAAATAAATAATCCTATTTATTTTACAGAAAATCAGATGAACGAGGAAAATCCGTATGACAAACTTTCTTATGAAGAAAGCGCCCGTATCATTACCAATCATGTAAAAAACGGGGTGGAAATTGCTAAAAAAAATCATCTTCCGCCGCTACTTATCGACTTTATCAAAATGCATCATGGAAATAGAAAAACTGGTTATTTCTATCAAAAAGCTAAAAACGAAGGCAAATTAACGGACGAATCGGTATATACATATCCCGGTCCAATTCCAAATTCTAAAGAGACTGCTTTGGTCATGATGGCCGATTCGGTAGAAGCTGCTTCCAGAAGTTTAAAAAATCCCAATGAACAAAACATCAGCGATTTGGTAGATAAAATTATTGACGGATTGGTAGCGGAACATCAATTTGACAATACCAATATTACCATGGCAAATATCAATACTGTAAAAAAACTATTCAAAAAACGATTGATGAACATCTATCATGTCCGAATTGAATATCCCGAAGAGAAAAAATAGAATATTTTATTTTTCTTCATTTATGATGAAAAGTGAAAAATTTATCAAGATCAAAAAAGAACGCACGACCGTTATTCGTCCTTCATCCGAACGTCGTCGTTTTCCTTTTTATGATTCTATCGTCTTTAATTCATTAATAATTAATATGAATTATTTTTTTATTCAAAGCTTGTCTTTTTAATTTATATTGTATATTTGCTTGGTAAAATAAAAAATTTGATAAAAAATAAAAGTTTGATTAGAACAATATTGTATAATATTTGTTTATTAACAATGAAATGTTTATGTAAAATAACATAATGGTAAATAAATTTAAAAGTATGATGAAAAAAACACTTTTTTTACAGATGACAGTAGTCGTTGTTTTAGGACTTTTTCTATTAAGTTCATGTAACGGCACAGGAAAAATGGCGAAAAAATTGAACGAGGTAACATACTCGGTAACGCCGGAAGTATTAGAATCAATCGGGGGAAAAGTAAATTTTGAAGCGCAAGCAAAAGTTCCCGCTAAATTGTTTGATAAAAAAGCAGTTGTAGTTTTTATTCCCGAAATAAAGTATGACAACGGAAGTCAAATGCTTGAACCCAAGATTGTAGTAGGCGAGAAAGAATCTCAATGGGGGTATCAAGTTATTCCCAAGAAGAATGGAGGAACAATTACCTATAAGGGAAGTTTTGACTATATTCCCGACATGGAAGTTTCCGAATTGCGAGTCAATATTTATGTCATGAAAGGAAAAGATTTTAGCGCAATTTTCAATCCAAATTCTGCTAATTCTTATTCTTCATTATCTCCCGACTATATAGTCGAAACATTGGCTCATGGCATTATTATTACATCAACGCGCATCCAAAACGGTGAAAAAGCATCTTTGATGGCTCATGGCTATGAGAAAGTAACCAGAGTATCAAAATCCGCTTCCTATCATTTTGCTATTAGCAGTTCCAATTACAGCCCGAATTTTGGGATGAACAAAAATCCTGAAAATAAAGCGGCAATAAAAGAATTGGAAGGATTTCTTGATTTAGGATGGGAAGTCGATAATATTATTGTAGACGGTTGGGCGTCTCCCGACGGAGAAAACAAATTTAATAACAAATTGTCTGAAAATCGCGCTATTACGGTAAAAAAATTGTGGGATAAAACATTATCTAAGAAAAATCTTACCGCTACCGCAAAAGGAAACGGTCAAGATTGGGATGGATATGTCGCCGCTGTTAACGCATCTTCATTGAGCAATAAATCTGAAGCCTTGGCGGTTCTGAATCATAATGGCATGGAGCAACGTGAAAGCGCTATTGCTAATTTAGTTCATAAAAATCCGACGATTAATGCCATGATTTTAGATCCATTGCGTCGCGCTACCATCGTGATTACTTGTTTTGAACCGAAATATAGCGACGAAGAATTGGCTGCATTGGCTATTTCAGATCCTTCAAAATTGAAAGAACCGGAACTTTTATATGCGGCGACTTTACATCCGAATGATTTGGATAAACAATATACAATATACAAAAACGCTATTCAATTCTTCCCGAATTCTACTGCGGCGCATAATAATGCCGGAGCCATTGCCTTGCAACAATTGAATAACTCTGAAGCGATAGCGCATATTCAAAAAGCGGAAACATTAAATGCCAACGCTCCCGAAATTCAAAATAATTTAGGAATTATTGCAGTTCGCGAAGGGAAAATTGATGCGGCGGTTAACTATTTGAATAAAGCCAAAACTTTGGATGAAGGAAAGTATAATGCCGGTTTATGCGAAATAGCAAAAGGAAATTTCAGCCAAGCGCAAGCGTTGTTGACCACCAAATGCTCTTACGGATTAGCGTTGGTTCAATTAGAAACGAAAAAAACAAACGACGCTATTCAAACTTTAAATTGTATGGATCATAAAAATGCGGAAACCCATTATTTATTAGCGGTAGCTTACGCTCGCAACGGAGATAAAAATAATATGGCTTCCAACTTGAAAGAGGCAGTTAAAGCCAAACCTGCGCTAAAAACTACGGCTCAAAAAGATAGGGAATTTATTAAATTCTTCTCAGATCCGGCTTTCTTGGATGCTATTAAATAATGTGATCATATAGATTTGAAAAAGAGGTTGCCTTATTTTTTTAAAGCAACCTCTTTTGTTTTTAGATAAGCTTTTTGCAATAAGTCTGAGTTCCATTAACAAAACAAATCCATTGGATTTGATATTTAATAGCCCGTTTCTTGAGTAAAAAGCTATATGCCATTATAATTTACGCTTAGTTTTATTCACTTTTCACTGTTAATAATAAAAACAAAATTACTGTCTTGCTACTTGAAAAGCGCCTATTTTTGCTTCTAAATAGAACTTTACTAAAAAAGTAACGTCATGAGAATAGAAAAGAATTATTGTTTTTTTTTGATAGCTATTTCTGTGATTTTGGGAATATCCGGATGTGAGAAAAACAATCCGAAGCCTACGCCAAAACCGATAGATCCTAACGAGGTTCCGACGGTATTGATCGGAACATGGAAACAAACGGCGTTCGACGGCCAGATGATTTTGACCGACGACACAAAGATTTTTGAATTTTATACAAAACCGGATACCGAAGGTAATTACCCTGGCAATGGCGTGGTCTCCGAGAAAAGCGTAGGCGTAAATTCCGAGCCGATATGGCAAGAAATACTTTCTAAATACACTTATAGAGACAGTGTTATAACGATCACGGGAACTACTAACAATCCGTTTAAAACGTTTGTCTATACATATAGAATTACGGAGTTGACCGATTCTAAACTTGATATGACTCTATCAGATAAATATATAAACGGTAATTATTATCCGGACAACACCATCGGGAAAAATGTTGTTTTTGAAAAAGTAGCGGCAAATACTTCCGGTAAAATTGCAAAAATGTGGAAAGAAAAGTCCAAAAATGGAACTATGGAGCAAAAATTTGGGCTTTATTTCAATTTGAACACATTTGACTACTATTATTATGACGACAACGAGATTCCTCATATTAAAAATGATCATCAAGGAAGTTATTGGTTTTACGACAATTTCTTTGTCTTGCGCTATTTCGATGATCCTGATACGGGAGATCAACAATATCACGTCGACTGTTGGGATGTAGAACTTGAAGAGAGAGATAATCAAAGAACGATGACGTTAAATGCTTCGCGTGGAGGCGGAGTCAGAGAAGCATATGTTTTTACGCATTTTGATAAACCTTGATCATAATATTGAATAAAATATAAAAGTTGGATCAAAAGTTTTTTTTAACCGCTAAGACGCTCAAAGGAATCATAGCTTAATGGATTATAAACTTTATAAAAAACTCCGCGTACTTTGCGATTTGAATGCTTATCTTTTTGATACGACTTCTATTTCGGAATACCGCAAAAACGATATACATATCATGAAGAAATTAGCTTTCTTTGCATTAATCATTGTTTTTTCCTGTTTTTCGATAAGCGCTCAAGGAGATGAAAAGCAATATGAAGTCGTTTGCGTGGGTTTTTATAATTTGGAGAATATTTTCGACACGATTCATCAGGAAAAAGTCAACGATTATGAGTTTCTTCCCAATGGGAAGAATAAATGGAACAGTGAAAAATATTGGTCGAAAGTGAGCAATATGGCGAAAGTCATCAGTATGATTGCCGCCGACGTCGTGCCGGACGGTCCTGCTGTTTTAGGCGTTTCAGAAGTAGAAAATGCGACTCCGTTGAAGGATATCGCGAACGATCCGCAATTGAAAGATCGTAATTATCAATTTGTTCATGTCGATGGTCCGGATCGCCGCGGCGTCGATGTCGCTTTGATGTATAATCCTTCTTATTTTAAAGTTGATACCTTTATTACATATACTTTAAATATGCCGGATCGCCCTGATTTTAGGACGAGGCATCAGTTGCTGGTCAGCGGACGGTTATTAGGTGAAGAATTTCATTTCATAGTCGTTCACTGGCCGTCGCGTTCCGGCGGAGAGGAGAAAAGCCGTCCTTTGCGTATTGCGTCGGCGGAATTGTCAAAACATATCTTTGACTCAATCATGGCCGTAAAATCCAATGCAAAAATTGTTTTAATGGGAGATATGAACGACGACCCCGTCAACAAAAGTATTGTCAACGTGCTCAAAGCGACGTCCGATAAGAAAAAGTTGAACAAAGGCGGGTATCTTTTCAACCCTTCGGAAGCGTTGTATAAAAATGGAATTGGCAGTTTGGCTTATCGCGATTCATGGAATTTTTTCGATCAGATTATCGTGACGCCCAACGTGCTTTCGGAAGATCGTTCTACTTGGACATATTATCAGTTTAAAGTATTCAAGGAGAAATTCATGATACAACAATCGGGAAAATATGCCGGCTATCCTTTGCGGACTTTTTCAGGGGGAGCTTGGACAAATGGATATAGCGACCATTTTCCAACGTATATGTTATTTATTAGAAAAATATAGGAAAATTATGAAGAAAATATTATTGTTGTTTGTTTTAACGCTTTACTTGTTCGGATGTTCTTTTGAGCGAAAACCGAACGAAAAAGAGATGATCAGCGTCAGTTTGGTCCCTCAAAAATATTTTGTAGAACAAATTGTAGGAGATGATTTTGATATTCATATTGTCATACCGCCCGGCGCGTCGCATGCGGAGTTTGATCCGACGCCCAGCGACTTGGCAAAGATTACCAAATCCGTCGCATATTTCTGTATGGGAAACATCGGTTTTGAGCATCATCTTGTCCACAGAATTTCGGAGTTGCATCCTGAAAGCCAATTTTTTGATCTTTCAAAAAATGTCTTTTTAATTGATGCCGCGCCGCATCGGCGCGGAGATCATCAACATTATAATCACAATAATAAAGATTCGCATACTTGGATGTCGGCGCGTAACGGAAAAATCATCGCTCAAAATATTTACGACGCTGTTTCTCAATTGAAGCCTGAAAGAAAATCGTTTTATCAAGAGAACCTGATAAGGTTTCAACAAAGCTTAGATTCTTTAGATAATGTAACCCGACAAAAATTGTCTCATCTCTCTACGCGCGCGTTCGTTATCTTTCATCCCGCTCTTACTTATTACGCAGAAAATTATGATTTAGAACAAATCCCTTTGGAGATTGATGGGAAAGAACCTTCTGTAACATGGATGAGTCAAGTAGTGAAAATGATTGAAGAAAGGAATGTTAAATTAGTATTTACGCAAGGAGAATATTCTCAAGCCTCCGCCAAAGCTATTGCGGAAACGACAAATATAGAACTGCAGGAGATCAATCCGCTTTCTGAAAATTGGAAAGAAGAATTTGAACTCATTACCAATATCATTGCTGAAAAAATGGGAAGCGAGGAATGATAAATCTTCTGTAAAGGTTTAGTTATTATTCTCATAATCCTCAATTATTGCAATTACATTCATCCAGCGTTCAGTCTTTTCGTCAATGATGGCGATTAATTCTCCGATCCGAGTCGACCATTGCGTCATATTTTCTATGGAGGCTTCTTCGGAGAATTTTTCGGTCAACATCTGTTTTTCTTCTTCAAGCGCGGCGATTTCTTTTTCTAATTGTTCCGCTTCGCGGAAATACTTTTGCGAAGGTTTAGCGTTTTTCGGCTTTTGATACTCCATTTTTTGCTCTTGCCTCAGCGATTTTTTCTTATTAAGCTCTTGCCGTTCTTTATATTCCAAATACTGCGTATAATTCCCCGGAAAATCTTTGATCTTTCCATCTTCCTCAAAAGCAAAAATATGATCGGAGAGTTTATCCATAAACCATCGATCGTGCGAAACGATTAAAATGCAGCCTTTAAAATCAGCCAGAAAGTCTTCTAATGCATTCAGCGTAGCAATATCAAGATCGTTGGTCGGTTCATCGAGAATTAAAAAATTAGGATTCTGCATAAGAACCATCAAAAGATATAATTTTCGTTTTTCTCCGCCGCTCAACGTAGAAAAATAGGCGTATTGCTCGGAAAACGAGAAACCAAAATGTTGCAAAAAAACAGCGGTAGACACGGTTCCTTTTCCCACTGCGACCTCTTCGGCAATATCTTTCATGATATCGATCACGCGACGATCTTGATTCTCAACAAATCCCTCTTGCCGATAATATCCGAACTGTACCGTTTGTCCGATCGTGACTTTTCCTTTATCAGGTTTTAGGTTTCCGGTAATAATGTTCAGCAACGTAGATTTTCCCGATCCGTTGGGACCGGCAATTCCGATCTTTTCGCCATGCTTGAAAATATAACTAAAGTCGTTTACAACCGTCTTTTCTTCAAAGCTTTTTGTGATATAATAAAGCTCTAAAATTTTATGTCCCAAACGTGCGGAATTGACTTTAAATTCAATCTTATCATCGTGAATACGTCTTTTTGCAACTTCTTCCAATTCATGGAAAGATTCAATACGTGATTTTGATTTGGTTGCGCGCGCTTTAGGCATACGACGCATCCATTCCAACTCTGTTCGGTAGATATTTTGCGCCTTTTCAATGACTCTACGTTCCAACTCCATCATTTCCGCTTTCTTTTCCACATAATAGGAATAATTTCCGTTGAAAGCGTACAGCGAGCCTCCCGAAAGTTCTAAGATGCTGCTACATACGTTATTCAAAAAATACCGATCGTGCGTTACCATAAAAAGCGTAATGTTGTCGGCTTCCAAAAAACCTTCCAGCCAACGGATCATCTCCAAATCAAGATGGTTGGTCGGCTCGTCAAGAATCAACAAATCGAAATCGTCAATTAAAACGCGAGCCAATCCTACCTTTTTTCGCTGTCCGCCGGACAAAGTCGCTACGTTTTGTTCCATATCGCTAATCCCAAATTTTGTAAGTATCTCTGCAATTTTGGTTTCGTAGTCCCATGCCTGCAAAATGTCCATCTGCGAAATAGCTTTATCGACTTCCGTCTGATGTGTCGGAGAAGGTTTTTTTTGATAATTTTCTAATGCAATATGATAGGCGTTAATTGCCTGTATAAACTTGTTGTCGGTATTATACAACACATCGTATACTGAATGCGATTCGTCGAATTTTGGATCTTGTTCCAAATAACCGACCTTTAATCCCGTGCGAATAGTGATCTTCCCATTGTCTTGAAGTTCGCGCCCCATCAAAATATTGATGAGCGAAGTCTTTCCAGCCCCATTTTTAGCAACCAACGCTTTTTTATCTCCACGATTGATGACAAAAGAAATATCGTCGAACAATTGCTTCTCTCCGAATGACTTTGATATTCCCTCAACTTGAAAATAGTTCATCTTATCGCATAACTTTTTAAGGTTGCAAAAGTACGGAAAAGATTTTTATTCGATCAATATTGAACGTAGGAGGTGCATTTCAAATTGTCGTTTTTTCTAAGCAGCCATCTTAGTGTGGTCTTTGAGTCTGTCTATAACCTTATGCCACGGTTTGTTCATAGAAATAATTCTTAATTGGAGCATATTCTGTGATCCATTTTTATTCCAATGTTGTTCGGACAGTTTTATTCGCTTTTGTATTACGGTTCGGTGTGCAGACTCGATTGCTCCCAAACCAATGATGTCACATCCAATCTGACGATATCGTTTATAGTAAATCTTGTCGATATTGTTTTGATAATAATTTATCAACTCCTTTTTATCTTTTTCTTTGCCCTCGGTAGATTGGATGTTTTCGATTACAAGCTGTGTTTGAGATTCAAGCAGCAGCACCTTTTGTTTTTCACACCATCGCTTTTTCTTTTGGGACTCTCCCAGGATAAACGCTCGGAAAATTTGTATAAATACTCACAGGCATGGAAATAATCCAAAATGCCTGTTGACTCGGAATATGTCTCGTCAATCCAATTCTTTATCCAGGTCGCTCCGCCGGTTATAAAAACTAATCGGTTCCGGGATTCCATTCCGACGGATTGATCTCGCATTTTAAGCTGAACCGGGCAATTTCGCCGTTCAGCGTTACTCTTGCCATTACGGGAGCTTTCCCGTTACTTTTGATTGCGTTCTTTTTAATGTAAAAAAGAATCTTGAATGTACTTCGCATAACGCTCATTTTT
>JAIRTP010000040.1 GCA_031254805.1 Bacteroidales bacterium
AAAACATCTTTATCCATCCAAAATATCGGTTCGCGGCGATAAAATATATTATTTGGCGCGCGATTATTTTGAAAATGAGAATAAATATTATCTATGGAAACAAATAATGGAATAGAAAAGAATTTGTCATACATTCCTTTCTCATCCTTTACTTTCCGTACTCCCTTTTATTCTTTTCAAGAATTTCAGGAAAATATCAAGCGATTGGAGCAAAATGAAGATTACTGGAATGAATTTTTGCAAAATTTATGTTTGCAAGAAGCTATTTTCTTAGGAAGCCCCATTTTATATGAAGAGATACAAAAATATCTTTCGGGGAAATTATCGGTTGAAAAAGAGATTGAGAAAATGAAAATGGCAGTCTTGCGCTATTATACCCGTATGTCGACCCGATGCACTCCTTTTGGTTTATTTGCAGGATTTTCCATGGGGCAATTTGACGAGATTTCTGAAATAGAATTGTCTGACTCTTCTCAATACAGTCGTTATACCCGTTTGGATATGAATTATCTGTGTAATTTAGCGCAAGATATAGCCAAACTACCTAATGTCAAATCTCATTTAAAATATTATCCTAATAGCAGTTTATATCTACTTGGAGACAAACTGCGTTATGTGGAATATTATTTTCAAAACACTAAACGCATACATCATATTACCGCAGTAGATAGTTCCGAATATTTAGACAGAATTTTAGAAAAAGCGCAATTAGGAAGTAGCATAGAAGAATTAGCCGTCTTATTAGTTGATGAAGAGATTAATATAGAGGAAGCGACTGAATTTATTTATGAGCTTATTGATAATCAGATATTGATTAGCGAATTAGAACCTGCCATTACCGGAAAAGATTTTCTTTATCAACTCATGTCGGTTTTAAATGTCATTCCGGGAAATGAGATATTAAAGACACGCTTATCCTCCTTAAGTTCGTTATTATTAAAAATAGATTCAATAAAAATCGGAACAACATTATCCGTTTATAGCGAAATAAAAAAAGTAGTCAAAGAATTAGCCACCGCTTATGATGACAAATTTTTGTTTCAAACAGATATGTTTAAACCTGTAAAAAAGGCTGTTTTAAGTAAGAAAATCATTCAAAATATTCAGGAGGCGTTAGAATTGACGAATAAGTTATCGCTTCCGTTACAGGAAACGGCGTTATCTAAATTTGCGAAGAGTTATTATGAACGCTATGGGGAAAAAGAGTCGCCATTATTACAAGTATTGGATACGGAAACAGGGATCGGCTACCAACAAGATTTCGGAGATACAAGCGCTTCATTACGAGGGTATTTTTTTCCTGATCAACAAAATGCGAATAGAGATGTTAAATGGAACAGAATACAGTCGGTATTGCATAAAAAATTTCTCAGCGCTTATAAGAATAACGCATATAGCGTAATTATTGAAGATAAAGATTTTGATTTTTTGACAACTAATTGGGATGATTTACCTCCGACCATGTCGAATATGTGTGAAATATTCTCCAACAAAAAAGATGAATCTTTAATTTATGTGCACAACGCCGGCGGCTCCAGCGCCGTCAATTTATTGGGTCGTTTTTGTCATGTGAATGAAATGCTGGAGAATTATGCAAATGAAATTACCGCTTATGAGCAATCTTTAAATTCTGATATTATTTATGCGGAGATCGTTCATTTGCCGGAGTCAAGATTGGGAAATATCTTATTACGACCGGTTTTACGCCCGTACGAAATTCCTTATCTCGGAAAGTCTTCCGCAGATGAAGATCATCAAATTTTATTATCCGATCTTTATGTCTCTGTAAGAGGCTCTAAGGTCTCTTTGCGCTCTAAGCGGTTAAACAAACAAATTATCCCGCGTCTTGCTACCGCTCATAATTATCGCTTTAATTCGATGCCGGTCTATCATTTTCTATGCGACATGCAAACGCAAGGATTGCGTGGAGGAATTGGATTTTCTTGGGGAACATTATCAAATGAATATGATTTTTTACCTCGAGCGTTATATAAAAACGTCATATTATCGTTAGCAAAATGGAGCATACAAATGGACGATTTCAAAAAGACGATTTCAGTAGATAAAAGAGGAGAAATAGATAAAAATATGATATTAAAAAATATCGAAGTATGGCGCAATGATAAGCAAATTCCCCGCTATGTAGTTTTGCCCGATGCGGACAATACGCTTTTTGTCGATTTGGAAAATTCACTAAGTATTCAAATGTTATATTCTGCGATCAAAAACCGAACGTCTTTTCAATTAGAAGAGTTTCCATGTGATCCTGAAAATGCTCTTGTCAGAGATGAACAAGGGAATTCATTTACTAATGAATTTGTTTTTGGATTTTACAAAACAAATGAAAATGGAGAATAACATACAACGTACTTTTATTATAGGCGATGCATGGTGTTATTTCAAGATATATACCGGTTTTAAAACGGCGGATAGCCTTTTGATTAATACGTTTTTCCCATTGTCGCAATCATTATTGCAAAATAATACCATTGATAAATGGTTCTTTATCCGTTATTCTGATCCGGAATTTCATTTACGTATACGTTTTCATGTTAAAGAGCTATCAAACATCGGAATATTGATTATGAATTTTAATCGCGCCGTAAAAGAATATGTCAACAACGGCTTGATTTGGAAGATCCAATCCGATACCTATGACAGGGAAATAGAACGCTATGGAATAGAGACTATGGAAACTTCCGAAACGTTCTTTTGGCATGATAGCGAGATGATCGTGAAAGTGATTGCGTTATTAAAACATTCTCCTGACGAAGATATGCAATGGTTATTGGGTTTGAAGATGATAGATACTTTATTAGACGATTTCTCGCTTTCCTTAGAAGAAAAACATTCGCTGCTTCAAATGTTGCAAGAAGGATTTAAAAGGGAGTTTGGCATAGATGAAATATATAAGAGACAATTTGGTAGAAATTACAGGACAAAAAGAGATAAACTCGAAAAAATTTTGAGAAAAGAGAATCAAACGAATGAGGAATTTAACGCCTGCTTTGCTCCGATTGTACAAAAAAGCGAACTGACAAGACCATATATAACCGAAATAAGGAGAATTGTTAGCGCTAATCAAAATATCTTAATCAATGAGTTGCTGCATAGCTATATTCACATGATGTTAAACAGATTGTTTCGTGCCCGACAACGAGTGCATGAATTAGTATTATATGATTATTTATTTCGATATTATACGTCGCAATTAGCGCAATTAAAGAAAAAAGAATGATTAAACAATTCCCTTTTACTCGACAGCGTGATGCGATGGACTGCGTCCTGCTT
>JAIRTP010000046.1 GCA_031254805.1 Bacteroidales bacterium
AGAGATAATAGATTTTAAAGAAGCATTGATCTTTGCATTTTTGGCATTTCTAAAATTAAACGGAACTCCCAATTGCTTATCTTCTGTGACAGGCGCTTCAAAAGATAATCTATCGGGGACAATCGTATAAGTAAAGCTTGGAGGTTTTATCTCGCGACTATATCCTTTTTAGCATCAAGCCAGATATATGGAAAAAAGAAAATCAATCATAAGCGGCTATTTATAATCCCTTTCGACAATTTAAAAGCGTATAAGCAAAAAAATAATTCCATATTATGCGACTTTTTTGCTAATTTTTAACATATTTAATGACTTCTCTAATATAAAATTATTCATTCGTTTAGCTGAATTTTTTCTTCGGCAGTTGATTGAAAGATTTTTTACCAAAGAGATAATAATCCGAAACGATATTACCCTTGTAAATGTAACTTACATAAGTTTGTTTGATGCGTCGTCGTTTTTTCAACGTATGCTTCTTCTCTTTACGGAAATTAAGATGCGCTTTTATTACCGCCCAAAAACTTTTAAAACCGCCTTCTCCAAACATAAATCGAACGGCGGCGATACCGTCTAAAAAAAATCTCTTGAAAAAAACACGGTACAATTCATGATCCGGGAGATTTTTGTATAACATGATCAGATTATTTCTCATGTTGAGATATGTCTTTTTGGGCGCGTTTTTAGGTAATGTTCCGCCGCCAACATGAAAAATTGTAGCGCCGCTGCAATACATGATACGGTAACCAAGATTTTTCAATCGCCAACAAAAATCTATCTCTTCCATATGGGCAAAGAAATCTTTATCCAATCCTCCAACTTCCCAATAAGCTGAAGCGCGCACGAACATACAAGCTCCCGACGCCCAAAATATCTCTTCCACATCGTCAAATTGCCCTTTGTCTTCCTCCAAAGTTGAAAATAGTCTCCCGCGACAGAACGGGTATCCCAATTTATCAATAAATCCGCCGGCAGCTCCGGCATATTCAAATTCATCACGATTATAAAACGATAATAATTTAGGTTGACAGGCTGCAATGGAGCAATCTTCTTCCATAAGGCGGATAATCGGTTTTATCCAGTTTTCCGTCACTTCGACATCAGAATTAAGCAACACGTAATAATCTGCGTCTATTTGGGAAAGCGCAACATTATATCCTTCAGCATAACCAAGATTCTTATCGTTCTGGATAAGACTTATTTGAGGAAAATTTTTACGGATAAATTCAACGGAATTATCCACAGAACCATTGTCCGCAACGATTACTTCCGCATCGCTTCCTGTATAATGCAAAATATTTGGAAGAAATTGTTCTAAAAACGAAACTCCATTCCAATTTAATATTACGACGGCGACTTTGACATGCTTCATGAGAAAGTGAGCGTCGAGGATTTATTAATACGGAACATGGTAATATTCGCCTGATTTTCCACCAAATTTATCATACTCGCCTGTATTCAAACGTGAATTATAGGTGCTACGGGAGAGTTCAGCCTGCCATTGAGAGTTATAAATCTCTCCTATCGCATCCGAATGGATCAATTCGTATGTTTGAGCGGCAATATGTTTGTTCGCAAATACAAATCTTCTGTTTTTCTGAGTTCCCAGATTATCATAATGCCATATCTGATACGGAACCGTACCGCCATCTTGATAGTCTACGCCATTTGTATTATAAGCTCCTTCCGTACCTCCCGTATCGTACGCTCTGTCTACAATAATACTCGGAGCTCCATATTGCAAATAGACTCGTCCTCTATCGGTTTCATAACCTTTGGTTCGGACTACCGAAAAAGAACGATTGACAACCTCCACCGCTTCTTTATATACCGTCCATTCATATTCGGGATTGAGTTCATTGCGTTCTAACCAGAAATTATATAAAATACGTTGCAAAAGATCAACATCCGCAGTTGGCAATTGACTTAAGAAAAATTCTTTTTCCAATTTCGTAGCAATGGGGAGAAGCATTCTGACGTATTCGCGCAATGAATCGATAGAAGTGTACTTGGATGTAAATGTATTTTCAATTTGGATAGCGGAAAGATCGTCTGTGTCAAAAGATACATTCGGATTGTTGCGATAGAAAAAAACTTCTTTTTGAGCGACAATTTGATTCTCTTTGTTTCGAACCTCAACGCACATCTCATAATTTCCGGAAGGTAAATCTCGAACATCAAATCTCGTTAAAAATGTCGAGATGTTCTTAAGCTCCGACTTTTTAAAACGAGCTAAATTATTCATCGTATGCTTGGTCTCAAAACTTCGGATATAATAATAAACAAGTAACGCGCTATCTTTCGCTAAGACTTTATCGGAGTTATAAATTTCAAAATAGAAAGGGATAAAATCATCGGTATGTCCATAATAATTAATAACTTTCGGAGTAAGAATATATCCGTTTTTTTCTAATTTACTGCTCGTTCCTTCCGGAGCGGGCTCGTAAGAGTGCAGAAGTTCTATCGAACTTATACCGATTTCGTTTTCCTCAAATCCGACATCTATTCGCTCTTCATGGGTAGATTCTTTATCAGGTTCGGCGGCATCGGCAATAATAATTTCCATGTCGTATACGCCTTTTGGAAGCAAAAAACGTTGAAAATCCATAAAACTGCCTGTTTTCTCTATCTCCTCTTGCGCAGGGCTATTGACTCTGACTTTCGAGAAATTAACGACATCGTCTCCTTTCTTAAACATAATAGTGATATTAACCTGTCCAAGATAATTTTCATCCTCCATTTTTTCATACCTCAAAGTCGACGCGTCGATAAGAAGGCACGTCTCAACATAATGTCCGATTTCAGGGCTGTAAAATATATTATAAGAAAACGTTGCATTCAACGCACTTGCATTTACCGATATAAACAGCAAAAATGTAAATAATATACTACTTAAATATCTCATATCAATATGAATTTAACGATCGGCAAAGTTACGATAAAAAGATTTTATATAGTAAAATAATTTTTTCAAACCTTTCTTTTATACAAAATATATTTTCGCATTAAAAATATACGTATCTTTGCACCGTTTTTAAAAGCATGGCTCCGTAGCTTAATTGAATAGAGCATCTGACTACGGATCAGAAGGTTACAGGTTTGAATCCTGTCGGAGTCACTAAAAAATTTCATGATCAATAAATTAACAAAGCCGTTACCTTTTTCGTAGCGGTTTTTGTGTTTTTTACCAAAAGCAAAAGGCTCGCTTTCCATTGTCGCTTTTTTAGTAGATCGCACCGGATTCATGAGCGTTATACTACTTGTAAATTGCAAATAACTTTACTACCTTTGCACCCTTGTAAATTTCACATTACTTTTTAGGTTGAATATGTGGGTTGCTTTAACGAGACAAATTTTAAGATACAGAATTCGTAATATCATTATCATATTGATACTCACTTTCTGTATGGGTTATTTTGCTTTGCGCACTACCATTTCGAGTGAAATGATGCAAATGCTCCCAAAATCGGATCCGACGTTACAGGAATATGAGAAATTTAAGGCGCAATTCGGACAAGACGGAGCTATTTTATTTGTCTCTTTTCAAGACGCCTCGCTTTTTACCGTCGATCATTTCAATGCTTTTTGCGACTTGACAAATGATTATATGGCATTTCCGGGTATTGCCGGCTGTATGTCGATATCCAAATTATTTACTCTTGAGCGCGACGATGTTGAACGAAAATTTACCATCAATCCAATATTCAGGGGGCAAATTATTTCACAGGAAATTTTAGATTCGTTACGTATTGAAGCTGAACGAATACCTCTATACGACGGGTTGTTGTATAACAAAGAGACCAATGTTTATATGATCATGATCACGTTAGGAAAAGAAACTTCCGACAACGCTATTCGGCTTCCTTTGATCAGTCGTATAAAAACGCGGGGCGATATTTTTGGAGAAAAAACAGGCGTCAAAGTCCATTATAGCGGGATGCCTTATATTAGAGCGGAAACCACAAAAATTGTCAAGAACGAGATGATCGTCTTCTTGATAATGGCTTTTGTAGTGGCTATTTTGTTCCTCTATTTCTTTTTTCGATCGTTTTCGGCAACCTTTTATCCTATTCTTATTGTTGCATTGTCAACGATTTGGACTTATGGAATTGTGGGATTATTGGGTTATGAGTTGACGATTCTTACTGCTTTAGTTCCGACCGTTGTAGTGATCATGGGGGTGGAGAATTGTATCTTCTTATTAAATAAATATCATGCCGAATACGCTACGCATTATAACAAAACAAAAGCGTTAGCGCGAGTTATTCATCACATCGGCAGCGCTAATTTTTTGACGAATATAACTACCGCCGTAGGGTTTGCCTCTTTTACTATTACAGGAAATACGCAATTGGTTCAATTTGGGTCGGTCGCGGCGTTGGGAATTATGGCCAATTATCTTTTGACGCTTATTCTATTACCAACCGTTTATAGTTATTTGAAGCCGCTCTCGGCAAAACACACCAAGCATTTATCAGGAAAATTCATCAACAAGATATTACTAAAGGTCATCTATATCGTTGAAAATAAACGTGTTTTTGTCTATTCTGCAATGGGCGTTCTGTTGATCTTTTCGGTCATGGGAATTTCAAGATTACAAGTTACGGGAAATATGGTTGATGAAATTCCTCATGATCATGTTTTGTATCAAGATCTGCTTTTTATGGAAAAAAATTTCAAAGGCGTGCTTCCTTTGGAACTTACGATTGATACTAAGACAAAAAGAGGCGTTTTAAATAGAAGAACATTGTTAAAAGTCGATTCGCTTCAGGTGATATTAAATGCATATCCGGAATTTTCGAAATCGTTGTCATTGGCGGATGCTATTAAATATGTAAAACAAGCGTATTATGGCGGAGATCCTGAATTTTATGAAATTCCGACAACCAACGAACTGACTTTTATTATGAGATATCTTCTCGACTTGGGAGGCAAGCATGATAATCCCGCCAATAAATTGCTCTATAATTTCGTGGATTCTTCCATGCAGATTATGCGGATTAGCGTGCAAATGGAAAATATTGGCACTAAAGATATCGCCCGAATACGCGAACAACTCATGCAACAATGCGATGAATTGTTTCCCGGAGATAAATATGATATTTCGATAACCGGTTCTACTTTGGTATTTTTGGAAGGAACGACTTATCTGTCGGAGAACTTGTTGTATAGCTTATTGTTGGCGGTTATCGTGATCGCCTCTCTAATGGCGATGTTGTTTAGCTCATTTCGCATGATAGTGATTTCGATGATTCCCAATCTTGTTCCGTTGATTTTTACCGCGGGAATAATGGGCTATTTCGGCATTCCCATTAAGCCTTCTACGATTTTAATTTTTGGAGCCTCTTTGGGAATATCGGTCAACGATTCCATTCACTACTTATCGCGTTACCGGTTACAACTGAGAACAAATAATTATGAAATCCATACTTCGGTCATCAAAGCGATGAAAGACGCCGGTAGAAGCATGATTTACTCGGTTGTGGTATTATTCTTCGGATTCGCCGTCTTTTCGCTGTCGTCGTTTGGAGGCGTTCAAGTGTTGGGAATATTGATACCTACAACTTTGTTGATGGCCCTGTTCTGCAATCTTTTCTTCCTTCCATCGTTATTATTATCAGGTAAAAAACGAGTTACGCATACAAGTTTTATTGATCCGAGATATCATATTATTGAAGATGCGGAAGACGACAATGGAATGATCGACGAAGAGATCAAGGATATCGATTTGGATAAAGATGAATAGAGATTTTTTAAACCATATAAAATAATGTTACTATGAAACGATTAGAAAATAAAGTAGCTATTGTAACCGGAGGAGCTGCCGGAATAGGAAAAGCGACGGCTGAAAGATTTGCAGAAGAGGGCGCAAAAGTTATTATTTGGGACTTGGATGAAAAAAGAGGCGTAGATTTAGCTTCCAAATTGACAGGAAAAGGATTAACGGCGGTATTCAAAAAGGTAAACACGTCGAATTATGGAGAGATTGAAGCGGCGGCTAAAGAAGTTTTTGATAAATTTGGAGCAATTGATATTTTGATCAATAATGCAGGAATTACGCGCGATAGCTCGTTGAAAAAGATGACGATCGAACAATGGCAACAAGTTATCGACGTCAATCTCAGCGGAGTATTTTATTGCACAAAAATCATTTCCGAATATATGCTCCAAAAATCTTACGGAAGAATAGTCAATGCATCTTCTGTGGTAGGACTTTACGGAAATTTCGGACAAACAAATTACGTAGCAACGAAAGCCGGACTTATCGGGATGACAAAAACTTGGGCGAGAGAACTTGGCCGCAAAGGAATTACCGTCAACGCGGTCGCTCCCGGATTTATCGCAACGGAAATGGTCGCCGCCATGCCGGAAAACGTGCTTGACGGAATGAAAGCAAAAGTACCTGTCGGACGTCTTGGAAAACCGGAAGAAATTGCCGCGGCATATTTGTATCTTGCTTCCGACGAAGCGGCATACGTCAATGGAGCCGTTTTGAGCGTCGATGGCGGAATGACTGTGTAAGCTGAATTTTAAAATCCAAACCTCATATTCCTAAGAGACGATACGCGGCGTCTCTTAGGATTTTTTTTAATAATAAACCTTTCAACTCTATAAAAATTAAAGCGTAAAGAAAGTTATTCTGCGTTTTTTTGTGAATAAAAAGCGTTGATTTATTTGCGGACGGCAGATTAATAGATACGGAAGTAGTATATCATTCATTAACCGATTTGACGGTGAAAACAACCAACGAAATCAACGGATATTTAATATTAAAATTTTAATAGTATGGCAGAAAAAACTATCGTTGTTGACCTGAATTTCAGGGGCAACAAAATAAAAAATGCAGTATTTGAAGTTTTGGCTACAGAGCCGACGACATTCTTAGTAGAAGGCAGATTCTACTATAATAGCACGATAAAAAAATTTGGCTATTACAACGGGACTGCCTGGGTATATGGAACGAACGTTAGTATCGCAAGCGCCACCAGCGACGGCGCGGCGCTGTACGCAGGGCAAAACGGCGACGTCTATGTTTTTAACCGATTGAAGTCTATTTCGTCTTTTATCGATATTACGGCCGCTCCGGAAGGCGGCGGAAATATTGTAATCGACATCGCTCCGGATACAGCCGTCACGCTTGGCGGGGTATCCGCATCCGATACGAAAATATCAAGTCAAAAAGCGATCAAAACATACATCGATACAACCATTGCAAATGTTTCAACAGGATCAATGGTCTACATGGGCGATTTTGACGGAAGCAAGACCATTGCCCAAAATGGAATTACATCAATAAAAAAAGGTCAATACTGGCGCGTAGGTACGGCAGGTACTGCGTCGGGAATAACAACGCCTTCGTCGGATCATCTGGCTATTGGCGACACCGTTATTGCCAACAAAGATAAAACATCCGGCATTGTCGCGACTGACTTTGACGGCTTCGACAGTACCGAGAGCGCCGATCTGGTAAGGCTTGCAGCGGCGCAAATCTTGACGAATAAGACCATCAGCGCTATTAGCAACACCATTACCGATATAAACACAACCAATTTTCTCGCCAATGTAATAAAGTCGAGCATATCCAATCCAGGAACTGCGCCGACGACCGGCACGATGATACCGACGTTGCAAGCCGTTATCGACTATGTAACAGGCATCACGACAGGAAAGCTTGGGGGCACGAAAGCGTTCACGCTGTCCAATGCAACGACGCTAACTATCAGCGCATCACAACACGGATTCAACACCAGTAACGGCGTAATCGTGCAGGTCTACGAGACGTCGGGGAGTAATAAAAACCTTGTGGAAACAGAAGTGGTTATTGCATCCAATGGAAACGTAACAATCAATGCGAATCAATCAATAACAGGACAGGTAATTATTGCAGGGTCATTATGAAAAGATTAGGGGAAAAACCATTTGTAAGTACGGAAAATTCTGAAACAGCAGTATTTTCAGGCGACGGAACGCCTGAGAATCCGTTGAAAGTAGAGATACAACAACAAGGCGGCGGCACGGAAGATAATCCGTATCAAATATGGAATTTGGAGGAGTTGAAGGATTTTAGAGATTATGTCAATCATTCAGACTCAACCGGAAAATATTGGAAACTTATGGCAGATATCGACATGGGCGGCTCGGCAAATATGTGGTTCCCAATAGGATATGGATACAGAAAAAGCGACTCACAGTCGAGTTACCATCCCTTTCTGGGAAATTTTGATGGAAACGGGCGCTCCATAAATAATCTGTATATGGATTATAGCGCATATACCGATAAAGATTATATATATTGGGGGTTCTTTGGGATTATTCACGGCGCCACAATTAAAAATCTGACGATTAAAAACGCTTATTTAAACGTAAAAGGATATACGGCAGGCATTTTGGCAGGAATGAGCGTAGTTCTTCATGCAGGAGATGGATCCATTATAAGCAATTGTCAAGTATGCGGAGTCATTAATTCTCCGGAACAATGGGAAAACAATATATTCTATTCCGGCGGGCTTGTTGGAACTTTAACAAAAGGGACAATAAATAATTGTTGCGCGGATGTAGCAATAACATTAACACAAACAGGGACGTCATATATAGGGGGGCTTATAGGCAGTATTCCAAATATCTCAGTCGAAGGAGTCGCCTCTGTAATGAATTGTTATGCAAGAGGTTCAATCAGTTCCAATGCAAATTATAAAGGAGGATTTGTCGGTCATATAGGCTATCCTTCAGATCCGATGATTTCATGTTATTGGGATACGCAAACATCAGGACGATCTAATGCAGTAGGCTATACGGCGGTGACTATCACAGGAGTAATCGGCAAAACAACCGCTCAAATGAAACAGCAGACCACTTTCGTCGGCTGGAACTTCGGCAGCATCTGGACGATGGAAAGCAGCTCAGGATACCCAGAGCTGCGCAAGATATCCGGCAACGATATCCCCACACTGCAGAAAGTGATGGAGGCGGGAAATGAATATGTAGGAGATTTGCCTTTAGCGCTGGAAGACGACTACGGTAAAATGAAAATATACGGAGGCGCTATTTCCTTGTATGACGTGTCTGATATTTTGAATTTTCATCTCGACATATTAGGGACAGTACGTATGAGCGATCAGATAAAAGAAGCGTTTCAGAAATTTTTCAACCGCATCACCAGTATTCGAGTAGAATGTTATACGTTAAATAAGCTCAGCAACACATGGTCTTCCATGGTAAAAACACGATTCACGGATACGCATATTGAAATCGACGAATCGGCGTTAACAAATCCCTCAACGCCATCCCAAAGTTCAGCCGTGACATTTCAGCTTTTTCTTACATCCATATATCCAATAACAGGCGTGAGCCTCAATGCAGGCGTTGCGAATCCGGACGGCGAAACTAACATTGTTCAAATACGTTCAAATGGATCTGCTCCCAGCTCGGGTAAAGGAGCGATCACCGTATTATCAACGGGAGGTCTTCCTGAATTTGACGGCGCGCAGAGCGTGCAGGTGGCAGCCATAAATTCTCAATGGCGCACGGGCATTAATTTTTTATATGAGTTTAGCGATTTTAATTTCAGAACAGTAATAAACGTAAAAGTTACATAAAGGGGGCAAATTGTTGAAAACTAAAAAAAGCCCCCATCTTCATCCTGTATAGTTTCTCAGGCGATACCGAAACGACAAAGGTGCAGCAACACCACGACAGAGGCTATATGCCTTTTGGGTGTTGCTGCACCTTATTTTTTTTGCCTGAGAAGGCTGCAAATATACAAATTTATTACTAACTGATTTTTGAACTGATGAAAAAAACCAATTTCAGGACTGAAAACGCCGATCACTTATTACGGCGGAAAGCAAAACATGTTGAAGTACATACTTCCATTAATTCCTAAACACTCCATTTACGTCGAGCCATATTTTGGCGGCGGCGCGGTGTTCTTTGCCAAAGAACCGGCAAAGGTTGAATTTATCAACGATCACGATGCTGAGGTGATCAACTTCTACTACGTATTGAAAAGAAAGTTTAAAGCGTTGAAAAAGGAAATCGACGTAACGCTGCACAGCGAACATCAACAAAAACAAGCCAAAGAAATTTATAGGAATCCAAGTGGCCACAGCGAAGTAAAACGCGTCTGGGCGTTGTGGGTTCTGTCGCATCAGTCGTTTTATTCGATTTTGACCAATACGTGGCGATGTTCCAAATCTCGTTCGTTAGGAATGCAGATACAAGGCAGAAAAGAGACGTTTGACGAGCGTTATACGTCATTCGGAAAGCGGATCATGAAGATGCGTTTCATTACGTCGATCCGCCGTATTTTCAGGCGGATATGGGACATTACGGCGGTTATACAAAGGAAGATTTTGAAAAGCTGTTACAACTGTTATCAAACATAAAAGGAAAGTTCTTGTTAAGCAGCTATCCAAGCGAAATACTTTCCGAATACGCCAACAAAAACGATTGGCACGTCTTAGAGATGGAACTACCGCGCGCGGCAGGCGGCGGCAGGAAAATCGAAGTCTTAACCATGAACTACGTTCCCGAAAGAATGGAACTACAAAACGCTGCTTAAACCCGCCATTAAAAAAGCCCCAAATCGGGGCTTTTGCTATTTTTGAAGGCGTTGCTTCTTTATTCTATAAACCTCGTCAAAACTGCGCTTATCGCGGTAATAATAGGGAATTTTGAGGTATTCAGGGTTGTGGTTCTCGACGTACTTTGTAAACTCTTCCAAACGAGTGAAAGTATAGGCGCGGTCGGCAAGGTTGAAGTTTTTCTGCATGACGAGATAGACCGTATCGACGGCAAGGAACTTATCCGTTAGCGGTTCCGGATTCCAAACATTGTCCTGACTCATTTTGCTGTTTGGTTCCCAAAGCGCGGTATCCTGAATTTTGAAGTAATAGAGGTTGATTTGCTGATTGGAATAGGGTTGATTGCTGCAAAAATGGATGGCGTCCATTGCGTCGGCGTAAATCTTAACCGGCGTTCCGGCTTTGTCGAATATGACGTAAGCGTTAGAGGTTCCGCGATGCGCGGTACCGCTTGTATAGTTCGGATTTTGCGCCTGTAAGCCTGCCGAAAAGGCTAACAAAAAGATAAAAAGTAACTTTTTCATAATTAACTCCTTTTTCTGCAAAGTTAGAAAAAAGCCGGAATAATACCGGCTTTTCGGTAATTTTATTTCATCATTTTTTTCGCGGTATCGAAATCAGGCATCAGTTGCCCGATAAAGTCGATGACTGCGTGAAACGTATTGTCGCAGATATTGTCCTGCGTAGTGAAGCGTGCCATTTTGCAAAGGCCGCCCATAAGCACCAACCACGAATCGACCGGAAAGGGATCATCTATTTCGATGATAATCTTCTTTTCTTCAAACCGTACCATCTTCCGCCTCCTTTCTGATTGCGCATTCCTTGCAGCGCATCAGTTGAGCCTCTACGATGTCGCCATTCAGGATCAGGACGGCGTTGCGCCGACTGTCTTTATGGGGAATCTTTTCACAGCTCATGCGGCAACGAATAATTTCCCATCCGAAACGTTTTTTTAAATCATTCGCCGCGGCTGTCATCTCGCTGCGGCGCGGGTAACATGCTTTTACGGTCTGCTCGCTCATCGCGCTCCTCCTTCCGTCAGTTCGTTGATAATTTCCATGCGCAGCGCGTCGTCGGAGATGCGGCAAACTTTCGACATGATCCGGATCATGCGCTCCGGAGTGATTCGGTTGTGCTTGCGTTTTGGAGGAGCGGGTAACATTTTGGGTTGTTTATGACCAATAACAGCCAAGACTAGATTTTCCGCCCAATCACGAAATAACCTCGCTCGCTCTGATTTGATAAAAAAACCAAGCCTGATAACACCTGATTTTGTCCACATTGTTGCGCGCGTAGAACCGCCTGTTTTCGCACTGTGTAAAATTTCAACGTTGCGGATAAAGTGCTTCCCCTCCATAAATTCATCGGGATTTTTGCTTAGATGACTGCGAACTGTTTCCGGACTTATTCCGTATCCGTTCGCTACGTCTTTTGTTGGGATAAAAAACTCATGTTCTGTGCTTGGCAGCACTGTAACCGTGAGTTCATCGGTTACATGAAGGCTAATCGCCTCTAAATTCTTTTGAGTCTGCATTTTTAAGAATTTTAGATTAAAAAAGAAGCCCGTGCGCTGCAGACTCACAACATACACGGGGCATGAAGAAATGCCGCTCCAAACGGCTCACACGGGCTATGTCTACTCTTAGATTTCGCCCCTACTATATATTATAAGTCTGCGGGGCAAAAGTAGTAATAATTTTAATATGCAAGGGATTATTTAAAAATTTTGTACAAGTCGATTAAAAACTCTTTATTATTTTCCATTCAATTACTTTTTAATTGATTTTAAAAGGGTTACTTCGCTTTGATGTTCTTGGTCTATTTTTGCCAACAGTTCGTGCGCAAACGCCTGCTCGAACGGCTGAAATTTATCTGCGAATTGCGACAACAGGTTACGCAGCGCGAGAATCTGCATATCTTTGAGCGTCATCCGGTACTTCTTGCGCGGTACCCGCGACTTCAGAAGCAGCGACAACAACAGATCCTCCAACGATGAGATGTAACAGAAGACGATAAAGTCTCCATCTAAGTAATGAGGCTTCACAAAAGCGTTGCAGATGACTGCCAACGCCTGCAGCTCCGAGCGCGTGAGGGATAGGGAAAGCGTCATGGCTAATATAACATTAGTTCTTCTGTCACTTCTATACCGAACTGATCGTCATGCCAACGTTGAACGATCATGCCGCTTATTTCTTCCGTTTCGTGGCGTCCTTCTTCGTCGCTGTTATCCCAGTCTTGGATGCGAGCTACTTTCATGTTCGCCGGATACTTTTTGAGTTCTTTAATTAATTCTTTGATAGTCATTGTTTTAATCTCCTTTCTAATTGTTGAAATAACAGGCTAAAATCTTTATAATTGGTTGCTATAAGGTTTTCAGCTGTTTTTTTCGAGTTTAATACGGTCGCATGATGGCGGCCGCATGGTCGCGCAATAGCGACCAGCGGGAAGTTTGTATGCCGGACTGCCGCGGCAAAATAGGCGTGCCGAGCGAAAACGATGCGTTGCCGACGCGACTTGCTTTTCA
>JAIRTP010000009.1 GCA_031254805.1 Bacteroidales bacterium
TTGCCCGTTCCGCTGGGAACGGCCGGATTGGGAGCAGTACTTTCTATCGCTCTTTCAAAAACGATAATTATTCCTATTGCGCTTGTCGTCGCGGGCGGACTTTACCTTTTTATCCGTGAAAACAAACGAACAGCCAACACAGAAAAGTTTATTTCTGCCATTGATTCCTATCTTAAAACAATTAAGGGGGAACTAATGGTCTGGTTTGATAAAATAGAAAATTTTTATCAACAACAGGTTGAGGAAATTAAAGCGTCATTAAAGGAGTATTAATGAAAAACGAATTGCAAATACCGGAAGAGAAACTAATAGGTGTTAAAAATGATACCGATCTTCTGGCTATTAAAGCCAGCGATTTTTTATCCACGGTATTTCCATACTCCCGCGTTCCCGCAGTTTCTGATGAATTCTTAGAACCGCATTCAAAGGAACTTTTAGGAACATTCAAGTTTTTTAGGATTGAAAGTTGTACAATCGAAAATACTGAGAATGTCTTTGAGTATCTAAATAACAGTGTGCAGAAATATTTAGCCGCCGCATACAGCATAAACGCTCCGATCGTTTTTGGGATAGAATCTCTTGGCGGTAAAACATCCCTTATACTCGGCATAGATCCGCTTGCTGAAAAAGCCGGGAATAAGGAAACTATAAAAAAAATCGTTCAGGGGTTATTGCCCGATGTAAGACTTTCTGATTTTCAATATCAGGGCGGGGTCGCGGAAAGATTCGGCGTGATCGCGGGGACTCCCTCATACATGATAGACGGTAAACGCCAGACTTTCGATTATTCAACGCTGATGCGCGGCTTAAACGGGGAAAGTTATACGCTTTTGGTTTTCGCCAAACCCGTTCCGCCTGTTGAGGCGCAAAAGAAAATCGCGGATTTAATGGCGATAAAAGACGAATGTCTTGCGGTAAGTAAGCGCAATGTTTCTTTGCAGCAAAGCCTGGCACATACCGAAGGCGATACGAAAACCGAGACAAAAACGCATAGCGTAAATGTAAATGTTAGTACATACGCGTATGTTGGGGGTGAGGGAGTTGGTTTTGGACAGAGCGTGGGCGCCGGTTACGGACACTCTTGGGGAAAAAGTATCAGCAAAAGCATAAGCGAGATGATTACGAACGGCAAATCAATTGGGCTTGAAATTCAAAACGGTATCGCGCTCGATATCGCCAAGCGCATTGAAAACGCTGTTTTACGTCTGCAAAAAGGACTACAAACCGGCTTGTGGCAGACTGCCGTTTGTTATTCCGCTAAAACGGACATCGCGCTAAAGGTAATTCAAGGTTCGATATACAGCGAGATTGCCAAGCCGGACGCGCTTTCCCTGCCGCCGCGCGTATTTGACGATTCGCAAATCACATCAAAAGAAAAACAGGCTCTGTTAATTCCAAGAAATTTACTTAGAAATGATGATGAAAAAGCGACTATTTGCTCGTATGCGAATTCGGAGGAATTATCGCTTTTGTTGACATTTCCCGATAAAAACGTTCCAGGCTACGAACTCCGCACCGGCAAGCGTTATCCTGTCTCCATCCTGCCCCCACCGTCCAATGAAGAAAATAAAATTATTGTCTTAGGCAGCATTTGCGATGCGAGCAATAAACTTGAAAATATTCCGTTTTATATTTCCGAGAGCGACCTAAACAAACATACGTTTGTTTGCGGGATAACGGGTAGCGGAAAAACCAATACGGTTAAACACATTCTTACTAACATCAACAAGCCGTTTTGGGTTATTGAATGTGCAAAAAAAGAGTACCGTTCTATGAAACTTAGGCCCGGCACTCGTCATGATATCTACACGCTTGGAGTTCCGGAAGTAAATTGCCTGTCGGTGAACCCTTTTTACATTATGCCAGGTATCAGCCCCCAGATGCATATTGATTATTTAAAAGATTTGTTTACCGCATCTTTTTCGTTTTATGCTTCTATGCCCTACATTCTTGAAAAATGCCTCCATAATATTTATATAAAGCGTGGTTGGAATTTAAGTTTAGGTTTTCATCCGTATCTGGTAAATACAAAGAGTACTCTTAATCGTTATGACACTGAATACATGGAAAAACGATACAGCCGTCAAGATCATAAATATCTTTTCCCCACTATGACGGACTTAAAAAACGAAGTCGATATTTATGTAAAAAATATGGGTTACGAAGGCGAAGTTAAAGATAATATACGGACAGCGATAATCGCGCGGCTTGATTCTCTTTGTGTTGGAGCAAAAGGCTTTATGCTTAACACAAATGAATTCCCTGATTTTACGGATTTAACGAAACGCAACTTGATTTTTGAACTTGAAGGGCTTGCCGATGACGCGGATAAAGCGTTTGCCATAGGACTTATTATTATTTTCTTAACCGAATACCGCTTTACGGAAAAAGAACGGTTGCCTTCGGGAAAACTGGCGTTGAAGCATCTTTTGGTTATTGAAGAAGCGCACCGGCTTCTAAAGAACGTCTCAACCGAAAAAACTAGCGAGGATTTTGGCAATCCAAAAGGCAAGGCGATTGAGCATTTTACCAATATGATTGCCGAAATGCGCTCATTTGGACAAGGCGTTGTAATTGCCGAACAAATCCCTTCAAAACTGGTATCCGATGTAATTAAAAATACGTCAAACAAAATCATTCATAGAATTGTAGCGCGGGACGATCAGGAACTCATTGCCAATATGATAGGAATGAAAGCGGAGGACGCGCTGTTTCTTGGCGACCAAATTACCGGACGCGCTCTTTGCCATATCGAAGGAATGCGCCTGCCTGTGTCTACAGCCATACCGGAGCTAAATGAACGTATTGAACTACTGGATAGTATGTTACGCAGAATAGATGTGAAAAAAAATGAACGGCGTGTTTTAAAAAGTATGGTTTATCCTTGCCTGCTGGATAACCTAGAAGGCGTTGAAGATAAAATACCCAAACTAATAAATTCTTTTTTCACGTTTGAGCTGGATTGTATCAAAAAGGCCTTAAAATGCATCATGAAGGACGCACACGTAGCGTTAAAAAAACAGGAACCCTCGTTGTTGAGTGAAACTGGCGATGCAATACACGAGATTATCGCCGAGCTCATTATTAAGTTCTTACTGCAAGGCCAATACAGGCGTATTGATTTGCCAGAAAATTTATTTAACACACTTATTATGGCGTTTAATCTCAATGAATGTGAAATTGATGCGTTAGTTAAATTATTTAAAGATATTGATAAAGAGGGAGATGTAATGGTGAACACTGTTACAGAGACGGCCATAAAAAAACTTTTGGATTGGGTAAAAGAAGGGATAAAATATGATAAGCGGGAACTCATTGTATCATTTTTTTATACCGACGATATACCTGATGAGATCATTTTAAAAATTGAGGATAATATAAATGAGCGTAGCGGAGGAAAATTATAGTGAATATTGAAAAAACGCCGGATGTCAGGGATGCGGTACAGCTTCGCCCGATTGATAAAACTTATCCTCGCGAAGCAAAAGAAAGCGATTATAAAAATATAGTAAAAGATGAATTGGGATCAATAAAATCTATGCCGCTTGAATCTCTGCGGGCGCGTAACGACGAGCGGTTAAGAAATTTGCACTCTAAACCTGATGCATCCGATTCTCCATCCACGTATTTGATTAGAAACAAGGAAGATGGCAACAGGCGCGAAGCGGAAGTTGACGATGAACTGAAAAACAAGTATCCTGAAAGTGAAGGATATACGATTGAAAAAGAGGTATATTTACGAGATAAGGATGGGAATATTGTCAGAGATCCGGTTACAGGTGAAGCACGGCGAATCGATTTTGTTGTCATAAAAGACGGCAAGGTTGTTGATTCTATTGAGGTAACTTCAAAGACAGCTCCAAAAGACGAGCAAACCGCTAAAGAAAACAGAATCAGAGAAAATGG
>JAIRTP010000017.1 GCA_031254805.1 Bacteroidales bacterium
GGATGCTGATGTCGCTTATATGCAGAACCGCCATGTGATGGAAGGGTGGCTGTTTGCGAATTTCATTGCCATGATAGCCTACTATAAGTTATATGTAAGATTGAAACAGGCAAACAAACTCTCCAGGTTTTCGCCGAAAGACATCATCGAATTAGCCAAATCCAGTTATAAATTGAAATGCCGCGGCGAATGGAGAATCTCCGAAACTACAAAAAATGGATGACCTCTTCATGAAAATAAGAATGGACTACCTAAACTAAGCGGAGTTTGGGGTTAAACACATAGTTTTGCAGGTGACCCGCTTTTTTGTGTCTTTTGGCATGGACAAAACACAAATAAAAAAGCCCACAAATCATTGACTTGTAGGCTTTTGTCCACTTGTTGTCTGGTTTTGTCCAGACCTTCCAGCGGAGAGACAGGGATTCGAACCCTGGGTCCGCTTGCGCGAACAACGGTTTTCGAGACCGCCCCAATCGACCACTCTGGCATCTCTCCAAAATAAAAAAAGAGACTGTATCAGCCTCTAAGTATTTTGCGGAGAAGGGGGGATTCGAACCCCCGGTACCCTTTCGAGTACGACAGTTTAGCAAACTGCTGGTTTAAGCCACTCACCCACCTCTCCTAACAATTGCAACTTTTTCGATAATCGATAAAAGAACTCGCTTAAAAAAGCGTTTGCAAAGATACGCTTAATTTTAATTTCCACAATTTTTTTTCAAAAAAAATAATTCAATGAAAAAGAACAATTATATCTCCCTTTATTTAATTGTAAATTCATCGGCAAAAATCCATCCATTGTCGCCTGCTCCGAGATGCCATTCCGGAAGCTTTCCAACGCTAGAAGCTACTACTTTTATATAACGTGTTTGTTGTGGTTTTAGCTTCAATTCAAAATCATGAATTACAATATCCTGCATCTTCATTGGAATATTGTGTTTTATTACGCCGACGCTTCTGAAATTTTCTCCGTCTTCTGACAAGAAAAACTCAACCTGTTTCGGCATAATGATCCACGCTCTTTGGTCTTGAATGCAGCCCAAAGACAGGTAAGAGATGGTTTCTTTCTGATGCAGATCGACGACAGCGACCAAATCTTGTCCTTGAAAACCTTGCCAATTTCCTGTTCGAAAATTTTCGCCGCCGCGAATTTGATCAATCAAAGCATTGTCGCCGCCGGCGCTATATTGATTAGCATATTCGCTTTCCAATTTTATTGTACGATTTTTAGGTATTATTGAGAAACTGGTTTTTATCATCTTGCTCTCTTTGTCTCCTTTTTTTGCAATGACATAATAAGTAACGCTATCGGTAATAGAAAAAGGCTCTTGATATAACTTAAACGAAGCGTCAAATTGAGATTTTGTCCCATAATAGATCTTTACGTCCGGTTCAATACAACCAAATGCAATAGTTGCATCGTCAAGAAATGTTCGTTCTCCTTTCTCTACAAAAGGCGATGGAATAATTAAATGATCCGTAATTTGTGAAACCGGACGTTCTGTCGCAAAATTTTCATTTGGCTTGTCGCCCATTACGAAGATCAGCTTTCCGCCGTTTCGTATATCATCGTGGGTAATATATCCTTTATTATAATCTTTTCCGTTTAAAGTGGCGGATTGTATATAGACATTTTTATCGCTATTGTTTCGAGCTTCCACTACAAATGTATTTCCATTTTCCATTTGAAATGAAATTTTAGAAAATAACGGACTTCCAATATTATATTGATTGTCGCCAGGCGTAACAGGATAAAATCCCATGGAACTCAGCACATACCAAGCCGACATTTGTCCGCAATCTTCATTGCCGCACAATCCGTCGGGCGTGGGAGAATACATATCTTTCATAATTTGTCGCGTTAATGCTTGCGTTTTCCAAGGTTTTCCGGCACAATTATATAAATAGGCTATGTGATGGCTTGGCTCATTTCCATGCGCATACTGCCCAATAAGTCCCGTGATATCGGCTTGTTCTCTTCCCGTCGTGGTCGTCGATTCTGTGAACATTTTATCCAACATCTCACAAAACGCTTCATCTCCTCCATGAAGTTGGATCAACGTATTAATATCTTGCGGCACATAAAAGTTGTATTGCCAAGCATTTGCCTCCGTATAATTGAAATTCACTTCGCGCGGATCAAACGGAGAAAACCATTTTCCGGAATAACGCGCACGCATAAATTTCGTTTCGGGATCAAAAACATTTTTATAAGATTGCGCTCGACGAATATAATATTCATAGTCGTTCAATTCTTCTAACTCTTTTGCCATCATGGCAATGCACCAATCGTCATAAGCATATTCTAAAGTTTTTGAGACAGATTCTCCTTCTACGTCGGCAGGCACGTAACCGTTGGATTTATATGATTTCAAGCCGAATTTATCATTCATCGCGCTTGATTTCATTGCTTGATACGCTTTTTTAATATCGTAGCTGCGAATGCCTTTCATATATGCATCTACGATTACCGAAATGGCGTGATAACCGATCATGCAATTTGTTTCGCACGAAGAAAGTTCCCAAACGGGCAACAAGCCGCCCTGTTCCCACTGTTTAATAAAAGTATTGATAAAATCATTGGTCATTTGTTCGCTAAAAAGCGTCATAAAAGGATGCATTGCCCGATATGTGTCCCACAATGAAAATACCGTGTAATAATTAAAATCGACATGATGAATCTCCAAATCTCGTCCGCGATACATTCCGTTCACATCTTGATATATGTTAGGAGCCGTCATACAATGATACATTGCCGTATAAAAGTTGATTTTATCATCTTTAGAATCTCCTTCCACCACAATTCGAGAGAGATATTCGTTCCAAACTTTACGAACATTCGCATGAGCGGCGTCAAAATCCCAATCCGGAGCTTCTGTTTCAAGATTAAGTCGCGCATTTTCAACGCTTACAGGAGAAAGGGCGACTTTTACAAGCAACGGCGTATTATCAGTAGACATATCGAAATCCGCCCAAGCTTTTAATGCCTCGCCGCTTGCATATATCGTTCCTTCGTGTTTTTCTCCGGATACTTCAACGCCATGACGCTCAAAATCTCGCGAAAATTGAATCACAAAATAAGTCCTTTGATCATTCGCCCATTCTTGAGAACGACGATATCCTGTGATTTCATTTTTTCCGACAAATTCCAAATGAGATTCTAATACCTTATCGCGATGCATCAGATCAAGAACGACATGAGCGTTTTCGGTTTTCGGAAAATGATATTTATGCCATCCCACGCGAGGCGTAGCCGTCAGTTCCACCTTTACATTGTAATCGTCCAACATGACCGAATAATATCCCGCAGCTGCTTCTTCGTTTTTATGAGAAAATTTGGAAGCATATCCTTGCGTATGATTTTTTGCTCCGTTATTAAGTTGTAAAGTTCCTGTTGTAGGCATCAATAAAATATCGCCATAATCCAAACAACCCGTTCCGCTCAAATGCGTATGCGAAAAGCCAAAAACGACCTCGTCGGAGTAATGATATCCCGAACAGCCATTCCATCCTTCCAATCGTGTATCAGGACTTAACTGAATCATTCCAAACGGCCAAGTAGCGCCGGGAAACGTATGTCCGAACGCATCAGTTCCGATTATCGGATCGACATAATCGACAGGATTCTTAATATTGCGCTTACAGCCCGTAACACATAGGGTTATAAATATTATCAATAATAAAGGAATTAAAATGTCTTTTTTCATGATTGCCATTTCTTATTTAGATTTTATAAAATTGTACGCAAATATACGCAAAAGTCCTCATACATACGCAATCCAATAAAAATTGAATATAAAGCAACCTCTATTTCGTTCTGTACGGCGTCGGTTAAGCGAGATTTGCAAAAAAGAGACAACTTTCGTCACATTTGAATAATAACAGTGAATTTATTCGTTGGAAACAATGATTTTCAAAGCTTTTTCAATAACCTCTACAGTGGTCGAGATTTCCGTTTCATAAGGGTCGCCGTCGATGTTGACAACGCCTTTTTGATCGCGAATAATTTCTATCTTCTTTGTTTTAAAAGTACTAAAATATAATATTTTATCGGCTCTTCCCGTAAATATTTGAATGGAAGATAACGGGGCCGAAACAATGGGAATTTTTTTGACCATGACTACGTCGATATAACCATCGAAAAGATCGGCTTGCGGCGCTATTCGAAAATTATATCCATATTGATCCGAATTGGCAAAGACTATAAACGCGCACGTCTCTGTCAACTCTTTATCGTCGTATTTAATGATGAATCTTTCCGGTTTATAATTAAAATATTCTACAATGGCGGATTGTAAATAGGTAAAGAAACCTCTTCTCTGCAGCGATTTATAGCGTTTGGCGACCATAGCGTCCAAACCTATTCCCGCCAAGGAGAAAGCGTATTTGTCATTTACTTTTAAAACGTCGGCATATTTTGCCGTTCCGGTGAAAATAATATCTAAAGCTTTTTTGATATTAAACGGGATTTTTAAATAATGCGCCAATCCATTACCCGATCCGCTGGGAATAATTCCCAAAGAAGTATCTGCATAAACTAATGAACGCGCGGCTTCGTTAATGCTGCCGTCGCCTCCGGCGACAACGACTCTTGCAATATTTAGATCGACGGCTTTTTTTACCAAATCTGTCGTATGTCCGGCATATTTTGAACGCCAGATTTCAGCTTCTATATCATGTTTCTCGATATATTTTTTTATTTTTCGCTCAATGCGCTTGCGACGGAATTTTTGAATACCGCTAATGGGATTTAATATAAAAACCGTCTTATCTGTTTTCATAACGTTTTACTACCAATATATTTTTAATCAATGAGTTGCTATATGTTTGAATAAATATGCGCATTAAGTTATATTCTCCTTTCAGCGCAAGTTTTATTCCTAATAAATTCCTTCTTTTTTTACCATCTTTTTTTGGAACAAAGTTATTATATCTCCGTTAAAAATAAAAATATCTTTTTCCGTGATAAACCGATAAGATATCATGCGATAACTGATAGCAAAAACGACCTGTGGAGAACGCATACAACCGCCGCCGCTATCTGAAAAAGTAGTTATGAAAATGATCTCCCATTCGTAACTTCTGTTCGGCAAGATAGCAGATCTTTATTTCCCTGATTGACCATTGATGTTCACTTTTGCAATTGCAAATGTTTAATGAATATGAACCGTTTATCGTCACTCCGATCGCCTTAACAGGCAGGATACAAAAATGAAAAAAAATACTTTCGCATCGCATCATAATGTGGAATATTTTGAAATAACAGCGGTCGAAGATCCGCATATCCGCCTTGCGACGAAGAACCGCCGTAAGCTGTTTTTTCTCTCAGGTTGAATGATCCGAGACTTTTGTACAGCGTCTTTGATTGTAAACAAAATAATACAAAGAAAAAAGATATATGATTATCGTGGTAAAATATTTTTTACCCGTACCGTTGAAATATACAATAGCCAAAAAGAATAAAAAAAGTTCGTGCATCGGTTATTGGATTGCATAACTCCGGTAATGGATAGTTTTACTCCTATTTCGCTAAGACCATTCACTGTTAAACTGCAATGTATATTTTGTATACCTTACCTTAAAAATCAGGGGTTCCTCATCATAATAATATCGAATTTATATTCCTTGTAATCAATTAATTGCATATAAATGAAATCATTTATATATTTCATAATAGGTTCCTCTTTTCTTATTTGTTCGCATGATAAATTCGGCGTCAAAAAAAATTACGCTCTTTTTTAATTTAAGTATTTATCTATTAAAAAAATACGTACCTTTGCGCCCATTTTTGAAGATATTAGAATGAATATAAATATAACATTGCCGGACGGCTCGGTAAAACAATTTGCATCGGGAGTAACGCCGATGGATATTGCCCTGAGTATTAGCGAAGGATTGGCGCGCAATGTGTTGGCCGCTAAAGCCGACGACATGACGCTCGACGCAATGCGTCCGCTTACCAAAGACTGTCGTTTACAATTGCTTATGTGGAACGATGAAGATGGTAAGGACGCGTTTTGGCACTCTTCGGCGCACCTTATGGCCGCCGCTGTCGAACAGCTTTATCCCGGCGTAAAATTTGGCATTGGTCCGGCTATTGAAAACGGTTTTTACTATGACATAGATTTTGGCGATCATAAGATCAGTTCTGAAGATTTTCCCGCCATTGAGAAAAAAATGGAAGAGATCGCTCGTCAAAAATTGCCATTTGTCCGCAGAGAAGTTTCTAAATCGGAAGCTATTGATTTTTTCACAAAAAAGGGCGATCAATATAAGTTAGAATTGATTTCCGAATTGGAAGATGGAACGATTAGTTTCTATTCTACAGGAGATTTTACCGATCTGTGTCGCGGACCTCACATTCCGGATACAGGATTGATCAAAGCGATCAAATTGACGGCGGTATCGGGCGTATATTGGCGCGGCGATGAAACTCGTCAGCAATTGGCGCGTATTTACGGCGTCACTTTTCCAAAGAAAAAAGAGCTTGACGAATATTTGCTTATGCTCGAAGAGGCTAAAAAGCGCGATCATCGCAAGATCGGGAAAGAGATGGAACTTTTTACTTTCAGCCATCATGTAGGTCTTGGATTACCTTTATGGCTTCCAAAAGGCGCCGCATTACGCGAGCGCTTGGAAAATTATTTAAAAAAAGTACAACGTAAAGCCGGATATAAACAAGTAATTACGCCGCATATTGGTAACGTGATGCTATATAAAACTTCCGGACATTATGACAAGTACGGTAAAGATAGCTTTCAGCCGATCAATACGCCGGTTGAAGGAGAGCAATATTTTTTGAAGCCGATGAACTGTCCGCATCATTGTGAAATTTACAACGAACGCCCGCATTCCTACAAGGAATTGCCGTTGCGTTTGGCGGAATTTGGTACGGTTTATCGTTATGAACAGAGCGGAGAATTGCACGGATTGACCCGAGTGAGAGGATTTACGCAAGACGACGCTCATATTTTTTGTACGCCCGATCAGGTAAAAGATGAATTTAAATCGGTTATTGATATTGTTTTGACTATTTTCAAAGCGATGAGTTTTACCGATTATATTTGTCAGATTTCATTGCGTGATCCGAACAATAAAGAGAAATATATCGGTTCGGACGAAAATTGGGATAAAGCCGAGAACGCTATTAAAGAGGTGGCGGAGGAACGCGGTTTAAAAACCGTCATAGAATATGGTGAAGCGGCATTTTATGGCCCGAAAATGGATTTCATGGTGCGTGACGCTATCGGTCGTAAATGGCAATTAGGAACTATTCAGGTTGATTATAACCTTCCCGAACGCTTTAACCTCGAATATATTGGAGCCGACAATCAAAAACATCGTCCGGTGATGATCCATCGTGCGCCCTTTGGTTCTATGGAACGTTTTGTGGCGGTATTAATTGAGCATTGCGCAGGTAAATTTCCGCTTTGGTTGACGCCTGAACAGGTTGCTATTCTGCCGATTAGTGAGAAATATAACAAATACGCGGAAAAAGTTTTGCAATTGCTGGAAAATGCCGAAATTCGCGCACAAATTGACGACCGTAATGAAAAGACAGGTAAGAAGATACGAGACGCTGAAATAAAGCGTATTCCGTATATGATCATCGTGGGCGAAAAAGAAGAATCGGAAGAAACTATTTCCGTAAGAAAGCAAGGAGAAGGAGATTTGGGGAGTATGAACGTTGAGGAGTTTGTAAGTAGAATTAATGAAGAAATTCATTTAATGACGGAGCAATAAAAATAGTATAAACAAAAGTAATTAAGAAATTTGAACAACAGACCTTTTAAACCCTCGTCTAATTTTAGGCCGGGCGGCGGGTACAACAGAAGAGGCCCGCAAAAAAAAGAAGAATTACACAAGATCAATGAACGTATTACTGCGCCGGTTGTACGGCTTGTTGGCGAAGGCGTAGAACCCAGAATTTGTTCTTTGAAAGAAGCCTTGTATGAAGCGCGCAACACGGAGTTGGATTTGGTTGAAATATCTCCTACAGCTAATCCGCCAGTAGTTAAGATATTGGATTACAAAAAGTTTTTGTATGAACAAAAACGTAAACAAAAAGAAATTAAGGCGAATGCGGCAAAAGTAGTAGTCAAAGAGATTCGGATGGGACCTAATACCGATGAGCATGATTTTCAGTTCAAATTGAAACATGCGATGAACTTCTTAAAAGAAGGCTATAAGGTTAAAGTCGAGGTATTTTTCAAAGGAAGAACCATCGTATATAGAGATCAGGGAGAGATCAAATTGCTGAAGTTTGCACAAGATCTTGAAGAATACGGCAAGGTAGAAAGTCTTCCCAAGCTTGAAGGGAAACGGATGATCATGATGATCTCACCGAAGAAAAAATAGAAAAATTCAATTATTGAATATATAAATAGTTTTTATTAATCATTTAAAAAGTGCTTGTAGAATGCCTAAAATTAAAACAAAAGCCGCAGCGAAAAAGAGATTTACGTTGACCGGCACAGGCAAAATCAAAAGGAGACATGCTTACAAAAGTCACATTTTGACAAAGAAATCGAAAAAACGTAAACGTAATCTCGGTTACTTTGCTATCGTTGACAATGCCGATGTGAATAATGTAAAACAAATGTTGAACCTTTAAGAAAATCAAATTAATGTTTAACTTGCGGTTAGCAGAACAAGATTCCGAATGGGAGGAACGCTAACCCAAAAAATTGGAAAATTATGCCAAGATCAGTAAATGCAGTAGCTTCAAGAAACAGAAGAAGAAGACTTCTGAAAGAAGTGAAGGGCCAATTTGGCCGAAGGAAAAATGTCTGGACGGTCGCTAAAAACGCGTATGAAAAAGGACAACAGTACGCGTACCGTGACAGAAGAGCGAAGAAGAGAAATTTCAGAGGATTGTGGATCGCCCGTATCAATGCAGGCGTGAGACAATACGGCATGTCGTACTCTCAATTTATGGGAGCTATTCACAAAGCCGACATCGAGATCAACCGTAAAACGTTGGCCGACCTCGCCCTCAACAACCCCGACGCTTTCAAAGCTATCGTGGAAAAAGTGAAATAAAAAACTTTCTCGTAATTTATAAAAAGAAAGCTGCTCCAAAAGGGCGGCTTTCTTTTTTAGTCCAAAAAATTAACGTACAAGGCCGCGCTTTCTTTGTACCCATCCCAATTCCAAACAGGCTTATTGGCATTTGAAGTTATCTTGATCGCTTTGTCTGAACAGCACGGCGGATTTGGGATAGGTACTCCGAAACAACAAAGAAATTCAGCAGGCTCTTCAAAAAATTAACATAGACTACCCAAAATGAAACAGAGTTAGTGTTTAACAGTTTCTTTTTTCCTCTTTTACAATTTTTCGGCGTAATAATTCTTATTTGCTGCAAGGCATTCTCCAACCAGTTTGACGACGTGAAAACGATCCGTTACCAAGCAACTTTTTGGAAAAATATCTTCAGAAAAAAAATGCGATAAATACTTATTCAGTTTTATATTTTTTTTGCTGAAAAGATTCCGACTCTTCAAAAAAATAAACGCGCTACGCTTTTACAACTGAATACTGACAGAAGGAGGAGCAAAAGCGAACATGGAAAATAACAATAAATCTCATTTCTCTTTATGAGAAATGACTGATTTTCTTAAGCTTTCAATATTAATATAAGAAACTCAACAAGATACCTGCCGCAACGGCCGAACCGATAACGCCGGCAACGTTTGGTCCCATGGCGTGCATAAGCAAGTGATTTGTTTTATCATATTTCAACCCTTCAACTTGCGATACGCGCGCGCTATCAGGCACAGCCGAAACACCTGAATTTCCAATTAACGGGTTAATTTTGTTTCCCTCTTTAAGGAAAAGATTTATAATCTTAACAAACAGAACGCCCGAAGCGGTAGCAATAATAAATGAAGCCGCTCCTAATCCAAAGATACCAAGCGATTTGTATGTGATAAATGTCGTAGCCTGCGTAGAAGCTCCTACCGTAAGGCCGATCAAGATGGTTACAATATCAATCATCGGTCCGCTTGCCGTGTTCGCTAAGCGTTTTGTTACGCCGCTTTCTTTCAATAAATTGCCAAAAAATAACATTCCCAACAAAGGCAATCCCGTCGGCACGATGAAACATGTTAAAATAATTCCAACGATCGGAAACATGATCTTTTCAAGTCTAGAAACTTGGCGAGGCGCTTTCATACGAATCGTGCGTTCTTTTTTAGTCGTCAACAATCTCATTATAGGGGGTTGAATTAACGGCACCAACGCCATATAAGAGTATGCTGATACGGCTATAGCGCCCATCAGTTCGGGAGCCAGTTTCGAAGCAATAAAAATAGCCGTCGGGCCGTCCGCTCCTCCGATAATACCAATCGCTCCCGCTTCTGCAGGAGAAAATCCGCTTTGTAATGCAATCGCATAAGCGGCAAAAATACCCATTTGCGCCGCCGCTCCGATCAACATCAATTTAGGATTGGATATCAATGCCGAAAAGTCGGTCATAGCCCCGATTCCAAGAAATATCAAAGGCGGATACCATCCGTTCTGAACGCCGTGATAAAGGATATTCAAAACGCTCCCCTCTTCATATATCCCGATCTTCAATCCCGGGAAAAACGGAATATTTCCAAGAATTATCCCAAACCCTATAGGAATTAAAAGCAATGGCTCATATTCTTTAGCAATGGCTAATGTGATAAAGAATAATCCAACCACAATCATTGCCAAGTGTCCAAACGTAAAATTGGCAAAGGCCGTATAGTCCCAAAATTGTACCAACTGATTCTGTACAAACTCAAAAAAACCGGAAGATGATGCATTTAATGTGATCATATTTTTACTCCCCTATTACAATTAAGACATCGCCTTCTACTACAGCAGCACCTTGAGAAACTTTTATCTCCGTAACAGTTCCCGCTTTGTCCGACTCTATCATGTTCTCCATTTTCATCGCCTCAAGCATCAACACCTTTTGACCTATGCTTACTTTATCTCCTTGTTTTACAAAAACTTCAAGAATTGTTCCCGGTAATGGCGATTTTATAGTGCCTGTTACGCTGGTTGTTACTGCCGCCCCTTGATCGGTCGAAGGAACCGCCGTAGAACGAACCAATTTCGGCGTTTTTTGTTGTTTGATCTCTCTGTCTACGGTTACCGTATATGGAGTGCCATTTACCTCAACTTGAACCGTTTGATCTTCAACGCTCTTTATCTCTGTGGAATATTTATTCCCATTTATTATTAATTCATATTTTTTCATTGTTCCGTATAAATTTGAAAAAGAGTTTATTACATTCTTATTTTTTATATCCTCTATTATTAAAAAAATAGGTATTCAAACCATGTATTTTGGAACTCCAAGGAGAATACGTACGGGAAACTTTATTGATCGTCAACACTGTATTTTCCATATCGTGAAGTTCTTCATTGTATAAATGGATAGCCGTTGCAACAGCCGCATAAATTTCTCCGGTCATTTCCGAATCGGCAGGAATAGCCGCAGTTTTTCTATCCGAAACAGCAACTTTTATATACGCTTTTTCTCTTTTTAAATAGCGTGATAAGAATACTTTTCCTAATCCTTTGAATACCAAATAGAGCATTAATAAAGATAAAAATACCACGGACATTGCAATTACTGTCATACCTATCCCTGTCGAATCTTTGTCGGCAATCTCTTCCGACATTTTCGGCTTACGATATTGCAATGCAACAGCGTTATCCAAATTGATATTATTTATTCCATTCGAGGCGTCTAGTACAATCATATCATATCCATCGTCCATCGCTCCGGCAATATATAACTCTTTTGCTTCATTGCTATAACTGAAAGCGTTAGCGCTACCTGCAAAAAACTGCTTGCTTATAATATTTCCTTTAAAATCTAAAACTCCCAAATAGCAACTGTCGCGATGCGAAGCGAGGAACACAACATAATTTTGATAAATGGCGACTCCTTTAGGGCGATAAATATGTTGAACGTTATGTCTTCCCACATATTCATCAACTAGAATCACGCTAAATCTTCGTAATTCTTCTCCGTCATATTGAATAAGATCTACCGTATTATCTACACTGTTTAAGCTGACAAACAGGTTATTATCTTTATCAAAGACAAACATTTGCGGCGTCAACGGATCATACGCCTCTTTTTCTATGATAATGGTACTCTGCACGTTTTCACCCGCTTGAACTTGTTCTTGAGCCGTCGCCGATGAAATAGAAATGCCGAAAATCAGTAATAGAACGGTTATCAATGTTATCATTTTCTTCATTTTCAATTCCTGTTTTGATTTATTAAAGAGGAATATTACTATGTTTTTTCGGAGGATTGGTATCCTTTTTCGTAGCTAAAGCTTGCAACGCTTTAATCACGCGAAAACGGGTATTGCGCGGTTCGATAACGTCGTCGATAAATCCATATTTTGCAGCTACGTAAGGATTAGCAAACTTCTCGGTATATTCTTCCTCTTTTTCTGCGACAAATTTTGTACGTTCTTCAGGATCTTCAATTCCTTTTATTTGACGGCCAAATAATACTTCCGTTGCTCCGCTAGCTCCCATAACGGCAATTTCCGCAGAAGGCCAAGCATAATTGATATCGCCGCGAAGTTGCTTGCTGCTCATTACGTCGTGCGCTCCGCCATAAGATTTACGCAATGTCACGGTAATTTTCGGGACGGTGGCTTCGCCGTAAGCAAACAAGAATTTTGCGCCATGGATAATGATCCCGCCATATTCTTGCGCCGTACCCGGAAGAAATCCCGGCACGTCGACCAACGTAACGATCGGGATATTGAAACAATCGCAAAAACGAACAAAACGGGCTCCTTTACGAGAGGCGTTAATATCGAGTACGCCGGCTAAATATTTCGGTTGATTGGCGACAATCCCAACAGAAATGCCATTGAAACGGGCAAAACCTATTACCAAGTTAGCCGCATAATGACGATGCACCTCCATAAATTCTCCATTATCTACAATCGCATGAATGACATCTTTAACATCATACGGTTTATTCGGATTGTCCGGAATAATGGAATTTAAAGAATCTTCCAAACGATCGACAGGATCGGTATTTACTACCAATGGCGGTTCTTCCAGATTATTTTGCGGAATATAACTCAGCAATTTTCGGATCAACATCAAGCCTTCTTCTTCTGTGTCGGCTACAAAATGCGTTACGCCCGATTTAGAAGCGTGCACCATAGCGCCGCCCAATTCCGCATCGGTAACAATTTCGTTGGTCACCGTCTTCACCACTTTAGGACCGGTAACGAACATATAACTGTTCTCTTTCGACATCATAATAAAATCGGTCAACGCCGGCGAATAAACCGCGCCGCCCGCGCATGGCCCGAAAATAGCGGAAATCTGAGGAATGACGCCCGATGCCATGATATTGCGCTGGAAAATTTCGGCATAACCTGCCAGACTTTGAACGCCCTCTTGAATGCGAGCGCCTCCGGAATCATTCAATCCGATAACAGGCGCGCCGACTTTCATCGCTTGGTCCATGATTTTACAGATTTTTTTTGCAAACGTCTCCGACAAAGAACCCCCAAAGACCGTAAAATCCTGAGCGTAAACATAAACTAAACGTCCGTCGATGGTGCCGTAACCTGTAATAACGCCGTCGCCCAAATAAACCTCTTTCTCCAAACCAAAGTCATGAGAACGATGGATTACGAACATATCAAATTCTTCAAAAGAACCTTCGTCAAGCAACAAGTCAATACGTTCGCGAGCCGTCAATTTATTTTTTTCATGTTGCTTGTCAATTCGCTTCCGACCGCCGCCCAACTTAGCTTCTTCTCTCTTGTCGAGCAATTCCTTAATCTTATTTTCAAAAGCCATTTTTTATTATATTTTGAGGTGAAAAAATGATTTATTTACTGCAAAACTCCGTTAAAACGCCCAAAGTAGATTTCGGATGTAAAAATCCAATATTCAGTCCTTCCGCTCCTTTGCGCGATTTCTGGTCAATTAACTGCACGCCTTTTTCGGCCGCTTCCTGTAATGCGCGGTCGACGTTCTCGACGGCAAAGGCTATATGATGAACGCCTGAGCCTTTTTTCTCCACAAATTTTCCAATCGGCCCTTCCGGATCGGTTGATTCCAATAATTCGATCTTAACGTCTCCTACTTGAAAAAATGCGGTTTTTACCTTTTGATCCGCTACTTCTTCGATAGCGTAACATTTCAGTCCCATTACATTTTCCCAATAACGAATAGCGTCGTCAAGATTCGCAACAGCAATGCCAATATGCTCAATATGAGTTGATTTCATGATCAATTGTATTTGTTTTTTATTTGAATTTTACCTCGTTTTTTATGCGTGCAAAGGTACGGTATAATTATTTATAAATGAAGCAAAAAGGTTATTTTTTCATTTCTTTTCATTTCTTTATAAATGATTAACAATTAACACATTGGGATAATAAAATAAAGGTGGCAAAAATTTAGGTAAAATACGGAACGGGTATAAAAACTCTCAATAAAATTGAAATATTTTCATATGCCGACCTTGAAAAAATATATAATTATATATAACAAAATGGAGGATCGAGGGGGCAAAAAGTTAAAAGCAATGAAAATTGCGTGCGATTATTCAATAGGTCGGTTATTCACGATTTAATAATTAAGCCTTCTCCTAAAACTTTGATTTCTTTCTCTTGGCGGTCGCATACCTAACACGTGGTTAGAGGTTTTTGCGAGATTGTTTTTTGCCAAGCTTAAATCTCTTCGAAGATTGAAAATCATTTTTCGGAGAAGGTGCTTAATTATCATACTCGGTTATTCATACTTAATTAACCATCATTTTCTTTGTATTTGTCCGTTCGCCGTTAACGAATAAAGCATAGAGATAAGTTCCCGGAGGAAGACTCGAAAGCGATATTTCTGTCTGATAACTTCCCGCCGGCCTTGCGCCTAATGGGATCGTTTTCATTGATTGTCCCAATAGATTATAAATTACGATTGTAGCATCTGCGTCTAGCGACAAGCCATATTTAATACTCGTGGTTCCATGCGCCGGATTGGGAATATTCTGCAACAATGCACCTTTTTGTTCGCCGAAGAAATCGAAATCATCTTTTTCTTGATCAATCTTCGGAAGCATAGCCGCTAATTCCATCTTACGATTGCCAAATTCTCCTTGAGATTTAGGAATAAATTGCGGCATAGAAGAATAAATTGCATTTCCGGATTTTAGATCATTCGAATTCTCTCCCTGACCCATTAATAAAAATAATTCTCCCATATCGATCATGGCGAAGATACTGTCTTGAAAACTTGACAGATTTAATATTCGATCTTCATACCATTCAATAGCATCTTGCCAATTTTCCGATTTTATATCGCAACGCGTTGCAAAAGGTCGGCCACTTCGTATAGAACACTATCGTTTACGATATAATCCGTCTCCCGATAATATTTTTTTAACTCAAAGAAATCGTTTTTCAATACCGATTCCATAAATCTCCTTCCAATCTGGACTGAAGCATGGTCAGCGATACGATCTCTTCCGCCATGGAATACATCCCACGATCAAATTTTCCGGCCAAGCAAGCATGACTAAAGCAAAAAGGAGTTTTATTTTCATTGTTTAAAGAAAGAATCAAATCTGGCAAGCTTGCGGCTCCATCCCAAGTGATCTTCCCTCCATGCCCTGTATACATGAAAAATAACGTCCCGTTGTCCAATATATTTATTATACTATCGCGATAAGCAGAGTCCGAAGGGCAATCATGATAATTTAGGTATTTCAATTGATAGTCTTGCGACATATCGTCCAATAGCGTTTGATATTGCCCTACATAAGCGCTTTGCGGATGATAGAAAGGCAGGTTGCCATTGACGACTGCCAATTTATAACGCCAATCCTCAAACTTATACTCTGTTTCAAAGCGAATGCTTTTCTCTACTATGTTATGCAAGCGAAAAGCGCCACCGTAAAAGCGACAATAAAACACACACTAATCATTATTTTTTTCATGATGCATATTTTTAAGGTTAGTAAATTAAAAGTTTATAAGCTAATTCTATTGTTTTATAACCTTTTTCATAATTGCTTCCCGTTTCGTTTCTATCCTTGCAAAATAAATCCCCACCGGAAAATGCGAGATATCAAAAGTCATTTCTGCAATTTCAAAAACCCATCTCCCGAAAATATCAAACAGCGTTATTTTTTCTATTCTCCATGCTCCGCTCTCCACTCTCAACTGTCCGTTCGTCGGATTGGAATAAACGACAAACGGATAGTCATTTTTTAATTAATTAAAAAAGTTAAGCGCCTTTTCATATTCTTTTACTTCGGATTGCGTATATGCGAGGCCTTTTTTATGTACATTTGCATTTCTAATGTTATAGCGTTGGCAAAATGAAATATAATATTGGCGATAGGGTTCGTTTTCTGACCGAAAAGGGCGGCGGAGTTATTGTAAAAATCAATAATAGCAATATTGTCACCGTTCGCACCGATGACGATTTTGACATTCCATATCACATTAAAGATCTGGTAAAAATCGAACAACAAGGTTCTGTCGGAGACTTTTTTAATACGGAGAAAGATAAAAAAGTTATTGAAAAAAAAGCCGCCGCCATTTCCGAAAAGACGAAGATTGAGGAACAATATTTCGATGAACGCCATTCCAAAATCATCAAATATAAAAACCGTAACGCCATTCCGGAAGGAATTTATTTAGGTTGGTCGCCGCAAGACCAGAAACTTTTGGTCTCCGGATATCTTGATCTTTATTTGATAAACGACACCCATTACGATATTCTATTCAGTTTATTCTTGCAAAATCAAAACGGCGTCTATACAGGCGCAGATTACGACGCTATTCCAGCGCATCAAAAGGTTTTATTGACAAGTTTTGATCGCGATAAATTAGAAAAATGGACAAAAGGCATCGTTCAAATCCTATTGCATTCCGATAAAGCTTCATCCGTTATGACGCCTGTAAGCGCGTCGTTCAAAATTACTCCGGCTCGCTTCTACAAAGAAGATAATTACGTGGATTATAGCTTTTTGGAAGGGAAAACATTTGTATTTGAATTGTGCAAGTCGACCGCTTTCAAACCTTTGAACGTGCGCGACGAGAAAGAAGAAGTTGTTGAAACATTTTCCATATTGAAAACTTTCGCGCAACAATCCATCCCCGAAGCTTTTATCAAAAAACATCAAACATCGCCTCATGAAGCGGTCGTTGATCTTCATATCGAATCGTTGACCGATAATTATCAAAAAATGAGCGACAGCGAGAAGTTCAACTATCAAGTGCGTTATTTTCAAAAATGTATCGACAGCGCAATCATCAATAAAATCCCGAAAATTATTTTTATTCACGGCGTCGGACAAGGCGTTTTAAGGAAAGCCATTCTGGAAGTTTTAGAAGATTATCCAAATATAACAATACACGACGCTCCTATGCGACAATTCGGCGTCGGAGCAATAGAAACGCATATTCGTTCGTAATTCGTCTTTTATGATCTTTACGCCTAAAACAACCAAAACCGCCGAATGAAAAATCCGGTTAAGTTCTTTGATTTTTCAGGATAGCTTTTCCTGCTGCGGATATATTCGATCGGCGTGCATAGATATTCCAACCGTATATCAATCAGATTGTTGGGAAATGATATGACAATCCGGAAAAAAAGAACAGCAAACCTTATAATTCTGCCAATATCGTCTGTTTTCCTTTGACTCTATCTTTCAGGTTTACATTCACTTTTGCATTTAGAGGAAGAAAAATATCTATTCGCGAGCCGAATTTAATGAATCCCATCTCTTCTCCTTGTATTGCTTTATCGCCTTCTTTCGGATAACAGACAATACGGCACGCTACTGCTCCTGCAATTTGACGCATTAGAACTTCCTTATCGTTTTCGGTTTTTATTACGACGGTGGAACGTTCGTTTTTTTCGGATGATTTCGGATGCCATGCCACCAACTTTTTACCGGGGTGATATTTCACGTAACTTACTCTGCCGGAAATCGGAAACCAATTGATATGCACATTGTTGGTGCTCATAAATACAGAGACCAATATTCTTTTATCTTTAAAAAATTCTTTTTCATAAACCTCTTCAATAACGACTACTTTACCGTCGCAAGCGCTCAATATCTTATTGGGAGAGACATTTGTTTTCCGTTTAGGAACTCTAAAAAAGCGAAGGATAAAAAGAAGCAACAACAACAACGCTACATAGCCGACAATATGCCAAACAGTTTGCGTCGAATGAAATATATTGATTATCAATGCTGTTAAGACTGCAAAAGATAAAACGCTAAGAATAATCTTTTTCCCTTCTTCATGTATTTTCATAACATTTTTAAATTTTATAAAACAAAGTGCAAATATAATAAAGCAAACGGAGCGGCGAGCATGGCGCTATCAAAACGATCTAAAATTCCTCCGTGACCCGGTAATATCTTTCCGGAATCTTTCACGTCGACGCTTCTTTTCAACATCGACTCGCAGTAATCTCCCAACGTTCCAAAGAGACAGATCACGATAGCATAGCCTGTCCATGTCGCGAAAGAAAATCCAGCAGTAAAATAATAAAATACAACGGCGCAAAGAATCCCGAAAACTAATCCTCCGATGGTTCCTTCCCATGATTTTTTAGGGCTAATGGCTTCACAAACGCGACGTTTTCCAATAGCAATTCCTACCAAATATGCAAACGTGTCATAAGTCCAAATAATGCAGAAAAAAGCTAACAACGCTATTTTCCCGCTATCCAATATTAAAATATTCGCTAAAGCAATGAAAGCGAATGCCACGACAACTGCGCTCAATATCCCTACGCCAATCCTTTTTACGTATGGAATGCCTCCCCTGAAAAGACCCGCGATAGGGACTAAAAACAACAGCGGAATAATAAAATGATATGAAAACTCCGCCCACGGAAGCGAAAACATACCGCCGGAAACGGCGATCAAGAAAATTAATGACGAAATAATCGAACAAAAAATGGAAAACGCCCGATCGGAATTTTCCATAACCAAAACATTCAATTCATAACTGCCAAAAAAGACAATTATGACAAAAAAAGATAGAAAGAAATAATCCCCAAGTAGAACAGACATCACAATCAGTCCGACAAATATGACCCCTGTAATGGTTCTTGTAATCAGATTATTCACCTCTTTTTGCTAAAATTTCTTTCGCTCTTTCTACGTCCTCTTCCGCCACGTGAACCTCTACTTCTCCGATTAAGAATTCGCTATCGCGTTTGTTGACGATTGCGGCCTCTATGCCGTTTTCAGCTAACAAGCCGACAACTAATTCAGCTTCATACAATTTCCCCGCAAAATAGATTTGCGCAAATTTTTTTCCTTCCATGGTTTTTTATTTTTAAAAGTTATCTATCCGTCTACATAGAAAACAAACAAACGGGTCGATCCGTTCACTCCGTACGTCATTTCTCCTTGAATGGCGTCCGTACGGCTTGCTCCGGTCACAAAGGTAAGCATAGAAGGCGCTTTCCCGTGATATTTTCTTTGGAGATAAGGATAAACGCTTGAAATATCGTTTACTAATTGATCGCTAAAAACAATCACAAAATGAGCTTCAGGAATAGTATGGGCAGTTCGTCCGGTACTTTGTCGCGAAGAGAGCGCGATCGTACCCGAGCGGATCGCCGCACATTCGCAGAAGGTGACCGCCACGTCGGCTTTTCTCAATCCGTGGTCATAATTTATAAAGGGAATCCCTTCCTCCACAAAGAGATACTCAATATCGGGATCGTTGGTAAATATCGTTTCGTAACGATATTGATACAATATCTTTTTGATCTCTTCGCCGACTTGAAATTCATCCCGGCAATAGATAAAAAAGCTATTGTTTCTACTGAAAACCCTGAATAGATGTTTCAACAACGGTTCTTGAATGGGGGGATACATTGGAGAATTCATATCGACATCAATAACTTTTTGTTGCCTCTCCGCTTCTATTTGCGCGTCGCGAATAGCCTTCAATACTTTCTCCTTCGACGTACTCTCATTCATTTCGTAATCGACTGTTATTCTTGCTCGATATCCGAATTATCTTGTTCAAGTTTTTGCTCTTTTTTGTCAGAAAAGTTATTCAAAACTTGTTGCCTTTTTTTCATGATCTCTTCGCGTTCAGCTTGCGCTTTATGCTCATGTTCAAAGTTACGCAAACCAAATATCTCTTCCAAATCTTCTCTAAAAATCACTTCTTTCTCTAAAAGACGTTCGGCTAACGTCTCAACCTTCTCCTTATTTTCCTTAACGATCCTGACGGCGACTTCGTAAGCAGATTCTACCATCTTAGAAACTTCTTCGTCGATAACCTGCGCCGTTTTTTCGCTATAAGGTTTTTGGAATGTATATTCCGATTGTCCTGTCGAATCGTAATAAGAGAGATTCCCGATTCTTTTATTCAATCCAAAATAAGCGACCATGCTATAAGCTTGACGAGTAACGCGTTCCAGGTCGTTTAATGCACCCGTCGATATTTTTCCGAAATTAACCTCTTCGGAAGCGCGGCCGCCCAAAGTGGCCGTCATTTCGTCAAGCATCTGTTCTTTCGTCGTAATTTGCCGTTCATCGGGCAAATACCACGCCGCTCCCAACGATTTTCCGCGCGGCACAATGGTCACTTTCACCAACGGATGGGCGTACGGCAACATCCAACTAACCGCGGCGTGTCCAGCTTCATGAAATGCAATAACGCGTTTTTCATCGCTGGTAATGATTTTATTTTTCTTCTCCAATCCGCCAACAATTCGGTCAATAGAGTCTATAAAATCTTGTTTTTCAATATTTTTCTTAGCTTTCCGTGCAGCGATCAAAGCAGCCTCGTTACATACGTTAGCAATATCGGCGCCTGAAAACCCCGGAGTTTGTTTGGCCAACATCTCAGAATTGACATCTTTTTTATTCGTTTTCAAAGGCTTCATGTGCACTTCAAAAATAGCGCGTCTCTCATCCAGATCCGGAAGATCCAAATATATTTGACGGTCGAAACGTCCGGCGCGTAACAAGGCGCGATCTAAAATATCGGCGCGGTTAGTCGCCGCCAGAATAATAACGCCGACGTTGGTGCCGAAACCGTCCATTTCGGTCAACAGTTGGTTCAAGGTATTTTCCCGTTCGTCGTTACTTCCCGAAAACGCATTTTTTCCACGGGCGCGTCCGATGGCGTCGATCTCGTCAATGAAGATAATACAAGGCGCCTTTTCTTTTGCCTGATAGAAAAGATCTCTGACGCGCGACGCGCCGACGCCTACGAACATCTCTACAAAATCAGAGCCCGACAAAGAAAAAAACGGCACTTTTGCTTCGCCTGCAACAGCTTTTGCCAATAATGTTTTTCCGGTTCCGGGAGGGCCTACCAACAATGCTCCTTTAGGAATTTTTCCTCCTAAAGCAGTATATTTCTGAGGATTTTTGAGAAAATCGACAATTTCCATCACTTCAATTTTAGCCTCTTCTTGTCCGGCTACATCTTTAAATGTGACATTGACGGAGGTATCTTTGTCGATAAGCTGCGCCTTTGATTTTCCCATGTTAAAAATTCCGCCGCCTCCGGCTCCGCCGCCGCTGTTACGAATCATTCGTGAAAAAATAAACCATATAAGTACAATGGGAAGAACCCATATCAATACGGAAAAGATACCTGTTCCCCAATCCGATTTGCTTTCCCATTCAATGTATATTTGATCCGATTCGGAAATGCCTTTTTCAATTTGAACTTTTTGTACCATATCGGCAAATTTCTCCGCAGGTCCGATCGTATAGATATATTTGGGTTTCGGCCCTTGAGAGAGAAAATCTGTTTTAGGAGGCTCTTCGGAAGATGAATTTACGTAAATATAGGCTTCTTTTTCGTTATAGACGACTATTTTATCAATTTGTTTACCTTCAAGCAGCGCTTTTAACTCTTTCCATGTCGTTTTTGTAGAAGGTTCGTCCCATTGAAACATCCACATTCCAATAAAAAGAAGCGCCAAAATGGCATAAATCCAATAAAAACTCTTTATGGGTTTTTTCCCGGTTTTTTTTCCGAGAGGATTATTTTGCTGGGTCTTATTCTTATTCTTATTCTGTTCCATAATTTATTCCTGATCAATTTTTTTGATAATCGCATCCGCCCACAATCCCTCTATATTGTAAAATTGTCGGCGGTCTTCTCTAAAAATATGAACGACAACATCGACATAATCCAACAGCATCCATTCCTTGTTTTCAAATCCCTCGTGCGACCAAGGCCTTGATTTCAAAGCAGTTCGAGTTTTGCGTTCTATGGCGTCGGCAATGGCTTCCATTTGCGGGGAAGAGCCTGCATGGCAGATGATAAAATAATCGGCGATCATATTAGATAATTCAGAAAAATCAATAACCACAATATCTTGAGCCATTTTTTCCTGCATCGCTTCTATAATGCAATCCGCCAACTCTTTTGTTTTTTCTCGCTCTTTTACTTTTGTCATTCGATTTTTTTTGCAAAGTTATGAAAAACGCGTCATCTTTTTTATGTAATAAAAAGACTGTTATAGCATTCTCAATCATCGTGCCATAAAAAAATAAAACGTATTTTTGCCAAAGCTTATTTTGTAAAAGGAGGACGAAAATTATTTTTCTAAAATATTTGTTCCGAATTCACGCTTATTACGTATATTCATATGCAAATTTTTAAAATTATCTAATCTTATAATGCATGATAATCTTTAATAAATATTCATAAATATTAATACTCAAAAAATACTTATACATTATTTTACGTTAAAATTATATCTTAGAAAGATATTTTATCTATATTACGCTGTATGGAATCTCTGACAATATATTTTTTAAACAAATAAAACAAACATAATTATTCGTCATTAATATGATTAAAATACCATCCGTATACAAGCCGGATAATTACTTATGCTTCTTAAAGCATTATTTTACAGAAAGAATCGCAACACTTAAAATCTAATATTATGAGACTTTTTTTATATGCATTTTTATTCCAACCGTGGAAATCCTTTCCGACGCTATGCCAACACTTAGCAAAATCTTAAAATAATCTCATTTTTAGGTTTTTATTTGCAGGATAATTAATAGAAATGGTAACTAAAAAAATCAGAAGTTATGTCGTATAACAATTTAAATTATTTAAAAGAAGTGAAACATGTCCAAAAACTCACACAAGAAAAATTCGATGAATATGTTTATATTTCATACACTGAAATTCATAGAATTTTACAAAAAGAAGGAAACTTTTTCAAAAGCTATCGTACTTTTCTCAAGTACGTCAGCGAACCTAAAATCAATGAACGTATCATTGAGGAAGAGAAGCGTTTAAAAAACCTCGGAGATAAATAATGGAGATACTTTTGCGTATCGTCGACGACATACGCTTGCTCCGTTCCAAATAACGAGGAAATAATAAAACGCTATATTCGCAACAAGAGGATGGATGACGCCATCCTCTTGTCCTTTTATCAATCATCCGCGAACACCGGAAATACAACGCTTATTTTAGCGCGTAGCAAAATGCTTCTGGAGTCAATTGAATCTTGAAACTCTTAGGCTGTTGAGAATGGAATAATCTAACTTGACCCGTAACTTCTCCCCCTACAAAACGCTTTTACTTTCATATACGTTCGTCATGCTTTGCAGAGATGGCGCAACGGATTTCATCTTTTTCAAAAATCGAAAAACGAGGGCGTACTTTTGCCGCAAATTTATTCTAAATAGCATATTAAAATTTTAAAGAAATGGAATTTATCAGTCGACACATATCTTATTCCGAAGCGACGAAAAGTCAAGTCGCTTCAAGATACGGAAAAGAAAACATTCCTAACGAGGAACAATTAGCGGCCATGAAGTTAGTCGCCGAAAAGATTTTTGAACCCATAAGGGAACATTTTAAGAGACCTATTGCAGTGACTTCCTTTTTTCGCGATAAATCGGTCAACGTATTGGCGGGCGGATCTGCAAATTCCCAACATTGCAAAGGAGAAGCGCTGGACATGGACGCCGACGTATTAGGCGGGTTAACCAATGCGGAGATTTTCCATTTTATCAGAACTCGTCTCCTTTTCGATCAATTGATTTGGGAATTCGGAAGCGATAAAAATCCCGATTGGGTTCACGCTTCCTACAAACAAAACAGAAACCGGAAGCAAATTCTCAAAAATCGAAAAAACGGATATAAAACGGAGTATGAATTATGGATTGGATAACACTTGTAAGCGTATTATTAGCGCCGTTAACGGCGGCATGCGGTTGGTTTGTCGGAAAGCGAAAACGAAACAACGATTTTTTACAGGATATGCAAAATTCTATCAACACGCTCGTTGCTGAGAATTCGCGGCTGTTGGACGAGATCGTAACGGTAAAACGGCAAAATGTGGAGTTGTTGATCCAAAACGAAGTCATGAAAAACAAACTGGCTGCATTGGAACAACAAAACGAACAATTCAAACAAGAGATCACCGATCTCAACGCTAAATTTCAAAATATTAAAACGATTACGCGATGCAAATAATCAGAAATACCTTGATGTTTTTTGCGCTCTGTTTCGCTTCATGCAAGAGCGTGCAATACCTGCCGGCAGAAAAAACGACGGAAACGATTACGGAAATTAAAGAGGTCGTCCGAGATACGGTTATTTATATTCCTGCCGACGAATCTACTGCGCAAGCCTTGCTCGAATGCGACAGCGCCGGAAAAATATTGGTCAAAGAGATGGCGATATTGGAAGGAAAACTTCATGCCAAAGCCAAGATTATCGTAAAAGATAATGTTGTTATGGCGGAATGTCAATGCGACAGCGTCAATATCTACCTGCAACTCCGAGACCGCTATCAAACCACCGCAATCAACACTGTGGAAATCGTCCCCCAACTAATTGAAAAGGAGCTGACGTGGATGCAAAAAGCGTTAATTGGCCTTGGCGCGTTTTACCTCGTCGTCATAGTCATAGGAACATTTTTGATTATTAGAAAGAAAATCGTTTAAAAAATCAATAAATCATTTATTTTAAACATATTAAAAAAAGCTATTATGGCACAAATAACAGGGACCATTACGGTCAACACAGAAAAAATCTATCCTGAGCATTTATCCTTAAATTTCTGCTATCTGAAAGATAACTTAAAACAAGAGGTAAAGATTATCTCTTCTCAGGTTTTTAATGATTATAGTTTCGTCATCGAATACGATCCTAGGGAAGTAAATTCCAGCATAAATCATTTTATCGAGATACGATATGCGGGACTTAGCATACGTACGAGCGAATTTAGCCTAAACGCCAACCCTGGTTCTGGCAAACCATTGGACACAGCGCCCAACTTTTTGACACAGAATATCGATCTTGCCAATCTCTCGTTCACGGTAGAAGTAATCGGCAAAGTAAAAACTTCAAGAGATGTTCCATGCGGAGGGATTACTTTCGATTGTGAAAAAATCGGACTGGCTAATAACACTCGTCAAAATGGAACAACTACCAACAACAACGGCGAATGCATCATTTTACTTACACAATCATTTGGGCCTTATATTAATGGAATTGATCCGAAGAATTATTCCGAACTCAAAACCGATTTAGACGTTCAATTAAAAATTTTTTACACAGAAAACGGAGTCAATAAAGAAGCGTCCTCTCCTATATTTTGCGATGTAAAAGAGCGTATCTGTTACGATTTTGTGATCGGAGATGAAAGTTTTAGAGGAGCGCCAGATTATGTAAAAAAACAATCCTCTTTTGACCGCGTGGCTACATTCCGTTCGCATAGCGGAGAAATAGATTTGAAGTATGTCGAGTACATTAGCAATAAATTGGGCATTTCATTGACGGAAGCAGAACAATTCGTCAGAGTCAAAAACTTGACCCGCAGATTCAATTGCGACGAAGATGTTATGTTTGCCTTGGTAAGCGGAAATGGCAACGGCGATTACCGCGATATTTTATTCAAGACAAATGCAGATCTGGAAAATAACGTATATGCGGCAATAGATAAAAATGTTATTTACATCTCGAAAAGCGGCGTGCCGCAAAAGATTTCTACTTTGAAAACCGCTTTGATATCAAAATATATCACCGAAGACGAATTTCTTTCTAAGTACGGAACAATAGGCGTATCGACCACTAACGCCAAAACAAGCGTTGTAAATCAAACAATTGCTTGGATGAACGATGCAGAAGCGCATAACGATGGAAAATCGCTGAACGATTATCTGAAAGAAAAAGGAGCTTTAACGACAGCGCAATATAATAGAGCATGCGTATACGATAGTATTGTTTCCGTTTCGGGAGGAAATTCTGCTTTGGCAAAAGTCGCATTGACCAATAACACGGGATGGACGACCATCGATCAAGTGATAGCTGGGAAAAGCCAAATTACAACGGCTATCAACAACAGCGCGGTATCCATTCCTGAACCGTTTACTTCGGCTGCGGAATATGCTAATCATATCGAAAAAACGCTGAAAAAAGAATTTCCTTCACAATTTTTGAGATACGACATCACAAAAACTTCGGGCGCTATCTTATCAGGCAGTAATATAAAAACCTTTCTGACTAATAATTCTAACTTTCAATTCGGAGAAAATCACGCGGCGATAACGCTGGCCAAATCAGGCATTAGTTTTACAGGCTATAGCGCTGGAACGCCGAGAGAAACTTTGCAAAAAAATCTCCAAAAGGTAGAGCAATTATATCAATTGACGCCCGCCGAAAATAAAGGAGAATTAATGCAAGCGTTATGGAATGCCGGCCTAACCTCCGCGCATGAAATTTCTCAGAAACCCGAATCTGCTTTTAGCGCATTGGTATCCGCGCAACTTGCCAACAATACAACTGTAACAGCCGAAGAAATCAAAGCGGTTTATACGTTGAGTTCTTCCATTGCAACCATGACAAATTTGGTTATGTACGAAATGGGATTAGCAAGCCAGCAAACCGGCATACCGGTCATTCCAAGCTATCAATATGAATCCACAGAGGCTAATAACGGATTACCGACCATTAAAGATCTTTTCGGCAGCCAAGATTACTTCTCTTATCCGGCCAATAGAAGTATGTTAAGCCCCGCAGCCTATTTAATGGATTTATTACAGTTTCTAAAAAATGCCGGCGGAAACAAATTGACAAAATTATTACAACGCAGACCCGATATCGAGCATATACTACTTAACTGCTCCAATACGGAAAACAGCATGCCTTATATTGATTTGGTGAACGAGGTATTGGAGATGGCCGTATCTGGAGTTTCTTCTACAAACCTTCAAACAACATGGACAACGGAAGAGCTGGCAACGTATCCTGAAAACCTTTCCATTACAAAAAGCGCTTATAACAGTTTGAAAACCGTTAAAACGCCATGGTCGTTACCCTTTCATTTTTGGGTGGAAGAATACAGAAGTTATCTCTCCCAATTATCGTTGAGCCGCGAAGAGATCATCAAATATTTTAGCGCAAATGCCGATCCAGACGCCGTTCCGAATGAAAGCTTACATGAATATTTAGGAATAATAACGGAAGATGTTACGATTTTCAGGACGCCGACCACCTCTACGACTGTTAAGCCGTATTATAAAGATCAGGCGCCCAGTAACAGGCTCTCTGAGCTAATCAAGCAAACCGAGTTGAATTACGACGAGATTGTAGCGTTGTTAGAGTCTTATTATATCAATGAAGATCGTTATATCGCCTATTCAAAACCGGGAGAGGAAGTAAACGGCAGTAACAATGAAAAGCCCGGAACGCTGGAAGCCACCTATATTCAAAAGAGTTCGGGAAATCCTGCGGTTCCCTCTATTTCCTTTTACGACAAATTACATCGTTTTGAGCGTTTAAGAAAACGATTAAACCTCAAAGTACACGAATTGGATATCGTATTATTGTATCTAAACATCAGTAAAACGGCCACTATCAACGATGCGGATTTCAACAAAATAGCCTATCTTTTCAAGATCAAAGAGAGGGGCGGGCTTAAGTTGGAAGAAGCGGCGTTATTGTGCGGCAATTTCAAATGCAACTCTTATTCCGATTACGTCTGCCTGTATGATTATTTGTTTTTACGGAAAACGGAAGATTATTCATTGAAAGCCGATTTTGAGAAATTAAAGAATGGAGCTTCGGGCATGACAGCTAATTTCAAATATAACAAGATACAAGCTATTTTGCCCTATATATCAGGAATTAAGATTACCGAAGATCAATATAACAGGATTATCTTAGGCGAAGGAATTACTAAAACGGCAACCCCGGATTTGGCAGGATTATCTCAAATTTTGCGCGTCGTTTATCTTTGCAATATGCTGGGAATTTCGGAAGATGAATATTACTTCTTGAAAAGCGCATCCGGAATCTCAGATTTGACCAATCCGAAAAATCTTTGGGATTTTATCAATTGGGGAGATCAGATTAAAACTTACGGATTCAGTATTCCGAATTTGGCCTATATCATCGACGGAAGAAAAATAGAAAGCGCTGCAATCTATATGAGCGACGCTGAAGTGAGAGCCAATCTGAAAAACATACAGCAAGCGTTGAAACCTCTCCACATGGATGAAGGATTTTATCAAAACCATATCGTTAAAAACATAAACGCTTATTTTGAATCTTACATCGAAAAGGCGATAGAATATGTTTTTGAAAACTTCACAAATAACAGCTCTGTTGTAGGAAATTTTCTTACAGCTCATCCCGATCTATTCTGTAATTTTCTGAAAGCATCCATGGCGGGAACGCAAACTTTAAGGGCATACTTTTTAGCAAACGGAAGCGATACCGAAAAAAAATTAAGAGCCGTATTAGTTGGATTAGGTTTGGAAGAGAGCGTAACGCCCACCGCAATTCAGAAAAAAGAACAATATTACTCGAAAGAAGATATTCGAAATATATTCAGAAAAATCAAATCGAAAGTTTTAATTGGTATTTTGGATGAAAGTAATGATTTTAAGGTAGTTATTCAGGAACGATTCATGAATACATCGTTGGCCGCGGAGTTGGTTTCTCAACCTTCGGCGGCAAAATCCGTAAATAACTCTGTAGAGAAAAGTATCGGAAAAACGCAACATATCAACGACGATGTAAGTATCAATAAATATACGAATCGAATTGAAGGTACGTATATAGATCTGAATACCATTCACAGTTTAACTACGGAAACCGCTATCAAAACTTTTATCAACAATTTCAGAACAAATAACGCATTGGCATTTCCTGCGTCGTATCAATTCTTATTGAAAGGGTCGAGCAATTATCTGGAAGGGAAAATGGCGCGTTTTAAAAAATTTGTTTTTGAGAAAGACGTAACCGTATACGACATAAAATTGAACGATCTCAAAAAGAGTCTGTTGAAATATCTGGACGAATTATCGCTTGATAGCGCGCTGGAGATTATTCTAATACCCGGTAAAGTTTTTGAAAACGGCGATACCAACAATAAAATTCGCGATTTTATCAGTGAACATTTCGGAAAATTCATGCCGAAAGCCGAAGCGATCTCCAAACTGTATAAGATAGAAAACGGAGGGACGAACAACGGAGGCGCTTTGACAAAATTCATTACGCCGCAATATTTGGAGAACTATTGTGATCGCATCGACTTGGTATTGGACTATCTGAAACAGGAAGAGCGCATCGACATTATAACGAGAAACCTCTCAGAAAGCTGCAAAGTCGGCGAAGAATATGCGGTTAAGTTTCTATTCGATTATCCGGTTTTGGGCGGCGCATCGGCGACAAAGCTTCCAATCTATACGTTTTTAGACGAAACTTTTGTAAATGCATCCACCGTTGTAACGGGAACGCATTCGGAGCAAATCAATCTGTATAAAAACATATACCGCCTTGCGCAGTTCGTCACTTCATTCAAGCTCACGACCGATATGTTAGACGATATATATCGCGCAATAAAGAATGAAAATAGCCTTGCAGAAAGCAATAAAAAATTCAATCTGATCGATATTTTCAATATCTCCGGCGTCACTTCGAATATCTTGAAAAAATATCTGAACTTCAGCGCCGCCGTAGGCATATCGTACACCTATTTTACAGAAGATTCCAATTTCTTCAAATTTTTCAATGAAAATAATAATTTATCTTCTTTATCGGCAGAAGGCAAAACATATGTATCGCAGATCACAGGCTGCCCGGAAGAGGATATTACTACGCTGAATAATAACATTTTGCCGAAGAAACTTCATGTCGATTGGTTTAGATACTTGCTGGAGTGTTTACGGATTATGAAATGTATGGGCGTTTCGGCTGAAACCATCAGGGGGCTTCAAAAAACCGGAAACAGCATCACTGCAGACGACACCGAAAAACTCAGGCAGATTGTCAAGAATAAATACTCCGAAGCGGAGTGGAACAAAATTGCCGTTTCACTGCGTAATCCATTGCGTATCAAACAGCGCGACGCTTTGAGAGATTACTTGATCATCAACAACGCTTCGTTCAGCTCCTCCAACGACTTGTTCAACTACTACTTGATCGATACGGAGATGCATACGACGGCAAAAACCAGCCGGATTATTCAAGCTACGCTCTCGGTACAGATGTTCATTCAGAGGATATTGATGGGAATGGAATCCGGATTGTCTTTTTCCGACAGTGAAAAAACCGAGTTGATATGGCGCAAGAATTACAGAGTTTGGGAGGCCAATCGCAAGATTTTGTTCTTCCCCGAAAACTGGCTCGATCCTGAATTGCGACACGACAAAACGCCGATTTTTAAAGAGATTGAGGAAAAACTGCTTCAAAACGATATCGACGAGACTTTGGTCGCACAAATCTATAACGAGTATATCGATAAGTTGGATGAAGTTTCCAATTTGGAGATTTTGGCGGCGCATCGTCCATTCGGAATAGGAAATAGTAATAATTTCATTGCCTTTATTGGAAGAACCAAAGGAGCTCCCCATAAATACTTTTTCCGTAAACTCTACCTGACAGGATATTGGACGCCATGGGAAGAGATTAACAACGGCATAAAAGCAGACATCGTCTCCTTAGCCTATTGGAAAGGGAAAATATATATGTTCTGGCCGGAAGTATCCACCACAAGCAATATTCCGGAAGGGAGAGAAAAAGAATATTATCCAAAGGGCACAGAAATAAGTATGGACACCAGCGCTCTTACGGGATTTACCGCTATTAAAATGATCTGGTCGGCATATAAAAACGGAGCATGGACAAAAGCCACCTATAGCGACGATATCTATGTAGAACCATGCAATAACGCTAAAACCATGAATATCATCATGAATACCAATAGCGATGATAATAAACTTGTAAATATTTCAATATATTTCAATCTGACTGATAATAAAGCAAATGATAAAAAAGATGATAAAGAAAATAGTAAAGAAGATAATAAAGAAGATAATAAAGAAAAGAATAAAGAAAAGGATAAAGAAAATAGTAAAGAAAATGGCGAAGTAGGATCAAGAGCGTCTTATATTTTTGACGGATCGAGATTGCGTTTACAATATGTATCCGAATCATATGGATATGATGTTGGTTGGTATCACATGTTTTTCAAAGACAATGCCTTAGCTGCAAATTTTGGAAACAACGAAATAATTAACAATAAAGCCATTTGTAACAGCGCTCATGATAAAGCAAAATTTGCTATTAATTATTATAGTTGCGAAAACAAACCCACAGCCAACGGTGCAACAGTCTACACAATAGGGAAAACGTTTATATTATTCGAAGAAAACGCTGAGCCCAATGCTCATGTATTAAAATATAATATTTTATACGATATTTTGGCGTACAACAAAAAAAGTTGGGAACTGGGAAAAGAACAGATTAAGTCTTATTTCAAGCCTTTGGTAATGGAAGATATACGCAACAATAAAAGTTACTTGGGAATCCCCTACGGATGGGCAGGAAAAGAGGTATCTCTTGATGATGTATCTTTGAATATTAAAAATCTGAGGTATCAATTCATTAATTTCTATCATCCGTATATTGCCGAACTTAAAAGCATACTCCAGCAAAAGGGTTATGCGCATCTATTTGATACCGATTTTCACGATAAGGAGAGTATTCGTGATTTCAGAATAGAGGGAAAATCATTCAGTCAATACTATAAAGCCAAAGATGGTCTTCCCGGACTTTTTCCGACGCCATATCATGAAGAAATATCTTTTGGAAACATCACGACTTCTGCAAATTCTGCCAATATTCTCGTTCTTGAAGATCCCTTCTCTATCTATAACTGGGAGATGTTCTATCATATTCCGATGTTGATTGCCGACAATTTATCGCGCAATATGCAATTTGAAGAGGCTCAAAAATGGTATCATCTGATCTTTGACCCGACGGCGGGAGGCGACGATCCCGGCGCGTTAAAATACTGGAGAATCAAGCCGTTCCGCGAAGTGTTTGACAATCAGGGAAACCTTAGAGTTCCGGCCAATATTCAAGAGTTTTTGAACGAGGTCAACGCTAAAAATTATACCGATTTGATCAATACTTGGGAAGAGGCTCCGTTCAATCCGCACTTGATAGCTAAAACGAGAAAATTGGCCTACATGAAATATGTCGTTACCCAATATCTCGACAATATCATCCGATGGGCGGACATGTATTTCACCAAAGATACGATGGAGGATATCAATCAAGCGGCGTTGCTCTATATCTTAGCCGCAGATATCTTAGGCGTAAGAGGACAAAAAATAGAAGGAACTTTGTCGCCCGACAAACCATATTCCTATTTAAAAACCTTAGAAATAGACGGTTTGTCTAATGTGTACGTAATTATCGACGGGCTGCTCACGGTCATGGCCAACCCGGACTCTAATATGCGATCCACAACCAATAAAGCTTTGGGGACGACGCAATATATCGTTTCTTACTTCACGGCGCCGCATAACGATACGATGGAAGGGCATTGGGATACGGTGATCGACCGTTTATTCAAAATACGCCACAGCATGAACATCCAAGGGGTAGTAAGAGAGTTGCCGTTGACGGCTCCTCCGATAGATCCGGGCGCGGTGGCGGCGGCTATGGCTTCCGGCGCCGACTTGAGCGGCGCGTTGAACACGCTGTCGGCTCCATTGCCGCTCTACCGCTTCAACTATATGTTACAAAAAGCGATCGAGTTTACCAACGACGTCAAAACGCTGGGAACCAGCTTGCTTTCCATATTGGAAAAGAGCGACGCCGAAGATATGTCGATTTTGCGCGCCACCCATGAACGGGCTGTTCTCAATTCCATGACGCTGATTCGCGAAAAAGCCATCGAAGAGACGACCAAAAATATCGAAGCGTTGGAAAACAGCAAAATCAACGTCGTTGCGCGCAGAGATTACTATAAAAGCAAGAAACAGGTCAGCGCAAGAGAGCAAAAGTCGCTTAATCTACATAAAAAAGCCGATTTCCATAACGAGATGGCGGCAGATTTGAACGCTATGGCGGGTATTATGGGACTCATTCCGCAAATGCATATTACAGCTCTTCCGGACGTTGAATTCGGCGGCGTCCATTTATCGAAGATTTTTAGCGCTTATGCCAGCGTGCAAAATGCCAAGGGAATAAAAAAACAAAACGAAGCGCGCGAAACCGATATTATGGCTTCTTACGAAAGACGTTTTGAAGATTGGGCATTCCAAGGCGAACAGGCCGCAGGAGAATTGGTACAAATAGAGAAACAAATAGCCGCTTCTCAGGTAAGGCTCGCTATGGCGGAACAAGAGTTGGAAAACCACCTGCGTCAAATAGAGTTGAAAACGGAAGAGTTCGAATTTATGAAAGAGAAATTTACCAATAAGCAACTCTATAACTGGATGAAGGGAGAGGTCTCAAAACTCTATCAACAAGCTTATCAAATTGCCCATAAACTGGCTTTGGCGGCAGAAAAAGCATTTGTTTTCGAAAAACAAAGAGAAGGTTATTCGAGCTTTATCACGTCGGCCTATTGGGACAATTTGAAAGAAGGATTAATGTCGGGCGAATTGCTCTATCAGGACTTGCGCCGCTTGGAAGTAGAATATATGGAGAACAATGAACGCGAGATAGAACTTACCAAAGATATCTCGTTGAATATGATCAACCCGAACGCGTTGATTGATCTGAGACAAACCGGAAAATGCGACTTTGAGATTCCGGAGATGATCTACGACATCGACCATCCGGGACATTATCTGCGCCGTATCAAATCGGTCAGCATTACTATTCCGGCTGTTACCGGCCCTTACAACGGCGTTACTTGCAAGCTTAGCATGTTAAACAACCGTTTCCGTAAAAGCTACAATGTCGGAGACCAATACGCTTATAAAGGATTAGACGACGGCCGTTTTGTTCACAACATTATCGGTATTCAGTCTATTGCGACAAGCTCCGGAAATAACGATACGGGAATGTTTGAATTTAACTTCAAAGATGAACGTTACTTGCCGTTTGAAGGCGCCGGCGCTATCGGAAGATGGCAGGTCGAACTTCCGGACGCCATCCGGAAATTCAATTACGGAACCATTTCCGACGTCGTCTTGCATGTGAAATACACTGCAAAAGATGCCGGCGGCATGTTGAAACAAGCGGCTAACGAGAATATCATAGCCAACATCAATTACTTGATGAACGAACTTGAACATAACAATGAAACTTTGATTGTCGTTCACAGTTTGAAAAACGAGTTTTCCGATCAATTCAATGCATTGATAACCTATGGAAGTACTTCTTTGAAAATCGAGACAAAACACTTGCCTTATATGATTACGGATTACGTAGCGCGTACTTCCGATAGAAACATTATCATTAAGGATGTTTTATTATTGACTGACAAAGTGACCGATACTTATAATAATTCTAATACGACGTTGACTGAAAACGGCGTCCCCGTAACGGTCACACGAACGACCGGAGCGACGTTATTGTATGAAGAGGATATCTATATGGTCATTAAATATAAAGTTTCGTAATTAAATCTGCTGCGACGGAAGCGATTCGTTAATGAAGCGCTTCTGTCGCTTTTTTATAAAAGAGAGAGAAAAAGGATAAAATCGATAAAAGGCGCAGGTAAAGAAGGCGGATGCGACAAACGGTCGCAGGTAAAAATCCTGCATCCTTAGTTCCCGTCGGCGGAATATGCGCGCAAAGCCTTGCGCAACCTTCGTGAAACTCGAAGGGTTCATGAGCTTTTCCCTTGGAATTAATAATAACCGCGAATCATTCTTTGAGCGCTTTCGCGGTTCAAAAAGCGTAGCCTCATACGAACCTTGAACTCTTGAATTTAATATCAAATGTAAAAAGTTATTAATCATCTTAAAAATTATATCAAATATGCAAGACTATCACAAACAAAACGAAGCGTCTCCGTCATGGAATCCGGGAGCGGACTATTCGAGAGACGCGCAGGGATCTCGCTCTGCCGGGCAAAAAGAGAGTTCCTCCGGTCTGAAAAACGATCTGAAGCTGCCGCCGGGCATGGAGACGCCAAAAGGCGGCGGAGCCGTTCGCGGCATCGGGGAAAAGACCGAAATCAATCCCGTCAACGGATC
>JAIRTP010000096.1 GCA_031254805.1 Bacteroidales bacterium
AAAAGCCAAAGAAGGCGCTAAAGAACAAAAAAATCATAATCATCTCTACTCCATATATTATATAATGGCTCATACTTTTGCAGGATTGGATCAATACGACAGCGCATTTTATTATTTTAATAAACATCAAAATTTGAGTCTTAACTTTATGAATAATCCAAAAACTATTGAAGCGTATCAGGCTTATATATCTACGTTTTTGGAATCTTCCGAAAATAAACTGACTATTGCACAGCAAGAAATAGCGCTGAAAAACAGGCAATTTGCAGTTTTAGTTATTGTCGCCGTCGCCGTTATATTATTAGTTATGCTTTTATTGATCATAGCGCAACAAAAAAGGCGCATAAAAGATAATGAAAACAAAAAATTGTCGCGCCAATTGGAGCATGAAAAAGAGATTCAACGGCTTGAAAAAGAAAAACAAGAAGAAACCATTGCGGCAAAAACGCGAGAAATCACCTCGTATTCATTGCAGTTGTCCAATAAAAATGTGATTTTAAAACAAATTATGGATCTCTCTTCGCAATTATCTTCGGCCACGCCCAAAGAAGTAGTCGAGATTAATAAGAAAATCAACGCCATTATCAAAAGTAATTACAATCTGGACAACGATTGGAAGAGTTTTAAAATACATTTCGACAAGGTTCATCCGCGATTTTTTGATAAGTTGAAAGAACATGCTCCCGGTTTGACCGAGAATAATCTTAGAATTTGCGCCTATTTTCGTATTGGAATGTCGAACAAGCAAATTGCCCAGATTTTAAATATTTCTCCCGAATCTGTGATCATTCATCGTCATAGATTAAAGAAAAAGTTGAACTTGACGGATGAAGAGAATTTGGACGATTTTATCCGCGCGCTGTAACGTCTATAAAATGTTTTGAAAAATTATTTACTTTTGCTCCATAATTCGGAAAATGTAGAATAATAAATTCAGAAAACATGAAAAGAATCTTAATTGCTATTACAATATTGTTATTTGCTTCAATTTCTGCTACTTATGCTCAAACCGGATCGTCTAACGACAAAGATTCCATTGGACTCGTTCAGAAACCGTCTCCTTTAAGAAGGATCTCGCTTGGCGGAAATATTGGAGGAGGTTTTACAAACGACTATTTTTATTTAAACTTGCAACCAAGGATTTCGTATAAAGCGACCAACTGGTTTATTCCCGGGATTGCTTTGATGTATCAATATTCTCAAGAGAAAACGGGAGGATCCGATAGATATGTTTATAACACTTGGGGCGTCGGGGTTTTCGCAGAATTATATCCGATTAAATACATCTACGGGCATGTTGAGTATCAACATTTATGGTATGAAAGAGATATTAAGCCGTCGAGGCCGGGATTTTCTGAAAATGGAAACGATGATTATCTCCTTTTGGGAGCGGGCGCGAATATTCCGGTAGGTAATAGAACTTATTTCTTCGCATCTATTCTTGTCGACGTATTGAAACCTATCAATAGCCTCTATAAAAATCCGATCTATAACGTCGGTTTCAAGGTAGATCTGTAAAAGCGTCATTAAATAGAATTTCTCGCTAAAAGTACGCGCTTTAAAATGTCTCGAATTGCATGTGAAGCTATTTGCAAATTTCAAAATTTGAACATTTAACGACTATTAGCTTCTTGTATTTTTTCATTTTTAATTTCTAATTCTTAATTCTACCTTTGCCTCGAATTTTTGAACGATATTTATTTCTCATGAAAAGGACAAAGGGAATTCTCTTTGCATTGATTTCTGCGGGCACGTTTGGGCTTATTCCGTTATTTTCCATATCGTTGATTCAATCCGGAATGGGACTCTCTTCTATTATCTTTTATCGTTTTCTTTTTTCAACGATCATGATGGGCGGAGCTTGCTTGTTGCAGAAAAAACGATTTAGAATAGAATTTAAGGTATTACAAAAAGTTCTTTACGTGAGTATTTTGTATGCAATAACTGCTTTAGGATTGATTTTCAGCTATCTTTATATTCCAAGCGGCGTAGCCACAACGATTCATTTTCTTTATCCTGTTTTGGTTACTTTTATCATGACCGTTTTTTATAAAGAAAAAAAATCTGTAGCGTTATTTTTAGCCGCAGCGTTTTCGCTTGCAGGCGTCGGATTTTTGACATGGTCGGGCGGAGCGACATTAAATCCGATAGGCGTTTTGCTCATTTTAAGCATCGTCGTCACATATGCCGTTTATATTGTCGGAATAAATAAATGGAGCATGGATCATATGGATAGTCATGTTTTAACATTTTATATCTTATTGTGCGCCACTTTATTGCTTGGAATTTATATAGTTTCGACAAGCGAATTAGCGCCAATCGGCGCATTATCCAATTGGATAAATCTTTTGTTGTTGGCTTTCTTGCCGACCGTTATATCCAACCTTACTTTGATATTGGCCATTAAAAACGTCGGATCTACCGTAACTTCTATTTTAGGTTCCGTCGAGCCCTTGGTTGCTGTTTTGGTTGGCGTTTTATGGTTTAAAGAAGATTTTGGCTTTTATAGCGTTATCGGACTAACGCTTGTAACAACTTCCGTCGTTTTGGTCGTCTTAACCGGCAAAAGAGCGAAACAGAAAGATCCTGCAATAGGTTGAACATGTTGATCAAAGAAAGAAATTAAATGTCAAAGAAAAAAAGATCGTTTCCGGCAATTCCTGCGGCATTATTTTCCATGATGAGCGTTCAAGGAGGAGGAGCTATTGCAAAATCGTTGTTCCCGCATATTGGAGCAAGCGGAACGGCTACGTTGCGGATAGGGATATCGTCTATTATTCTCTTCTTGATCAATCGTCCTAAAATTTCTTCATTAACTTCCAAACAATGGGCGTACAGTTTTGGCTATGGAGCATGCTTAGGTCTAATGAATCTCTCTTTTTATTTGGCCATCGAAAGAATCCCCTTAGGATTGGGCGTTACGATTGAGTTTCTCGGGCCTTTGGCGTTAGCGTTGATTTTATCGCGTAGATTTTTAGACGTTGTATGGGCGTTGTTAGCTTGCGGAGGGATTCTCTTGATCGCACCGTGGCAAAGCGATGGAATAGACATTATCGGAATTGTATTTGGATTGGGAGCCGGACTTTTTTGGGCTTTTTATATTATTTTGGGAGGAAAAATCTCCAAAATCATGAAAACGGGCGACGGGGTGACGATCGGGATGGCTTTTGCAACGTTGCTGATCCTTCCGTTTGGAATTATTGGCGGCGGCTTGGCCGCTTTGAATTGGAAACTTTTGGCAACAGGAACAGGAGTAGCTCTTTTTTCGAGCGCAATTCCTTATTCGTTGGATTTGGTTGCGTTAAATAAACTTCCCGCAAAAACTTTCAGCATCTTGATGAGCTTGCAACCTGCTTTTGCGGCGCTGTCAGGATTGATATTTTTGAGTGAAATGCTCGAATTGAATCAGTGGCTATCGATCGTATGCGTAATCACAGCCAGCATTGGGGCAACGCTTACCGCTTATGTCAACAAAAAAACAATGTAAAGAAGATGAGATTATTCGTGGCAAACAATTATCTATTTTGTTTCGCTTCGTATTCCGGCAAATTCTTTTTGTATTCTTCAACATATACTCAAATAAGTAAACAGACCGATCAATAAATGTCGGACAACCTGTATAAACATTTTTTCTCTATCCGAAAATCTTCTTCCTCTGATATATATTCCTATATTGATTTCATACGGTAAAGGCAATATTTTCGTGTATTTGACATACTGATTCCTAATCTCTTGCATAACTTTACTCTTTTTGTGTAACGCTATGTTAGGACGAGACAACAAATTAATACAAAAAAGAGGGCCGAACATGCCCTCTTTAATAAAAGTTAGTTAAATATATTCTACAATACGCCCTGTATCAAGAACAACGCCGCTACTGAAATAATAGCGTAAAGCTCCGGAAATACGGCCAAGATCAACGTTCTTCCGAAAAGATCATATCCGGCTCCGATACCGGCGATACCGTTGGCGCAAACTTGTCCCTGACGAATCGCCGAAATCAAACAAATCACCGCTACCGCCAATGATGCTCCGAAGACAGCAGATGCTGCAAACCAAGTGATATCAGACGTAAGGAAATTCGATAATAAGTAGAATCCCAAAAATCCATACAGCCCTTGCGTTCCGGGTAATGCTGAAAGGATCATATAGTTACCAAATGCGTCCGGATTTTTTTTCATGGCTCCAATGGCTGCATTAGCCGAAATAGTCACGCCATAAGAACTTCCGATTCCCGATAGCCCAAGCATAATTGCTATGCCGATGTACGCTAACAAAATAGGTTCCATAATTTTTCTTTTTTGTGATTTTTAAATATTTAATTAATATGATTTTGTCTCTTTTCTAAAAGGATTATACGGTTTCCCGCCGCCTTCAAAACCTGCATTATTATAAAATTCTACAAAAGTGAGCCGCATCGGATGCACAAAGCCGCTCAAACTGCATAGGAATAAGTTGATGCTATGTCCGAATAATAATATTAACACGATGACTAATTGTTTCAATACAATTATATCAGGTGCAAAACTAAATGCCAATTGATTGAATACCAGCCCAAGAACAGCTCCTGAAATTCCTAAAGCAAAAAGACGAATATAAGAGAGAATATCGCCTAATAATCCTGTAAGTTTATTATATAATCCCCACAATCCCGATCCGATACTTCCGGGAACGCCTTTGATCCCTTTTTTCGGATTATTGAAAAACAGCATCATTGAAAATCCGAGAATATTTACGATATAAAATAAAACTGTTTGGAAAGAGGAAGAGATCATGCCTTTACTTCCAAGAAAATATACGGCGACATTACCCCACAAAGCGATCATCCATCCCAAAGTATCCAAGGTATAGACAAAACCGAAGCGCATTATCGTCGTTATAATCTTGATAATCCATGCGTAAGTCAATTGTATAACGCCCAAGATCAATGCGAAATAAAACATCTGGTTGGAATCTAAAATAATTCCTCTAAAATGATCTATCCACGTCCATGGTTGATCCGATATTAAGACGCCAAAGAATGTGCCGCTGATAAATCCAAATATAATCGTTCCTATTCCCAAGCACAAAACCAAATTGCTTGCCGATTTTAAAAAGTCGCCCTTGGCCTTTCTTAAGAAGAAAGATAAGATTACATAAACCAATCCATAACCGCAATCGCCTACGCAAAGGCCGAAAAATATCACATAAAACGGAGCATAAAACGCCGTTAAGTCAAAACCATGATAAGAAGGGCGATCATATAGGTTACTGATCACTTCAAAAAGTCTGGCGAATCTATTGTTCTTCAGCAATACCGGAGGATTATCTTCCGGCTTAACGTCGGACGATTCAAAATAAACGTCTCTTTTCTCTAATGCTTCATTCACAGCTTGCACATTTGCTTCCGGAACATATCCTTCCAATAAAACCAATTTATCTTCCGCTTGCGATTCGGAGTTCAGTAATACTTTTTCCCAATTGATATGGTCGTTAATCTCCTTCTCCGTATGCAACAGCGTGTTAAAATCTTCACGAATTATTGTTTGCAAACGTTCGTCAAGGAGACGAATATTTTTATCCGTCTCATCAAGTTCCGCTTTCAAAGAAGAAAACGAATATTCAAAAGGTTTCACATGTTCCGCTTCAATATCGGGAAATTTCGACTCCTTCGTTACCGTTACAAAATAGATAAAAGAACCTGCTTTGTTGATACGAATGGCGTTATACTCTTCCACCCAATTTTCATCAAATTTTGATTGAGAAACAGTATGAAAATGGATATATAATCCCGCTTTTTCAAGTTTTTTAAGCTTTTCCAATTGAAAGTCGCCCCAAGGAGCAATACGTTCCAACTCTTTTTGCGTAGCGCTTCTTTGATGAAGCGCTTGGTCGCGCTCAACAAACAAATTTTCAACCTCTTCTAATTTCTGTATCCCTTCGACATGCAAATTCGCCGGTTTCAAATCTTTAATATCATGATCTTCCTTTATGATATCCAGTGATTTAATAACCGCTTTCAAGCGTTTTCCATAGTTCGTCCAGCCAAACAGTTCGCTCTCTTCTTCCGGAAAACCTTGCTGTTTCTCAACAATATGAACAACGCTCAAGTTTCTCAATTCCTCTATAAATAGATGATAATCTTTATGAAAAGTCAAAAAAGCATATTTTTTCATCTTAACAATCATAGCGAATCATCCTCCTTTCTTTCATTTTTTTCCAAGTTAGCGCGCATGATTTTTTGGGAAGATTTTGACAAACTTTCTTCATCTTCCAAATAACGTTTTATCTTCAAAATAGCATCTCCGTAACCGGGTATTTGCACTTTCTCAAAAAGATTCACTTTTTGCGTAGTTTTGCGGCGGGCATGTTCCAGACGCTCCAACTTCATCGCTTCTATCTCCGATCTAATGCCGGTTTCTGCCAACTCTTTCAAAATAGCGATACCATCGACAAACCAAATCGGCGCATTGAAATAACTGTACGGCTTTTCTTCAAAAAGAATGCTATCGAAAACCGGAACGACAACGCCGGCAATCTTCTTGGTTTCAAATTCAACTTTTTCTACTTTTATCAAAGTAGGATCGAATTCATTCCAAAGTTTCGCTAAATGGTCGTATTTTTTAATCTGGCTTTGATATGTATTTTCCAACTCTTTCAGCTCGTCTTTAGTTTTTTTCACCTCCACCCGCAATGCGCTTTCTTTACTCTTGATGGTTGGCAACGCGCGCGCCCGAACCTTCAATTGCTTTTCCAGCGTTTGCAGCGAAGTTTTATTATATTGAAATTTTATTGCCATAAAATTCTATTTTCAAGTTGCATGAGAGAGCAATTAACAATGCTAAAAATATTCAATCTCGCGTAATGATACCGTTGAAGGTTCGGAATCAATATAAATTATCTGTTTTGTCCAATTATCGTGTTTATCAAACTCAGTATATTCGTAAACATATTCTTGCGTCGTTCCATACATTGTTCTGAACTGCCTCTGTTTGGCAATTTTTCCAAGGTTGTTATATTCATATAAAACCTGATTCATCATGGAACTATCTCCGGTATATGAGAAAATCTCAATTTCTCTCCCTTCGTCGTCATATTTATAAAATCCTCGCGCCGAAAGATTTCCTTCCAAATCGTACGCCGCTTCTTCAATCTTATTCTTTTGACCGTCGTATTTATAAATAGCTCTACCTCCTGAACCTTGAGCAGGAATGTCCATTGTCGTTTCGACCAAATTGTCGTCCACATCATATTTAAACATAGAAGACGCCATTAAAACGTCGCCGTTTCCAAACATTTTCTCTTCTATCTTATTCCCCTTCGCATCATACTTATAAAACGCTTTCCGTTGCATGCCGCCGTCTAAATAAGAACTAACGGAAGTTTCTACTATATTGTTATCGTCATCATAAAGCGAAGTTAATCTGTACGCTTCCGCTCCATCCGCATCGTATGATACGCCTTCGATCATATTTCCGTTGCGATCATATTTAAAAACGGAGCGTTCATTCAAATTATCATCGGAATCATAGCTTGTCTCCTCAATTCGATTCCCGTATTTGTCATATTTCGAAACAATCCTGATTCTCACTCCGTAATTGGTATCAAAATAATCATTTTCAACGATCATTCCCGATTTATTGAATAGGATGTAAGAGAAGAAAGGATCGGTTTGAATCATGCCGGTTTCGATTCCATGAACTCCTTCGATCGCTTCGTACATAGTTTCGGTCAAAGACTTTACCTTCCCGTTCAATTCCATTTTACTCCAATCGCTCTCTTCCGAAACGGATTTCGATTGGCACGCCGCCAACGTACATATTGCCGCCGTCATGATGAATAATTTTAATTTCACGATTTTATTATTTT
>JAIRTP010000064.1 GCA_031254805.1 Bacteroidales bacterium
GAACAATGGCTTCTTTCGGATCGGGATAAGAGAAAACGGTATTTCCTGCCACCAAAATATCGACGCCGCATTTCACCAACTTTTCGGCGTTCTCGAAAGTAACGCCGCCGTCAACTTCGATCAACGCTTTACTGTTGTGTTTCAATATTATCTCTTTCAGATCGGCAATCTTTTGATAACTATTTTCAATAAATTTCTGCCCGCCGAAGCCGGGATTTACCGACATGATCAAGACCATATCCAAATCGCCGATCACATCTCCCAAGAGATTTACATTAGTATGCGGATTCAACGTAACTCCGGCCTTCATATTCAGATTTTTCACGGCGTAAATAGAACGATGCAAATGAATGGACGCTTCATAATGAAAGGATAAAATATCCGCTCCGGCATCTTTGAAATCCTGAAAATAACGTTCCGGCTGTACGATCATCAAATGCACGTCTAACGGTTTTTTGGCAAATTTCTTGACAAATTTCACGACCGGCTGCCCAAAAGTAATATTCGGAACAAACAGCCCGTCCATAATATCAAGATGAAACCAATCTGCTTCGCTGTTATTGATCATTTCGATCTCGCGTTCCAAATTGAGAAAATCGCTCGAAAGCATCGAAGGAGCTATCAAATGTTTCATTACAAAATTATTTTACATCAATATTGATGACAAATATACGCGAATTTTTCGAATCGGTTTTCAAACAAATAAAAATAAGAAGCAACTTAATTTTTTTATGGCGTCCAGGAGAGAAAAAAAACAACATTTCATCTGAAATTTTGTTTTTTACATTTGGGTTTTAAAGAAAAACATCTTTTAAAAAATCGTATGTTTGCACTTATCTTATTGAAGACAAGTTGGATTTTTGTATCTTATTGATAATAAATTGAGTCGCCATTTGATTAACATCTTTCAAAAAATTGGCAAACGCAAATATTTTTTGCGCGGGCACGCTGTTATGTTCATCACATTGCTATCGTTATCTATGCTTCCTTCTTGTTCGGTAAAGAGAAATCTGAACGATCATCAATTATTGATCAAAAAAAATAAGATCATTCTTGAAAACGGAACCAAAAGGGAAGAATATCTCAAATCAGATTTACAAAATTATATTAGTCTGAAAGGAAATAGTTCGTTACTCAACTCAAATACATGGGTTTATAATGATCATGAAACAAAGTTTAAAAAGTGGTGGAAAAAGGTTTTTGATAATCCTCCCTCCTATTATGACGCCTCTTTGGTAGAACAAAGCGCTTCAAAAATGGAGATTTTCCTCCAAAATAAAGGTTATTTCGGATCGACCGTAACTTATGAATCGCAGCCAAAAAAACCTCGAAGACCTCAAAATAAAAAAGTTACCGTTATCTATACCGCTCATTTAACCTCGCCTTACAGGGTGAACGAAATGAAATATCATATCGAAGATTCGACAATTCGAGAATTAGTCATGCCCTCCATATCAAATAGCGGCGTCAGAAAAAGATCTCGATATGATTATTATGTTCTTGATCAACAACGTAGCAATATTGTCAATTTATTACAGAATAATGGCTATTTTCTCTTTCATTCCGATTATATTTTCTATGAAATTGACACTTTCTTTCAGAATCGAACATTGCAGGTTACGCTCAATATCCGCCCAAACTATCGTTTAGAAGGGTACGACGATAATCCCCTTAATCAATTGTACTTTAAAAAATTCAAAATCAAAGACATATATATCCAGCCCTATTTAAAAGATATTCGATATGGAGCAGGCAACCGGTACGATACGATTTTGACTGCGCGATCTTCTTATCATAATATCAATGATACGGTATATTATAATGTAGTAAAGCCGGATAAAAAGTCATATATCAGAACCAAGGCGTTGCTTCCCTCGATCTATTTGGAACAAGCCGACTTATATCGTAAAGATGAAATTGGCGCCACTCGTTCCAATTTGGTTCGCCTGCCGGCATTAGGAAACACTTTCATCACTTTCGATACTATTCCAAAAGCTCAATATCCCGATACATTGTCGGGATGGCTTAGCGCGCATATTAATATTGACGAAGGCGTTAAACAATCTTTTTCTGTCGATTTGGAAGGAACAACGGATAACATAGGCGTTTTCGGAACATCTTTGTCATTATCGTGGAGCAATCGAAATCTATTTAAAGGCTCTGAAGTGTTGACGTTGCAACTAAAAGGAGCTATGGAATTACAACGAACTTTCAACAATGATAACGTAAATATCTTTGGAATATTCAACTCATTCGACGCGGGATTTCAGCTATCGCTTACTTTTCCAAAATTTTTAGCCCCAATCAGTCCCTATCGATTTCCGCGTTTTTATCGTCCTGGTACCAGCATAAATATCGGATATAATTTTCAATATCGTTCTTTATACAGCCGTAACTTATTTTTGACCTCTTTCGGTTATAAATGGAAGCCTGCAGAAAAGATCGCGCACTCTTTAACATTGCTGGATCTGAACTTGATCAAAGTGGATAAAACGCTCGAATTTGATTCACTACTTACTCAATACAACAATAGAAGATACAAAGAGCAGTATACCGATCACTTTATTATGGCTTTAGGCTATACGCTCACATTCAGTAATCAGGAGGTCGGAAGAAACAAGAATTTTACTTACATCCGAACATCTATCGAATCGTGCGGTAATTTACTATACGGAATTAATTCTCTTTTTCATTCTCCAAAAACATTTGACAGCGAAAAAATTAATGAATATTATACGCTTTTTAATATCCGCTATGCGCAATATTTAAAAGGCGATATTGAAATTCGGCGTTATATTTACACGAATAAACGAGGCGCGAACCTTGCTTTCAGGGCTTGGGGAGGAATCGGCGTTCCATACGGAAATAATATGTCGTTGCCGTTTGAAAAAGGGTTTTATGGCGGAGGACCAAACGATTTAAGAGGCTTTCCTATCAATATTGTCGGCCCCGGAGCATACATTTCTCAAAGCGGCAATAAATATGAACGAAGCGGCGACATTAAATTAGAAGTGAATGGAGAATATCGGTTCAATATTTCGGGAATGTTCAAGGGCGCGTTTTTCATGGATGCGGGAAATATTTGGTTGCTGCGAGATGATAAAGATTTTACCAACGGTTCTTTTAAACTCTCAAAATTTTATAAGGAATTATATTGGAATACAGGATTAGGATTGCGCTTAGATATAGATTTTTTTGTGATCCGGCTTGATTTTGGGTTGCCGATATACAATCCGGGATATAACGGCGATAAATGGATCGTTCGTCATCTGCATCTCCGCGATATTGTATTGAATTTTGGTATCGGATATCCATTCTAATCAATATTTTCTTTTCAAATCACATATAAAAAGATTAATTTTGCACCCTTAAAAACTTATATATAATTATGTTAAGAACACACACTTGCGGAGAGCTTCGTATTTCCGATGTAAACCAAGAAGTTGTTTTATGCGGTTGGGTACAACGCATTCGCGATAAAGGAAAATTGATATGGATCGATATGCGCGATCGTTACGGCATTACGCAATTAGTTTTGGAAGAGGGGAAAAATCCTCAAGAGATCATTGAAATTGCCCGGAAATTAGGACGTGAATATGTCGTCATGACAAAAGGTAAAGTTATCGAACGCGAATCAAAAAATCCCAATATTCCTACGGGAGAGATTGAAATAGACGTTACGGAAATCAATATCGTTAATAGTTCAAAACTTCCTCCTTTTACTATTGAAGACGACACCGACGGCGGCGACGAGTTACGTATGAAGTATCGTTATTTAGATCTTCGCCGCAATCCTGTAAAAGAAAATTTAATTCAACGCCACAAAGTTGGACTTGAGGTAAGAAAATATTTAGACAGTCAAGGCTTTTTAGAGATTGAGACGCCGTTTTTGATCAAATCAACGCCCGAAGGCGCGCGCGATTTTGTCGTTCCTTCTAGAATGAATCTCAATGAATTTTACGCTTTGCCGCAATCGCCGCAAACTTTTAAACAATTACTGATGGTGTCAGGATTTGACCGTTATTTCCAGATAGTAAAGTGTTTCCGGGACGAAGATCTACGCGCCGACCGTCAACCTGAGTTTACTCAAATAGACTGTGAAATGTCTTTTGTCACGCAAGACGACATTTTAGAGACTTTCGAATCGATGACCAATTATCTTTTCATGACAATTAACGGCATTGAGTTAGAAAAATGGCCGCGCATAACTTATGCCGACGCCATGAAATATTATGGCAGCGACAAACCTGATATTCGCTTCGACATGCGTTTTGTAGAGTTGACCGATAGGGTAAAAAATAAAGGATTTGTCGTATTTGACAACGCTGAAATCATTGTTGGAATCGCCGCCTCCGGATGCGCCGAATATACCCGAAAACAACTTGACGAATTGACGGAATTTGTAAAACGTCCTCAAATCGGTATGACAGGACTTATTTACGTGAAATATAATCAAGATGGAAGTATAAAATCTTCCGTAGACAAATTTTTCTCAGAAACGGATATTCAACAATGGCTTGACGCTTTTGGAGCTCAAAAGGGCGATCTATTGCTCTTATTAGCCGGAGAAACAAACAAAACAAGAAAAGGTTTATGTGAATTACGTTTAGAAATGGGAAAAAGACTCGGATTACGTAATCCTGAAATATTCAAACCTTTATGGGTTATCGATTTTCCATTGCTGGAATGGGATGACGAAACGCAGCGTTTTTACGCTATGCATCATCCTTTTACTTCGCCAAAGCCAGAAGATATCCCGTTATTGGATAGCGACCCGAAAGCTGTTAGAGCCAATGCATACGATATGGTCTTCAACGGCGTAGAGATCGGCGGCGGTTCTATACGTATTCATAACAAGGCGTTACAACAAAAAATGTTCTCGCTCTTAGGTTTTACGCCCGAAGAAGCGCAAAATCAATTTGGCTTTTTGATGAATGCGTTCGAATACGGAGCGCCTCCGCATGGAGGAATAGCGCTTGGTTTTGACCGTCTCAACGCTATGTTTGGCGGACAAGACAGTATTCGCGATTTTATTGCGTTTCCTAAAAACAATGCCGGACGCGACGTGATGATCGACGCGCCGTCTACAATCGCTCAGGAACAGTTGGACGAGCTTCATCTTATTTTAAAAAAACCGGAAAAAGAATAATCACAATGAAAAAAATCTATTTAATTGTCGTCGGATTGCTTTTTTGTTTCTCTCTGACGGCGCAAACCGCCGATACGATCATTATTAAAACACACGAAGATGTGGAGATCAAAACAGATCCTTCCGTCGGGTATACTCGATATCCGGTTTGGGCGGAATTTCCATCTTCCGATATCGAATATTATAAAGTTATTGCATGTTTGCAATTTGAATGCGCTTCCAAATTACGATGCGGCGAATGGGATTATTTGAACTATATTCATATTGGAAAGACAGGCGGCGTTGAAGGCGATTCATTAGGATGGGAAATAGGCCGCTTTATCACGCCTTACGGAAATAGTTGGCACAGCAATAATAATTGGAAATTCGGCTGGTATTTTGACATGAGCGATTTCGGAGCGTTATTACATGACTCCGTACAAATTGTTTATACGCACACCGGCTATGAAGCCAATCACGACAGAGGCTGGAAGATCAACCTGACATTTTATCTCATTCCGGGAACTCCTCCTCTTTCCGTTCGCCATATTACGCCTTTATGGACAGGCTCTTTTCGCTATGGCGATGAAAATAATCCTATCGAAGATCATTTAACCGCCCAAACTGTAACGCTGAATGAAAATACGGAAACGCTTCTATTAAAGATCATTCAAACAGGTCATGGAATGGATTCTCCTGATAATTGCTCAGAATTTTGCATGAAACAACGTACCGTAAAAATTGACGAGCAGGTTATTGACGAACGTTATATCTGGCGCGAATGCGGTTTTATAGCGCTTTATCCTCAAGCCGGAACATGGCTTTATGACAGAGCCAACTGGTGCCCGGGAGAAAATGTGCCTTATCACGATATTTATTTACAAGGCTTTACGGGTTCTTCCGAGCATTCATTTGATTTGATTATGGAACCTTATATCGCCACCGAAAATATAGGAAATTGGGTAATCTCTTCTTATTTATTCGAATATGGTAAGCCAAATTACCAAATAGACGCTTCTATTGAAGAAATTATTGCTCCTTCTACCGAATATGCGCACCAAAGATTCAATCCTATTTGCGGAAATCCGATCATTGTTATAAAAAATAACGGCGAGGAGACATTGTATTCCATGACTATCAAATATGGTCCAAAAGGAGGAACTTTTTTGGAATATGATTGGTCGGGAAGCCTTCATTTTACAGAAATTGACACGATCCATTTGCCCGGCGTTCCCGAATGGCATACCGGAGACGAAAGCAATCTCTTCGAAGTTCAGTTATTAAATCCCAATGGAAAAAGCGATCAATTTCCACAAAGCGACATTGCTTTTTCAACTTTTGAACCGGTTGCCAAATATCCGGAAGATATTATTGTGTTTTTCGATAGCAACAAAGCTCCTTCTGAAAACTATTATTATTTAATTGATCTGCATACAAATGACACTATATTGAATAGAAATAACTTTGCGCCGCTCGAAAGATATAAAGACACCGTCCAACTTCAGGTCGGAAATTGTTATAGCATAGAGTTTTACGACGACGGCCCGCCTCCCGAAGAATATCCTCTGAATAAAGACGGGTTAATTTGGTGGGCAAATAATTACGACGGAAGAGGCTATTTTTATATACATCAAGGAGAAAAAATGATAAAACTGTTTGATTTTGATTTCGGCACAAAAATATTACACCAATTTACGGCTATAGAGAACGTTTCAATAGAAGAGATAGAAGAATCGCCTTTGAAACTGGAAGTATTTCCAAATCCATCCACGGGATTTGTGGAGATTAAATACAGGTTCTATGATTTTTCCGCTCACGACAGATATATATTGATCAAAGATATTTTTGGAAAGAATCTCAAAGAGATACGACTTACCTATACGTCCGGGATCGAACAACTTGATCTCTCCGATCTGCCGAAAGGGATTTACATCGTCGTGTTAACCGATAATAATACGGTCAAGAAAAGCGGCAAACTCATTCTTCAGTAATATAGTTCTCTAAAAAAGAAGAAATTCTTTAACCAAATAGAAGATAAACGGGAGCGTTGCTATTGATAAAATAGAACTGATAAATATATTTTCAACGGATTGTTTTGCGTTGAGGCCTAATTCTTTAGCCAAGACGGAAACAATGATCATACAAGGCATGGCGGATTCTAAAACAGCGACTCCCATGGCGGGAAAAGGAATATAAACGCCCGCTTTTTTTAATCCGTAAAAACATAGTAAAACAATTACAGGGCCGATGAGCAGTTTATTAAAACTCATGATATAAGAACGAATGTTTGTCAACAACGCTTTTACTTTAACCGTAGCCAGAATAGCGCCGATATAGATCATCGAAAGATAAATAGTCGTATGTCCCAATCCGTTCAACGGTTCAAATAAAATATATGGAATTTTAATTTTTAATATAAGGAATAAAGTTCCCGCCAAAAAAGCAATTGTAGTTGGATTGATCATGTGCTTCCACGATTGGGAACTTTTTTGTTGCGCGCCGCTATTGAGAATAAATATTCCCCAAGTCCACATTAATCCGTCGTGGCCAAGTTGAAAAATCGTCGCATAGATCAATCCTTCTCCTTCCGGAAAAACAGCGTTCAAGAGCGGATATCCTAAAAAACCCACATTCCCAAACATAGTACTGGTATTGTGTAAAGCGGTATTTTCTTTATTTAGTTTCTGAAGCTTTGCGCTCCATTTACTCAGAAAATAGAGAACCACGACGCTCACAAAAGCCGCTCCAAAAACAAATGGAAAAGCGGCAATCATCTCCTTATTCAATTCTGAGCCTGCAAAAGTGGTAAAAATCAATAAAGGCAACGTGATCTTCAGTATCACTTTTACCAATCCTTCGGAACTATTTTCAGTAATGATTTTCAAACGAAAAGTCAACCATCCAATAAATCCGATTATGACCAATATCAATATCCGTTCGACAATTATTTGCATGGCGCAAAGGTATGAGTAATAATCTTAGAAACAAGTTCTTTTTTATGCAGACTTTTACTCACAAAAGCATCGTTCTGACTCGTTCCAAAGCGACGATAAAATTGTCAATTTCTTTCGTGGTATTGTAAAATGAAAATGAAATACGAATGGTACTTGTTATGTTGAAAAAGTCCATAATCGGCTCGGCACAATGATGACCGGTTCGAACGGCAAATCCCAATTGGTCTAAAATCGTCCCCGCATCATACGGATGAATATCTTTCATTAAAAATGAGATCAATCCCGACTTGTCAGGCGCATTGCCGATAATTTCTATATAATCAAGTTGTTGCAATTTTTCTGTTGCATGCTTCAATAAATCATGTTCCGTCTTTGCGATTTGCTCTAAACCAATATTTTCCATGTAATCAATAGCGGCATGAAGAGCTAAAACGCCGCCGACATCGGGCGTTCCAGCTTCAAACTTAAAAGGTAAATCGTTGTAAGTCGTTTTTTCAAAAGTGACTTTTCGTATCATCTCTCCCCCGCCTTGATATGGCGGTATCTCATTGAGATAATGTTCTTTACCGTATAAAACGCCAATTCCCATCGGCGCGTACATTTTATGCCCCGAAAAACAGAAAAAGTCGCAATCTAATGCCTGAACGTCTACTTTTTGATGCGGAACAGATTGCGCGCCGTCAATCAAAACGGGAATATTTTGTTGATGCGCTGTTTCAATAATATTCTTAATTGGGTTGATCGTTCCCAATACGTTAGAAATATGCGTTACGGCTACAATTTTTGTCCTTTCGGTTAACAATTCAGGAAGTTTTTCTATCTCTAAAATTCCGTTTTTGTCCATCGGAAGAACTTTAAGCTTAGCTTTTTTACGTTCGCAAGCCATTTGCCAAGGCACAATATTAGCGTGATGTTCCATAGCGGTTATCACGACTTCGTCGCCCTCGAGCAGATAACGTTCCGAAAAAGAGAATGCTACTAAATTGATGCTTTCGGTAGTTCCCCGCGTAAAGATGATTTCACGAGCATGCTTGGCGTTGATAAATTCCGCTACTTTACTCCTCCCCGCTTCATAAAATTCAGTCGCTTCGTTGGCCAAAAAGTGCGCTCCGCGATGAATATTAGCATTTTCCCATTCATAATAGCGGTTGACGCGTTCAATGATATCAATCGGTTTCTGCGTTGTGGCGGCATTATCGAAATACACGATCGGCCGGTTATGTACTTGTCGCGATAAAATCGGAAAATCGGAACGTATTTTTGATATATCAAAATCTTTCATCAATTAAAACAATTTTAAACCATCTAATTGCTCCATTTTTTCTTTGATAGAACAATCCAGCACGCATTGTCCGCAAATCCCTAAATTACCGCTCAATCGCTGTTTGATCATATCTGCGTAACGTTCTCTCAAAGGTTTTATTTTGATTTTGTCCAAAACCACAGACACAAAAGCATAAGTTAGTAAAGTCCGCGCATTTTGTTCGTCGATCCCTCTGGAACGCATATAAAACAAGGCCTCATTGTCTAATTGCCCAACCGAAGCGCCGTGACTGCATTTGACGTCGTCGGCATAAATCTCAAGAAACGGTTGCGTTTCGATTTTTGCCTTGTCGCTTACCAGAATATGACGGCAGCTTTGCTGCGCCGCCGTTTTTTGAGCGTCTTTATCAACTAAAATATATCCGTTAAAAACTGTTGCGGCATAATCGTCCAAAACGCCTCTAAATTCCTGATTAGACGTGCAGTCCGAAACTGCATGATGAACATGTACATGATTGTCGATCATTTGATTTTTATCCATCAAATAAGCTCCCGAAACGTCCGCATCCGACATTTTCCCATCTAATTTCACATGAATATCATTGCGTAACAATCCGCCGTTCAACGAAACTTGATTGGCATTCAAGCGGCTTGCCTGCTCCTGATAAAAGATTATCCGATTGACGATGGCCGTTTTATTATTGATATTTTGCAATTTATAATAATCCATTTCAGAATATTCATCCATATAGATTTCGCTAACCGAATTGCTCAATGCACGATGATGATTCAACGAGTCGTCGCAATGAAGAAGCGTCATTTTGCTGTTTTTCCCCAATACGATTAAATTGCGAACCGACAAGAAAAGTTGTTCGTCCCAATTGTACGCATTCAATATTTGCAAAGGTAAATCCAAAGAAATATTATCTGGAACATAAACAAATGCGCCGTCAAGCCAAAAAGTATCGTTCAAAGATGAAAAGCCGTCTAAATGTTTGTTATATTTTCCGAAATGTTTTGAGACAAGATCAGGATATTGCAAGATCGCTTCTTGCAAACTTCCATAAATCACGTCATTATCCAATTTAATCAGTTTTTGATTCGAGAATCCGTTTGTAATAGAAATTTCATGCACGTTTATTCCTTGAACGTTACAATGAAACGCCGCCGTTGAAAGCAAATTACGGTCATTGGGCGCGACAATATGATAATTATCATTCAAAATATGCGCTAAATCGGTATTTCGCCACGATTCCAATTGCCGCGTCGGAAAACCTTCTGTAATAAACTGTTGAAACGCAACGGCTCTTTCCGGAAATTTCAGAGAAAAATCTTGATATTTTTCTTCGAAAAATATTTTGAGTTGACGCTCAAATTTCGAATAATCTTGCTTTACTATCTCCATAACTAATTATGAATAATTTATTAACTGAGAGTTATCAACTTATCGGATGATATTTAAGATATATCCAACTGCTCTTTAACCCAAGCGTATCCATGTTTTTCAAGATTCATAGCTAAAGACTTATTACCTGTCATAACGATATTTCCGTCGTACATCACATGCACCACGTCCGGTACAATATAATCTAACAAACGCTGATAGTGCGTAATCACGACAATAGCGTTCTCTTTGGTTCTCAACTTATTCACTCCGTTTGCTACAATACGTAAAGCGTCGATGTCGAGTCCGGAATCGGTTTCGTCCAGAATAGCCAAAGCAGGTTCCAACATGGCCATTTGAAAAATTTCATTTCTTTTTTTCTCTCCGCCGCTAAATCCTTCGTTTACAGATCGATTTGCCAAATTGGAAGTCATTTCGACCAATTTTTTCTTCTCGTTCATTAACGCCAAAAAATCTTTTGCGCTGATGGGCTCTAAACCGTGATATTTTCTATGTTCATTGATAGCCGTCTTGAGAAAATCAGTTATACTCACGCCCGGAATCTCTACCGGATATTGAAATCCCAGAAAAACGCCTTCGCGCGAACGTCGCTCGGGCGACATTTCCAAAAGATTTTCTCCTTTATAAAGAACCTGTCCTTGCGTCACATTATAACCTTCACGTCCGGCAATAACGGCCGCTAAAGTACTTTTTCCCGTTCCATTCGGCCCCATAATAGCATGAGTCTCCCCTGCTTTGACTTCAAGGTTAATCCCTTTTAATATCTCCCTGTCGCCGATCTTTATATGTAAATCTTTGATTGATAATATAATATTGTTCATGATCCACTTTATCAAATATATGGCAAAATTAAAGAAAAAACGCCATATTTTTTGTATATTCATTCTTTATTTCTAAGCATCGGAAGTTTAAACTGCCGCCTTGCAAAAAGAGGGCAGTCTAATTTATATAATCAAAAATTGTCATCTATATTTTCTTCAAATCATTATCTTGATATTTTTGTATATTTTCTATTTGATATTCTTTTCCTTTTCGAAAGCGGTAGCTCAATCCTATGCTGAAGCCTCGCATTGTATTATCCTCTTTCATCCATTGGTAAAAATAATCTTGTTCAATCACATTAATTATAGCCGTGGAAAAAAATAATCCTGAGTAAGAAATATTCACTTCCATATTCCCCTTTAAAAAAGTTTTACTCAAATAAAAATCAATTTCAGGGTATTGTTTTGTACACCCCTGCGATGTGAGAGCTTTTCCTTTATAGGTAAAATCCACGTCAAACTCAAAATCATAAGGAAGATACCAATATACGGATAGCGATAGATCGAAATTAAAGTTTTTTCGATGATCATTATTAGCTTGAAAATATTCATAATAAGGCGTCAATGTCGTTTCGATGATCAAAAAATCGAAATCTAACGAAGGAATTACCTCTAAGGAGAACTTATTTTTTCCAGAAATATTGACTGGTTTATATAACAAGGTTTTTTGTTCGATGATAGATGATTCATTAGAAAAAGCATTTTGCATATATTGATATAACGCCCCAAGTTGTAAATACGTAACTCCTTTTCGAAACACATAATTCAATGAAACATTATGTAATTTACCGGGTTTGATATTGGGATTTCCACTATGAGCTGTTAGCGAATCAGCCGAATAAGTTACGTAAGGGGTTAATATCCATACATTCGGGTAAAAGTTTACGGCGCGATAACTCAAACTTAAAGATTGCGTAGCTCCAAACTTTTTTAATACCATGATAGAAGGTAAATACGAAGTTTGATTTATTTCAGGAACATTTTTTAAGTAGGTAAAAAAAGATTCTATCTTATTTCCGATTCTAAATCCAAAATCATTGAAATTAAACGAAAAATCCAGATATGCATGAGCTTTCAAATCGCTGTATTTATAAGTTGTATCGGAAAATCCTCCATCTTGATAATCATTGAAAAACATTTGATAATATCCTAAAACACCAGTAGAAAAGCTGACTTTTTGAGATATGGGATGATAATAATCCACTTTTAAATTATAAGAATAACGATTAGCTTTTTCCGTTGTATTACGTGAATGCGGAGACGAATAAGGCGCGTTTTCCAATTTTATTTCTTCATATTTTGAATTATTGGCAGTTGTCATATGATAAAAATTAAAATTGGAAGAGAATAGTTGATGCTCCTTATTAAATTTTCTCCTGTAAAAAAAAGTATAATTTCCTGTGTTATAATCTGTATCCTTATCAGTAAACGAAGAGATAGAATTAATAAGAGCATTATTCATAGAATTAGTCGCAAAACCTTGTGTTTTTATAGTATTTGGAAAAAAAACATTTCGCGATGAAAAATGTAAAAAATTGTTCTTATTAATATAATAATCAAGATTATTATCAATAAATATATTTTGTTCTATTTTTTTCTGAGGAATGTCAATAGATTGATAAACAGAAAGATTATCATTCTCGTCAAAATTTTCTCGATAAATACTATCCCACTGTTTCTTTGGACTATTATAGGAATAATTCGCCGAAAAGCGGTATCGTATTTTCTCCGAATTATATCGAAAAGCGCCGCCGACAGCTACTCTATTAAAAGGCAAAGACCACCAAGATCCGCCAATATTAAAATAGTAACCTGCTTTCATTTTTTCCTTAAGGATGATATTGATAATTCCATCTATTTCGGTTCCATACTCTGAAGAAGGAGCCGTAATGATTTCTACGTTTTCAATATCATGAATATCAATTGATTTTATATTTTCCTTCTCGGGCGATAATATACCGTTGACCATGATCATCGTCGCGTTTTTTCCCTTAATAGCAATCTCGCCCGCCGAATTAACATATACTTCAGGAATCTTTTTAAATATATCCGACGTTTTAGCGGCATGGGCCAAAATTGCGCTGTCAATCTGATAAACAGACCGATCAATCATTTTTCTTATTTGCATTGTCCCCTCTATAACAACTTCTTGTAGCAGATCGTTTGATAATGAAAGATTAATTTTCCCAAGGTCAAAATTTTGTTTTTCGATTGTAGAAACAGGAATACACACAGGGAGATATCCAACGTATGTTATGCAACAAAGATAGTTATCTTTCTGAAGTTTTTTCATAAGGAATCGTCCTGTTTCATCGGTAATACATCCCGCATAAAGCGTTGAATCAAGAGTATTTAATAATCGAACAGTGGCGTATGGAATTGGCTCATTCGATAAAGCATCTCTCACTTCTCCCTGACACAAAGCATTTTGCGCCGACAATGAAAAACTATATAAAAAAATCAAAAATAAGGTAATTAAACTACGTTTTTCAAACATTGGACTATTTTTCATTGACATATCCGTAGCTTTTTAGTACATATTGCAAAGATTATTTCGCCCTAAAACGAATTCATAGTTTGAAATTGAAAGACAAAGAAAATTATTTACGCATTGAAATCTTGTAGAAAACCTTTCAAACTCTTTCAAATAGTAATCTAACAGATCAACCAAACCAGCCTTGTCATAAAACAAAGTTTGTAAAATATCCAAATGTCTGATTTTTTGACGCACCTTCTTTTGAGTAATAAATTTGGCGGCGCTAAATACAAATCATTGATATTCAATCCATATTGTGCGGGCGAAGGGACTCGAACCCCCACGCCTTTCGGCACTAGATCCTAAGTCTAGTGCGGCTACCAATTACGCCACGCCCGCAAAAGGAGTGCAAAGGTACATAATAAAATTGATTTCGCAATAATATTTTTTCAAAAGTTAGGATAACAAATCGCCATATTAATTCTCAGAGATTACGAGGCGATTAGAAGATCAAATATATAAAAAGCACAGGAACAATGTATTATCTCTCATAAAGACCATTTAGGTAGTATTACGACAATTGCAAATAATAGCAACATAGTTGAAAAGCGTTCACTTGATGTTTAGAGCTTCCCACGCAATCCGGAAATATGAAAATACGCCTGAAATGATAATTATTGATCGCAGTTACTCAATAGCTCAGCTATTTACGCTTCAGTAATTATCTTTATATTTTTGATCTTTTTTCTTTTGCTTGAGCATTTTTGACATTTTTTTTGAAATTTAATTTTTACGGACAAAATCTTTATCAATTAATTGTACCTTTGCGCCATATAAAATAATTGCATTTATTTTGATCATATATCTTGAATTAAAGTACAAGTTAAAATAAAAAAAATTATTTTTGCACCTGATTATTGATTTGGATGAGAATTTAGAATAAAAAAATGATATGGGATTATTTTCGTTTTTTACAAAAGAAATAGCAATCGATCTTGGCACTGCCAATACCATCATATTTTGGAATGATAAAGTAGTTGTAGACGAACCTTCCATTGTTGCGTTGGATGCCGTTTCCGGAAAAGTTATGGCCGTAGGAAAGCGAGCGCAGATGATGCAAGGGCGCACTCACGACAATATAAAAACCATCAGGCCTTTACGCGACGGCGTTATTGCCGATTTTAAATCGGCGGAGATGATGTTACGCGAATTTATTAAAAGGATTTATCCGAAAAGATCTATGGGATCGGCATCGTTAAAAATGGTCATATGTATCCCTTCCGGAATTACGGAAGTGGAGGAACGCGCCGTGAAAGATTCGGCAGAACAAGCCGGAGCAAAAGAAGTAAAACTGATTCATGAACCGATGGCCGCCGCCATTGGAATCGGATTGGATATTTTGGAGCCTATCGGAAATATGGTTGTCGATATCGGAGGAGGAACGTCGGAAATTGCTGTAATTTCACTTGGAAATATAGTAAAAAGCCAATCAATCAGGATTGCAGGAGATGAATTTAATAAAGACATTGAAGAGTACATGAAAAATGAACATAAGATCAATGTCGGAGAACGTACGGCTGAGCGCATTAAGATCGAAGTCGGAGCAGCCATTCCCACATTAGATAATCCGCCGCCGCCGATTGCCGTACATGGACGCGATATGATGACCGGTATTCCAAAAGAGGTTATTGTAAAATATGACGAGATTGCAAGTTGTTTAGATAAATCTATCAGTAAAATAGAGCAAGAAGTGCTTCATGCACTGGAAAGAACTCCGCCGGAGCTTTCTGCCGATATTTATCGCACAGGAATTTATTTGGCCGGAGGTGGCGCTCTATTGCGAGGCCTAGATAAAAGGTTGCAAACAAGAACGCAACTCCAAGTTCATATTGCAGAAGATCCGTTGCGGGCTGTTGCAAGAGGTACGCAAATTGCCTTGAAAAATTATGACAAATTTCCTTTCCTTATCAAATAGAGAGGAAAATAACCGAATATTTTTGATAAGAATTTTTGCTTTATTTAGAAAAAGTTTTTGAGAAAAATTTTTCTCAAAAACTTTTTTTATCTTGCACCCATTTCATTTAAAGACTTATAAATCCATAAATTAGAAAATTGAAATCACACATTGAATAAACAAGATTTTGTCAATAAAATTCATTTTAATCGCGCATGAATAAGACGATACTACAACATACATTTTCAAACGGATTGCGATTGATCTATCTTCCATGGAATACAACGGTAGCCCATGCAGGAGTTTTTGTCGCCGCCGGATCGCGTAATGAAACAGAAAAAGAGCAAGGATTAGCCCATTTTATTGAGCATACTATATTTAAAGGCACCTCCAGACGTTCATCCGCTGAAATATTAAAGCGGCTGGAGTCCGTCGGAGGCGAATTGAACGCTTATACAGAGCGTGAAGAAACGGCGATCTATGCAAGTTTCTTACCGCAATATTCTTTTCGCGCGTTGGATTTGTTGAGCGACGTTATTTTTAACGCCGTTTTTCCGGAAAAAGAACTTGAGAAGGAGAAAGAAGTCGTAATCGATGAGATAGATTCCTACCTTGACACGCCTTCCGAGCAAATTTTTGACGATTTTGAAGAGTATATTTTTCCTAATCAACCTTTTGGAAAAAATATTTTGGGAACTCCAGAGAAAGTGCGTTCTTTTACGCAGCAGCAGATCCTACATTTCACACAAAATCTTTATCAACCAGAACGAATTGTGGTGAGTTATGTCGGAAAAGTTCCTTTTCGAACGATTTTGAATTACGTAGAAAGATTATTTGACCGTCCAAATTTAATAAAAGAACATAAAATTCAACCGGCTCTTCATTCGAAAAAATTTGATCTGACCATTCAAAAGCCGATACATCAGGCGCATTGCATTTTGGGAGGAATAGCTCCTTGCATCGCTTCAAACGATCGTTTTACGATGTCTTTACTGAATAATTACTTAGGAGGTCCGGCTATGAGCTCTCTTTTAAATATGGTTTTGAGAGAAAAAAACGGATTTACTTACAATAATGAGTCGCACTATTCGGCTTATAGCGATACGGGAATTTTTCAAATCTATCTTGGCACGGAGAAACGAAATCTCAAAAAATGTCTACGCTTGATAGCTAAAGAATTGGATAAATTGTGTAAAAAACCATTATCAACGACGTTTTTACATAAGATTCAAAAGCAATATTGCGGACAAATAGCGATAGCGTCCGATTCGGGATTGAATCAAATGATTTCGATTGGAAAATCATTGTTGCATACCGGGACCGTCATAGAAATGGAAGAAATGTTTGTAAAAATTGAAAATATATCTTCATCGCACATTATGGATGTCGCCAATCAATATCTACATTTTGACAAGTTGAGCATATTGTCCTATATATCGGAATAGTTATGAAAGAGACTCGTTATTTGATCGATGTCGCCATAGAAACTTATTGCGAAGAGCATACGACGGAAGAAAGCGACGTTTTAAAGCGATTGGAGCGGGAGACCAATATTACGACGTTGATGCCGCGCATGTTGAGTGGAAAAGTACAGGGAAAATTTCTTTCCATATTGACTTCTTTGTTTAAGCCTAAAAATATTTTGGAGTTGGGAACATTTACCGGCTATTCGACAATATGTTTAGCGTCGGAATTGCCGAACGATGGCCATTTGGTTACTATCGACAAAAATCCCGAAATTGAGGATATCGCCAGAAAATATTTTAAAGAGAGCGGATTAGCGGATAAAATTGATTTTTATATCGGTAACGCTCTATATATTATTCCGAGGTTGAACAGGCAATTTGATTTAGTCTTTTTAGATGCCGACAAAGAGCGCTTATTGGATTATTACAAGATGGTCATAGATAAAATTCCCGTCGGAGGCATTATTTTGGTTGACAATATTTTATGGAATGGGAAAGTTATTGATAAGAAATGCGACGACAAAATCACCAAAGAAATCAGGATGTTTAATGATTTTGTTCAATTGGACGAGCGCGTCGAAAATGTATTATTGCCTTTTAGAGACGGATTGATGATGATCAAAAAAATTATAGAATAGATGATTTTAAATGCTGCTGATTCGTCATTTTCCGGACAGAGTCCCTCCTATCCTGCTTATTTTATCATCATACCGTCGCCCGTTTCGGCTTTATTGTCGGTTAATGCCGCTTTCAACTTGCCGTTTTATCTGTTCTTTTCCGTAAACTAAACCAAATAATCAGTTTTACTACGTCCTACAATAGTCGCTCCCGCGATATTCATAAAACCTTTAGTGCAATTCTACTCAGGCAATTGTCTGCGCTGATTTCACATATTGCAGCTTTACAAGCAAATTTTTATCAATCTGCGTATATATGAAAACTTTTATGTACATTTGCCTAATAGTTTTATTAAGAAACGTAAAAGATAAAATCATGAAGCTATTATTGATCAGTAATTCAACTATGCGTGGCGAAAAATATTTGGAATGGCCGAAAAAATATATCAAAGCATTTATCGACAAACATAATATAAAATCTGCTCTTTTTATTCCTTATGCAGGCGTAGCGTTAAAAAAGATTGATTTGCAACAATCATATGACGCATATATCGAACGCGTAGCTAACGTTTATAAAGAATTCGGCGTAAAAGTCGTCTCTATCCATCAAGAAAAAGATCCGGAAGCAGCCGTAAAAAAGGCAAAAAGTATCATTGTCGGAGGCGGAAACACTTTTCATTTGGTCTACGAGCTACACAAAAATAAAGTAATGACGTCCATGAGAGAAGCCGTATTGAACGGAGTTCCGTTTATGGGATGGAGCGCAGGATCCAATGTGGCATGTCCTACGTTACGGACGACGAACGATATGCCAATCATTGAACCGGCGTCTTTCAAATGCCTCAATCTCGTTCCTTTCCAAATCAACCCGCATTATCTTCCCGTTGAAAACGACATGAATTACCAAACGCATGGCGGAGAAACCCGCGACGAACGTTTGATTGAATTCATTACGATTAATAAAAAGGTAAGAGTTGTCGGATTGCGTGAAGCTTGTTTGTTGGAAATCGACGGAGCTACGATGGAATTGAAAGGACAATATCCCATGCGAATCTATCAATGGGATAAAGAGTTACAAAATGTCGTACTTTGCGACATACCGGCAAGCGACGTAAGTTATTTATTAAAATAGACATTATACGCAACAAGATTCAATATATAGTTATCAATCAGTTATAAATAAAAGTATTTAATATACCGGTCATCGCGTAGAATAATTACTTTCAATATAAACTCTAATAATTAACTTTTTAAATTGACGTAAAAATGAAACAATTCAGCATGATTTTTTTAGCTTTCATGGTTATCGCCATTTCAGGATGCGCGCAACCTAAGGAAATTCAATTACCCGATCCGATAATCACAGGCGGAATGCCTTTGATGGATGCGTTGAAAAATCGGAAAAGTGCACGCGAATTTTCCGACAAGAATATAGACAATCAAACGTTGTCTAATCTCCTTTGGGCGGCTTTCGGCTATAATCGTATCGATGAGAAAAAAAGAACGGCTCCATCGGCAAACAACAAACAAGAAATAGAAATCTATTGCGCCATGAGAAATGGACTTTTTCTTTGGAATCCCGACCGCAATGTTCTGATTCCAATAGTAGAAGAAGATGTCAGAGCAAAAACCGGCGGACAAGATTATGTAGCCGCGGCGGCGCTCAATTTGATTTATGTCTGCAACAACGACGTGTATGGAGGCGGTATGAGCGATTCTCGCAAAAATATAGTTTATGTTGACACCGGATATATCTCAGAAAACGTCTACCTATTTTGCGCATCAACAGGATTATCGACAGTGGCGCGCGGATTCTTTGATCCGGTAGAGCTCTCAAAAACGCTGTCATTGCCCGACAGCAAATGGGTCGTATTGACGCAAAGTATCGGATATCCTAAATAAAATTTTCTCATGAGCGAAAGAAGGGGGCGCGTCAAAAATTCGCCCTCTTTTTTTATGTTAATGTGATTAAGCGGCAGAATATCAATAGAAAATACCCTGATAATATTACTGATTATCAACATGATAAGGGATTGTAATTATCAGACAACCTTCAAAGAAAAAAAATGCGACAGGAAAGAAAATCAACGTAAGCTATACGGGAATTATAAATAACTATATATAAATAACAAATTTTAAACAATATTGAATCTAAAATGTTTTATTTTTGTACTATAAATCAAAAAAAAGTAAGTAAAATGAAAAGAACAGCCTTATTTTCAGTTGTAACAGTTTTTGTGATGCTTTTTAGCGCATGTAACAATGAAAAACACGAACAAGAAAAGAAACAGTTGCAAGCTCAAAAAGATAGTTTGCAATTGATTATTGATCAGCAAAGTCAAGAAGTAGACGATTTTATCGCTTCTTTCTTGGAAATTCAAGAAGCGTTAAATGTGATTAAACAAAAAGAAGATTTGGTAGCTATCAATTCCAGCGACGCTACCGAGATCACTGCCAATCCG
>JAIRTP010000127.1 GCA_031254805.1 Bacteroidales bacterium
TCTCCACAAAATTTATTCGCAACTTTTAAAGCATCATTAACCATGCTTAAGAACTATAAGTCGGCGAAGAAAAAGAAACAGTCTTCTATCAAAATCAAAAGAAAGATGGCCGGATCAACGCCTCGTCATGTTACTGTATAAACTTTTTCATACGTTTGCCCTGATATCGAACGTTAATGATCTTCTAAATTAATTAAAGAACCTGTTCCTGTATTGACATAATCTCTGATTTCAGGATTTCCTTGATAATAAATATTTCCGGAGCTTGTAATGGTCGGATATAGATAATAGTCCGAATGAACCCAACAATCCTGAATGCTGTTATTTTTGACATAAAAACCGTAACAGTTCATATTGCGGCAATCAACCGGAGCATAGCTGTAAAGTATCAGATTGAAATATTGAGAATATCCGTTTATAATGATATCCGTATAACTATTGTGCGTGTAGACTCCCATATAAAATCCATCAACATTCAAGTTGATTATCCCGTTTCCATTAAGCAGTGCCAATGAAAAATCTTTGAAGGAAAAAACGCCTTCATTTGTCAAAGCGCCGACCGAAGCATGTAGAATATGCTCTATACCTTCATCGTTAACCCAAACGTTAATTTCCGGATTAAGATCGCGCGTCCAGTTCCATTTATTGTTATTTCTGATGATCAAAACGCTATCTTTCACAACGGCATTAATTTTTTTTATAATATTTTTCCCGGCGGAGACTACGATTTCTTTCTTATCTATCTTGTCGGTCAGAATCACATTCACGTCGTCGTACATGATAATTCCTTTAGCAAAATCAATAGTTCGCGTCTCCGTCGCAACTTCTCCGGTAGTATCAAACGGTTGCCCTTTATCGCATCTCCAAAAGAACGTCGATAAAAACAATAAACCGATCGCTATTTTTGTTTTATTTCCCACGTTTTAACGTTAATATTTATTCCGATATAATCGGCGTGAAAAAAACCTGCCCGAAGGATAATACCCGCTATAATTTGATCTCGTATCTCATAACCCAAAGTTAAATTAGCAAATATAAGATCGTTATATTCGAATTTTCTATACAAAGCGCAACAAAGTTCCATTCCGAATCGCAGTTTGTCGATGTGCCAAGCATGAATAGCTTTAAGACTGGGGATAATGTAAGAAAAATCGTTCCCTGAAAAGATGTCAGTCCGCTTTGCATCGTAAATATCCACAAAGTCAAGATCAAAATCCAAGCCGACGCCCCAAGAACGAAAATAATGATACCGTTTCAGCATGTTCACAGCAAGCCCTCCGGAGAAACGCAATTTGTCATCGTCCAAATAATCGGAATCTTTTATCGCTCCGTTAAGCGAAATCTCAAAACGATAAGGACATTTCCGACGCGAAGGTTTTTCCAATTTTATTTTCTCGGGAGAAGCTTTGTTGATCTGATAATCGACGCTAAGAAAGACGGTCGGATTGTTGATCCCGAGATTGGGCTGTCGCAACGATCCGTTCGACATGTGCGTAAAAGAAATGCCCCCCAAAAGATTGAATTTTGGCGTTATTCTGATTTTACCTTTCAATCCGATTTCAATCAATGAATTGAAATGCATGCTGTAAATTACATTTTTATGGTTTGTCCTAATATTAAAAGGCTTGGTCCCGACTCCGATTCCTAATCCTACGGCAAAAAGAAATTGTACGCGACTATTTCGTGAAGTCATCGGAAAATCCATGAACGGATAAAGTCCGATCAAACGTCCTAAATATTTCGGATTTCCCAATTCGCTGTACATGAGAGATATCCCATATGCCGGATAATTGAAGCTTTGCTCCCAAAACGTATTTCCAATCGTTTGTTTGACAATGGCAAGTTCGTATGTTGAAAAGTGTTTATCATTAAAAAAGCGAGAATTGGGATTATGGCTGATAGTGAATCCGTAATGATAATTTGCGCGTAAAGATACGGGCGATGGAAACGTCGCCTCCGCTTTCTTCTCTTCCATCAAGGAAAAGCCGAAAAGCGAGGAGATCGTAAAGATAAAAACAGTAAGATGACAGATAAATATGTAAGCTTTTTTCTTCATTTTCTTCGGCTGCAAAATTAGCGCATTCTTTGAAATGCTTAACAAAACTTCTTTTTTACTTTGCAGCAGATGTTTTTACCCTGTATATCTCCGTATAAGCATGATTCCTTTCAAAACGTTTTACCAATTCTAAATCATACGAAGATTTGATCTCGTCAAATTCGTTCGAGTATTCCACGTCCGAGAATATACAATATTGCGCGTTCCCATCAAATTCATTCAAAATATTTGTAAAAGGGACGTCATTGCTTCTATATCCCGCGCATTTATATTCCAAATCAACGCGCATGAGGAAATGGGTAAATATTGAGGCGTCGTAATAATTATTTTCTTCAAGATATTGAACGGTCTGTTTTTGACAATCCACCGCATTCCTAAAAGATAGAGAATGATCCAAGCTACGTTTATTTTGCGCATTTATGTTGATGCTAATAAACATAACGGAGATTATTGTCACGGGAATTAAAGAGAGAACCGGCTTAAAATTAAATAACGTAATTATCCAATAAGCATATGCGATCATTACCAATGGTAAAATGCACAGGATATACCTGGGAGAGAAAAAATTCACGGCGCAAAAGATTACAAAAAACGTTGCAAAAATCAAAAACAAAATAAAGAAGCCGAATTGTTTTGAAATCAAATTTTCTTTTTTGAATTTTATTTTACGATATAAATAAAGCGCCAACGATAATATGGTAAGAGCAAATAGAAACCAATTTGCTTTAGAAATAAAGACAAAATCAAAGCGATTGAAGATTTTATCCAGCAGATTGCTTTTATCCAATAATTCTACGTGGAACGGAAATAAAAACCAGCCGTAAATGATTTTTTGAGTTACAAAAAAAGCTGCAACAGGAAGTATCGGAATAGCTAAAAAGAGCGAACTTTTCAGAAAAGCGACAAAATTCCGCTCCTTGTTGCGAATAAAATCAATGAAATGCCAAACAAAAATTGATATAAAAAATACTGCGCCCGTCTCTTTTGTTAAAAGCATCGCCGAACAAGCGAGTAGATATAATATTTTCTTCTTGTCGACGTAGCTATAAAAAGTCAACAAGGTTAGTAATGCAAGGAATATTTCGGGCAATAGAAAAGTTGATTGAGTTAAAAAAACAGGTTGTAACAATATAAAAAGTACGGCAACAATCCCTATTTTCTTATCAAACAATGCTTTACAAAACATATAAACAGAGATGAGAAGCATGACGGAAATAAAAAGAGGAAAAGTCTTTGCAACAAGCAAAGAACTCCCAAAGATCTTCATCCATAAAACTTGACAAAAATGATAAAAAATCGGATGTCCTCTATACAGTTCTGGAGATATCGCTCCCGGAGAAAGGCTAAGTCCATGGTCGTATAAATCGTATATTGCCACAGAATACGGCCATGCTTCATCCCAAAAACAAGGCAAAAGCAGATCCGGAATTTTTATGATCAAAAAAATAACGATAAGCGTTAAAAATAAAAGAGAATATCCATGTTTTTGCATATAAAGATAGATCTGTTTCATAGGGCTTTAAAATAATTTTGATTTCATTAATTTCCATTTGCACAGACGATACGCTATTGAAACTCTCAAGACTCCCAATCCGTAGGTAAAACTTCTCCTCAGATTTATGGAAGAAGCTTCTTCAAAATATTTCGTGGGGCATGTAACTTCTCCTATTTCATAGCCGGCGTAAAAGATTTGAGCCAACATCTCGTTATCGAAAATGAAATCATTAGAATTCCCGTTGTATTTAACGCTTCGCAATACTTCTGCGGAAAATCCCCTATAACCGGTATGATATTCGGAAAGTTTTTGATTGAGCAGAATATTTTGTATAAAAGTAAGTATTCTGTTTGCAATATATTTTATCATAGGCATCCCTCCTTTCAAAGCTCCTTTTCCCAATATTCTGGATGCGCAAACTACGGGATATAAATTATTTGCAATAATGTATGATATCGGCTCCAAAAGCATCGGCGTATATTGATAATCAGGATGCAACATAATAACGATATCCGCTCCCAATTCCAACGCCCTGTTATAGCAACTTTTTTGATTCCCTCCGTAACCTTTATTTTTCTCGTGTGTAATTATCTCCTTGATTCCCAACTCGCGCGCCATTTCGATAGTTTTGTCGAAACTATGATCATCCGTCAAAATAACTTCGTCGACAATGTCGAAAGGTATTTCGGCATAGGTTTGTCTCAAAGTTTTTTCTGCGTTGTACGCAGGCATTACAACTATTATCTTTTTCCCGTTTATCATATTCAAATGAAAATAATTTGAATTAGTCGGCGAATTTACGACTTATTTCTATAACATAGAATTATAAGCGCCAATAACGAAAACGGCGCCATTCGAAAATTCATCTTTTTATTCAGGGTCAAACGCAAATATTTTTTACATATAAATCTTTATTTTCCCTGAACTTCTATTTTTTGTTACTATTTTTGTCAAAAAAATAGATAAACAATGAGCGATATAGTAATTTTCGGTATTTGTATTCGTCGAGACGTAGTCGATGTCTTGAAATTTCAAAATCTATTGACGACCTATGGAAATATTATCCGCACGCGCTTAGGATTGCATGAAGGTCATTATGAAACGGGCTCTATCAAAGGATTGTTACTGTTAGAACTAGCCGGCGATATGGAACAGATCGAGGCCTTTGAAAAGGCTGTGAAAGAGATCAAAGGCATGGAAATTCAAAAAATGAACTTTGCCATTTAATAAATGCAGAGATATTTTTTGAAGCTGGCATACAACGGAGCCGCTTACCACGGTTGGCAGATACAGCCTAACGCCGTATCTGTTCAAGAAGTTCTCGAACAGGCTCTTTCAGCGCTTTTAAAAGCTTCGATCGCCGTGGTTGGATGCGGGCGAACCGATACAGGCGTTCATGCAAGCGTTTTTTTTGCCCATTTTGAAACCGAGATCATATTTGAACCGAAGAGCTTGGTTAGAAAGCTCAACGGTTTTCTTCGGGAAAATATCGTTATTTACGATTGCTTTCCCGTTTCGGATGAGTTGCATGCTCGTTTCAGCGCAGAATATCGCATCTATCGTTATTATGTCTCAACTTGTAAAGATCCTTTTCGCACGCAACTTTCATATCAAATATTTAAAAATATAGATTTTGATAAAATGAATCAAGCGGCAAAAGTATTGTTCGATTATATCGATTTTTCCGCCTTCAGCAAATCTCATACGCAAACCATGACCAATAATTGCAAAATCCTCAGAGCCGAATGGGTTCAAAGTCCGAACGAACATCTTTGGTATTTTGAGATTGAGGCCGATCGTTTTCTTCGAAATATGGTACGCGCTATTGTCGGAACGTTATTGGAAATAGGGTATGGAAAATTGACCGTTGACGCATTCCGTGAAATCATAGAATCAAAAGATAGGAGAGAAGCGGGCGTTTCCGTCCCCGCCCATGCGCTTTTTCTTTACGATGTGGGATATCCTAAAGAATTTTTAAAAGATTCTTCATTATAAATGGACAGGAAGCGCTCTTTTATCGCTTTGCAAGAGTTGCAATATTTTATTTTATCAAAAATATCTTGTCCGTTTTGGTATAATTCCTTGAAATATTTCCAATATTCTTTCATTTTGTTCAGGGCGTTGCGCTCTAAAAAGGAGCGTTGCACTACGGCGTCGAATAAATCTCGATGGAACGCTTCAAACCGAAATTTTGCCGATTCCCGCGTCTCATGGTATATTCCCTTGATTCTTTCCGGTAAAAAAGGATCCCAAAAGATTCCCCTTCCGATCATCCATTGATCAATTTGCGGAAAACGATTCTTCAAAATGTGAAATCGTTCGACCGATGTAATATCTCCATTGTAGACGACCGGATGATGAATATCCGGTAATAATCGTTCAAAAGCGTCGAGATTGATCATCCCATCGTATATTTGAGTAGCGATACGAGGATGAATAACAATACTTTTCAATGGATACCGATTCAATATGGGAACGATCTTTTCAATTTCTGTGGGCGATTTATAACCTAACCGCAGTTTGACTGAAATATCTATGTTCTGATTTTGAAAAACCGTTTCTAAAACTTGGTCGATCGTCTCAGGATAAGGAAGCAATCCGGAACCTCTTTTATGCGAAACGACGCGCGGAGCCGGACATCCCAAATTCCAATTCACTTCAGAATAGCCCAACTCTTTTAATCTTCGATTCATGGTAAAGAACATTTCGCCGCTATTTCCTAAAATTTGCGGAACAAGAGCGACGTTGCAATCATTATTTTGCGGCCAAACGTCTTTGATATGATCCATTTTCACATTTCTTCCCTCTACCAAGGTAACAAACGGCATGATGATTGCATCCAATCCGCGAAAATGTTTTGTGTAAATATTTCGAAATTGGTATTCATTGAAACCCAACATGGGCGCCATCCAAAGCTGCTCATTCCTCATCATATCTCAATAACCGGAATTTCAAGTAGCAGAAATATTTTTCGCCAATTTGTAATATAATCCGGGTAAAAATTTATTGATATAAACCATCAACAGTTCATGTTTTCCGATCAATTTTCTGCGTCTCTTTTTCTCGATAGCGCGAATGGCAATCTTGGCGCATTTCTCCACATCCATTCCCGACTCTTGTCCTTTATCCATTTTTTCATACGCTTTTCCGTCGGCAAGCAGCGCGTTTTTACTGATTTGGGTATTGATGCGGCCGGGGATCAAAAATGTTACGCTAATATTATCGTATTCCAAATCCAGCGATTCAAAAAATCCGAATAACGCATGTTTTGAGGCGCAATAGGAAGATCTCAACGGAAATCCGAATAACCCTGAGATAGAAGTAGTCACGGCAATTTGAGTAAGTCTGCCCGTTTTGATTTTCTCTGCAAATTTCTTGATCAAATAAACCGACCCGAAAAAATTTACTTCCATGATTTTTTTATCCACATCAAAAGAGGTATCCAATGTATAAGCTCTTTGCGATATTCCGGCGTTGAGAACAAAAATATCTATATTAATTTGATTTTCATTTATATATTCGACCAATGCGTCAACAGAGCTTGCAGCGGATAAATCTACTGTATGAGCGGCGGCTTTTACGCCCATCGCCGTGCATTTCTCTTTTACGGCGTTTAAATTTTCGATATCCAATCCCGTCAACAACAAATGAGCTCCCTTTTCAGCCATTTTATAAGCAATAGCTTTTCCTATTCCCGTTCCGGCTCCAGTTATTAATACTGTTTTATTAGTAATTTTTTCTTTCATTTCTTATTTTTTACTACAATGCAAATATTCAAATATCGTTTTGAAGATATGTCGTTAAATCATCTGTCTTTTTTTACAATACAATAAATGAATGCGTCAAATTCAACGATAGAAAAACAAATTATATATATTCAGGAAAAAGCGCTCTTTCTCTCAATAAACTTTGTCATGTATAACAAATCGGCCGACGCTCGTCAAAACCTGAATTTCATGCCTCCCATAAAATGAAACCCTTGCGTCGGATAATTCAAATAACGTTCATAATTTTGCGCAAAGATGTTATTGGCCTGTACAAATAGATAAAGTTCTCTCCATACGCAAAATTCCGCGCTCAAATTAAGCGTATAAAGCGCAGGCAATTGTACATTGGTAAATTGTCCCGCATTTTGCGAAGGATCGGCAGCCCACATTTTCGAATAGAAATAAAACGACGCGTCGATACGAAGCCGTTCTATGGGACGATACATTCCTTGCGCTATCATTTTAAAATCAGGCCTGTAATATGCATGTTCCAAAGAGTCCGTTTTATAGATATAATAATGCAACGCAAGGTTCAAGGCAAATTTATTTGAAAAGGAATAAGCCGTTTCTACGAAAATATCTCCTTGATCGACTTTGTCGAAAATCGTATGAAAACTATGCGTAGAATCCAATCTATTGGTTACATAAAACGGCATATTATCCATCAATGCATATTCTCCTCCTATTTTCATATCAAATCCCGGAGCTAACATAGCGCTGAAACCGCCCGCCGCCGTGATCCTCTTGTTTATGAAATTAGCAGTATAAAATCCCGGCGCAATGAACGGATTTTCATTCGCTAACGATAAAAACGAATTTCTTTCTATCTTTCCTCCTAATCTGCCAAAAAGATATAATCGATTTTGAATGATCTTAACGGTGGCTTCCAAGACAGGATGAATATAAACCTCCGTCTCTTTTTGTGCTCTGAGTATTCCCAGGTCAGCCCCTATTTTCAAACGATATTCTCCCCAATCGCAGATAAAATAGGGCGCAATTCCGAGTTGCATATCGGTATTAGAAAATTCTAAGGTATCCATTTCCGACAGAGGCCGCCATTCCGTCGTTGCGGGAAAAACATTTTTGTTATTAAAAACGGCAAAATCAAACGTAGCTCCTGCTTTTTGAGGAAGTCGCGTATTGAACAGCGAAAAACCTTTTCCCATATCGGCGTGAAGGCTAAAGATATTTTCTTGATTTTTGTAACGATCGGAAAAATTATAATAATTCACATCAAAAAGATAACTAAAATCTCTCGAATCAATGTTGTTGCTTTCCAATGAAAGATTGGTTCCGGCTAAAAAATATCGTTGTTTAACGCTATCCTTAGGAAGACTAAACGTCTCCGTCGGATGAAACCCGTAATAATGAACCACATCGCGTTTCAAAAAGAGATCGGCTTTGAACGTAGCGTTATCGCCCGAATATTTATAATAAATATCGCCCAGATTGTAACTGAACGAGTTGTCGGCATAATCTTTAATGCCTCCTTGAGAAGAGCGATGTTTTAGATGAATACCAAAAGCGTGATTATTCATCGCGGAAGTGTTGGCGTAAAATTCGCCGTAAGGAGTGATATAATTGCCAAACCCCAAAATCAGATAATTATGCAGATATGAAGGCGGCGACTCCTTCGGCAACGGATCGGCGGGAAGCAAATCGGAAAATTCCACTGAATGAATAGCTTCTGTTTTCATCTCAAAATCTAATGCCGGAGGTTTTACCGTATATTCATTTGCTCCCGGATTTGTTTCAATTCTGGGCGTCATTTTGATCGTCGGCGTAAACTCTCCGAAAATCGTCATGGTCTCAATTTGCGTTTTATCCTCTTCATTTGTTTGCGCATACGACGGCGCTATCAGCGTTCCGAAAAATAAAGTTGCAATAATAAAGCCCCAAAAAGAGATGATTTTATATGATTCCATATTTTTATGATTCAAAATTAGTTATGAGCTACAAGCCGCGCAAGGCTTTACGCTCTTCATTTCGTTATTTATTTACTATTTTAATTTATTTAGAATTTATGAAACCTCTTTTTTCATTCAATCCTAAATTATAACTACCTAATTATCAACTACTAATTCCTAATTCTCAATTAATTTCCTATTCCTCCTCGTCGCCTAGAACCGCCAATTTTCGTTGCGCTTCTTCTTTTAATTCCGGGATAGAAGCGTTTTCAATGATACTGTTCAAAGTTTGGCGCGCTTGAAAATTATTTCCTTCCGCCGCATAATTGTCGGCCAGTAGAATGAACGACTTCACAACCCAAAAATCCTCGTTTGGGAAATCATTAATCAAATCAAATGCGGCCTCTATACTTTTTTCATATTGCGCTTTTTTATATAACGCTTGCGTCAGATAAAAACTCGCTTCGGCCACGGCTGTCCCCGACGCCATATTTTTTACCACATTATACTCTTTTTCAGCAGTTTTTTCATCATTCAAAGCAACCGAAGCGCGTGCCGCATTCAAGTGCGCCTCTACGACGACGTTATCCGGGAGATCTTTAATTTGTAATACCTTGAACGAAGATTCTTGCAGTTGCCGCGGTTGATCAAGATGCTCGTAGCAACGCATGACGTTTATAGAAGCGGCTGTTTTTTCTTCCGTTGTCTCGGCGACTTCCAACGCTCTTTGATATCGTTGCAACGCCATGGCGTACTCTTTCTTATCGTAATAAAGCGCGGCGGTAATAGCGACGGCTTTTCTACCGTTTTCTGTCTGATCTTTTTGGATCAAAATCTCATATTGTTGCAACGCAAGATCATATTGTTGAGCGAACATCGCGCAATCCGCATAATAAAAACGAGCGGTATTACCATACGCCCCTTCAGGATACTGATCCAAATAAGTCTTTAAAGCCTCTTCTGCTTTAGCTCTATTACCGCTTAAAAAGAGCTCTTCCGCATTATCGAATAAAATAGACTCTTTTTCATCAGCCGTTACATTGGCAAATGGGATCTTTTCGGCGTATACGAAATAAGCGTCCGGCATGTTCATTTCCAGATAAATATTTTTGATGATAACCAACGCTTCCCGCGCTTGCGACGTGTTTGGATAACTTGCTACCGTTTCTTTTAAAATCGTTAACGCTTCTTCGTTTTTACCGTTGTTATAAAGAAGTTGCCCTTTGCGAAGCAACGATTTCAAAGCCACGTTCGAGTTCGGATAATTTTGAATAATTCTGTCAAAGTAGGCTATTGCTTCCTGCTCCTTATTGAGCAACAACAGCGTAATCCCAATCTCGTATACGGCGTCTCGATGGTATAAAGAATAAGAATATTTGGTTGTCAGCAAGTTGAGTTGGTCGATCTTTTCTTGAAATTTCTTTTGCGCGCCAAAACTTATCGCTTCTTGATAAACGGCATAATCGGCATTTTTCGCATTGCCGTCAATGGCTTTGGCGTAATATTCAATGGCTTTATTAAATGATTTTGCAATATAATAGCTATCTGCTAAGCGAATATAAGCGTCTTGAACCATATCGTTAGGAAGTTCTCCCTTTTGATTGACGAATTTTTGAAATTCTTTTTGCGCTTCGGAATAATTTCCTTGATTCATAGCGACATATCCCAAATTATACGGGACTTGTTTGAAATACGGCAATGAAACTGCATTTTTCAAAGAGGCAAATTTTTGATAAGATGTTTTCGCCTCCGCATATTTATTCATCCGATAATAAGCTTCAGCGATCCAATAAGTCGATTCGGGGGCAATTTCGTTGATAGCGTTCATTTTTGCCGCTTTTTCGAACCAATCAATCGCGTCGTTATATCTCCTTTGAAGAAAAATATCTACCGCATACATATAGCACAATCGTTGCTCTATTGCTTGCATTTCGGGCGTACGTTTTTCAATCTGTTGCAATGCCGCCAATGCGTCGGGATAATTTTTGGTCGAAACCGCCAGATTGACAATATATTGATTCGCTTCTTGCGTTCTGTCGGAATCCGGATATTTTTGCAAATATTCCATTAACGCCTTGAAAGCTTCTTTATAAGGATCGTACGATAGATTGTAGGTGAGTTTTGCATAGTTGAAAAGTGCGTCTTCTTTGATTTTTAGATCAAAATCCATTTGATAAGCCAAATAGAAATTACGTTGTGCTTCTTTCTTTTTATCCAATTGAAGTTGCGCTAAAGCAATGTGATAATAAGCGCTTTGCGTAATAATATCGTTAACCGTCGTTATAGAAGAAAATATACGAATGGCTTCGTTATATTCTTTGTTGATGAACTTAATATAACCGCTTTGATAGTTTTGAGTACGGGTAATTCGTCGGTTGCGCCCTTTTTGAAGATCAAGATATTTTTTAGCATTTTCATAATCTCCGATTTTGAAATATGCATCGGACATAATAGATGCAATCTGCGATTGTTGATCTTTTCCGGCCGATTTGTAGAGCTTTTCGCCTTCGTTGACGACCGTCTGATAATCGCCTAAACGATGATGAATATCTAAAATATAAACAGGAATGTTCTTCCCATATTCTTTATTCTCTCTCAAACTCTGAAACAGCGGCAACGCCGTTGCAAATTTCTCTTCCTGATAGAAAATGCAAGCTTTATAATAAGTCGCCCGTTCGTAATATTTATTATCGCCGTTGTTCTCTTTCTGAATCTTATCAAAATAACGAAGCGACGCATCGTATTGATCTTGAGACATCAAGACATAACCTTTATTGAAATAAAATTGCGGTAAAAGTTCCGGAGCCAATTGCGATTCGTCAACCTTATCGTAATAATTCATCACATCCTTATAACGTTTGTTGGAGAATTGAATATTTCCTATAAAAAGCCAAGCGTCGTTGAGGTGTCGGCTGGCTCCATGAATCTCGGTAAAACGGATTAATTTCTCCAGCGCGTCTTCATTTCCTAAAAAATAGGATGATGCCGCATAATAAAAAGCCGCTTCCGATTGCAGTTCCACAACCAATCCGGATTGTTTGAGAATACGTCCGAATATTTCCTGAGCCAAAGCGTACACTTTTCTTTCGTAGAGATCGACGGCGTCGTTAAAAGTACGTTGCGGATCTTGATATATTTCGGTTTGCCGCCCAAACGCGCACCATCCGAGTTGTATTAATAAAACGGTAAAAACCAGCCGTTTAATGATTTTCATATAATACGTTTTAACTTTTTGCAAAGATACAGATGAATATTAAACGAACAAATAATCAATTCATTGTGATATGAGAGGAAAAGCGATATGCAACAAGTTGCGCAAGATTGCGTTCGTTCCGGATCGTAATGACAAAATAATCCGACAATAAGTATCCTGAAGAAATAAAACAAAGATTATCAGTTTAAAAGAGAAACCAGTTCGCAATTCCCTGTAATGGAGAACGGGAAAATAATCCAAAAAGGATGTAACGCAGAAAATCCATCCATTTTTTGTTTTTTTTGCTGATTTTCTTTGGGACGCTATCAGGAAAAATAACCGGTCATACGGAACAGGAAGAAGTCTTTATCTCTCAAATTTAACCTGATTGCTGCAATATGCAATCTTAATTTATCTTAATAAGTAATTTCCCGAGTGAGATCTATTATTATTTTTGCACAGTATTTGTGTTTTTATATTTAAAATATATTATTTTTGCAGCATAAAATATTAATGTATAATTTAAAATTTTAAATGATGAAAAGGTTTTTACTTACAGTATTAATTTCAGGTTTGTTATTACCTGTGTTCGCTCAAAGAGACGAGCAGAAAATAAAAGAGACCGCATTAGAAAGTGGTTTTTACCATGAAGTGAAGAAGAGTACTTCGCCTAATAATTCGAGGGAAAGTGCAATTCCATTAAACGCATCTTCTATTATGGAAGATTTTATCGATGACGACGTGTCGGTAAAGGTCATTTATTTGAAGGGGAT
>JAIRTP010000109.1 GCA_031254805.1 Bacteroidales bacterium
CTTCAGGGAGAATAAAACGGGCTAATGCTTGAAGGTGTTCGTAGGATGACATTGGTAGAGTGTTTTTTTTACAAAGATACTGCTTCTTTTTACAAACACATACTTTTGCAGGTGACCCAAAGTTCACTGTAAATACCGTAGTATCTGCAGGATTCCCCGCTCCATCTCCAGTCCTTATCATATAGTTCCCACTTTGGGAAATACTATATGATGACTGATTAGATGAGGACATCCCTCCATTGAAGTACAGGATATTCCAACCTGCGTTGCCGTTCACATAAGTGAAGAAGGTCGGCAGACGCACCTCTATTTCAGAGACACCGGTGTCGAGACTAATGATCTCGCCATCGTTCAACCATCTCCAACTCCCCCAAAGGGAGTTTTTTTTTCGCGAACCTCAAGGGTCGCGATGAAATTGATAAAGGTTCGTATAACCCCTTGATCTCCACCAAGTGAGTAGCCCCCTGGCATTGTTGGTTTTACCCATGGAGAATAAATATCGTATCCCTGAGGATGCGTATATCCCGTGGGAAGTCCGTACCATATTGGATTCGTCATATTGCTTCCAATATGGATATCTACTGCAGGGTCCACCTTCGCGATATCAATTTTTATTGTCGTTGGTGGTGGTGAAGGCGTTCCAAGAGGCGTCATTAGACTGTCTAAGTTGTAGCAGCCAGCGCTATCTATGCGCAGGCTTGCTGGTAGTGGAAGTGCTGTCGGACATGAAGTCTGGGCGTGGCTATGCGCCAGCCCCATCATCATCGCAAAAAGAGCGATGAAAACCGTTTTGTTTTGTAATTTTTTATTACTGTCCGATAAACATTTTGAGGGGAGGGCAATGCTTTCGCAGCGAAACAGATTGATATTCTCCTCTTTGACATATTCCGTTGGGTCTACAAATTTTTTCTGGGTCAGAGGATAGTATGAAGCTAATGAGGCCGCCAGCGAAATCAGCGTCGGCACAAAAGCGAGAATAAACCAAAGAGGATGGTCGGCGCCAATCTGTACCAAAGTGAAAAAAATACCGATTATAAGTCCGCTGTTAAGCGCTACCAATGCGCCGTTTTTAGCTTCTACAAAGGTAAGCGAGTGATTGACGTAGTTGTAAACTTCCGTTATGTTTTTAGCGTGTTTTTCCATTTTTTTATCGCTTATATTTAAATTAAAAGACAAAGGTATAAATTTTATGTAATATTTCGTCAATTTATCCATATCGAAATTCAAATTTTTTAATCGCTTAAATAAAAAAGAAACGGGATATTCAAATCTCGTTTCTCTTCTTGTGTTTTTAACTCTCAAATTTATAGTTGCGGACTATGCTTATTTAGCGTCTCTAAGAGAACTACAATATAACGTATGAATATTAAAAAGAGTGCGTCAATTCTTTCTTAGTTTTGACACACCCTTTTTTTATAATATAATAAGCTATTATACTTATTCTTTGGATTCTTCAGATTCTTCGGAAGCGGTTTTTGATTTAGTTTCTTCAGGCTTAACTTCGGGTTTCGGAGCAGTTTCTTTGGCCGCTTTTTTCGTTTTATTTTCGGCTTTTTTTACCATCTCTTCTAATTTAGCCTTTTCGCCTTCCAACATCTCTTCTTTCAGATCGGCCAAAACTTGGAGATCGCCTAAAGTTGTTTTCTCCATGTTATCTTTCAAACGTTTAACCGCTTTTTGGGTTGATTTTTCTTCAGCGTCTTTTTCGTTTTCTTCTTTAATTTTTGTAGCCGCTACTTGTTCTTCCCAAATTCTTGCATGCGAAACGATGATTTTTTTACCCTCTTTAGAGAATTCAATCACTTTAAATTCCAAAACATCGCCTTCTTTCGCCATAGACCCGTCCTCTTTTTTCATGTGTCGCGACGGAGCAAATCCTTCAACACCGTAAGGAAGGTTGATCAAATAACCTTTATCGGCTACTTGCGCTACGGTTCCTTCATGAATTGAATCTACGGCAAAGACTGCATCGTAAGTATCCCAGGGATTTTCTTCTAATTGTTTGTGTCCAAGGCTCAAACGGCGATTGTCCATGTCTACGTCTAAAACGACTACGTCAATTTTTTCGCCGATTTTGGTAAATTCTGCCGGATGTTTGATCTTTTTCGTCCAAGAAAGATCGCTGATGTGGGTCAATCCGTCAACGCCTTCTTCCAATTCTACGAAAATACCAAAGGTCGTGAAGTTACGGACGATTGCGTTGTGTTTACTTCCAACAGGATATCTTGATGCAATATCAATCCATGGATCGGGAATAAGTTGTTTGATTCCTAACGACATTTTACGATCTTCACGGTCTAACGTCAAAATAACGGCTTCAACTTCGTCGCCGACTTTCATGAAATCTTGCGCGGTACGAAGATGTTGACTCCAAGACATTTCAGAAACGTGAATTAATCCTTCGACACCGGAAGCAATTTCGATGAATGCGCCGTAATCAGCCAAAACGACAACGCGTCCTTTTACTTTATCTCCAACTTTTAAGTTCGGATCAAGAGCTTGCCATGGATGCGGCGTTAATTGTTTCAATCCTAGAGCAATACGTTTTTTGTTATCATCAAAATCGAGGATGACGACTTGGATTTTTTCATCTAATTTTACTACTTCTTCCGGATGATTGATACGTCCCCAAGAAAGATCGGTGATGTGGATCAAACCGTCTACGCCGCCAAGGTCGATAAATACGCCGTAAGAGGTGATATTTTTAACAATACCTTCCAATACTTGTCCTTTTTCAAGACCGGCAATGATGGCCGCTTTTTGCGATTCGATTTCATCTTCGATGAGCGCTTTATGAGAAACGACAACGTTTTTATATTCGTGATTGATCTTTACAATCTTGAATTCCATTGTTTTTCCTACAAATATATCATAATCTCTGATAGGTTTCACGTCAATTTGAGAGCCGGGCAGGAAAGCTTCTATGCCGAATACGTCGACAACCAAACCGCCTTTTGTGCGCCACTTGACCAGTCCTTCGATGATTTCGTCGTTATTGTACGCTTGATTAACGCGCTCCCAACTGCGCAAAGTACGCGCTTTTTTGTGAGAAAGCATTAATTGTCCGGTCGAATCTTCTTGACTTTCAATATATACTTCGATTATATCGCCGATTTTTAAACTTTTGTTATAACGAACTTCCGAGTAAGGAATCATACCGTCGGATTTGAATCCGATATTTACAATTACTTCGCGCGGGGAAACGGATACCACTTTTCCTTCAAGAACTTCATGGTTGTTGATGCTTTTCAAAGTTTTGTCGTAAACGTCTTCCAGATGATCGCGTTCGTTTTTAGAGTAAATGTCTTTGTCCTTACCTACTGTATCCCAATCAAAATCGTCGGGATTGTGGACTAAAACTTTTTTCTCTTTTTTAGGCTTTGCAGCTATTGGAATTTTCGGCGCATTTTCAGGAAAAGTTTCTTCTTCTTTTTCTTCAGCATCATGGCTCTCCAATGCTTTTTCTACTTCCGGTTCTTCAACTTCCGCTTCAACCTTTACCACTTCTGATTCGGGTTGGTTTTCTTCATTTGCTTCAACTGCTTCAACGTTTTCGGTTGCAACTTGTTGTTCGATTTGCGTATCAGCGTTAGCTGTTACATTTTGTTCTTGCTCCTGAGGATTTTGTTCAGGAGCGTTGTTTAAGGTTTCTTTCATTAAACTTACCTTAGATCTTAATGCGACGCTTTTAAGCGCGTCTGGTTCAACAATTAAATTAACACTCTTCCGACTTTGGATACCTCTCAAAATCAGGGGTGCAAAGTTACAAATAATTTATTTATAACATGATGATTGCGGAAAAAGTTTTTTTCCGAATATTGCATTAGTAAATTCTAATGCAAAAATTACAGATCAAAATCTGTAATTAAAGTAATGCGGAATTAAGCTCTTGTAATTTTGAAATCATGAAAATCAGCTATTTAAGAATTTATCCGCTCTGAAAAGCATTTTTTTAATTTTTTAATGTAACTTTGTCCGAAATTAAAAAGTAATGTGATTATGGCAACTAAAAGAGATGTAAAAAAAGATATTTTATTCTTTATTGAAGAGGTATTAATAGATTGTATGATCTTCATGGAACTTCATCCTCAACAAGAACATCCCGAAATTGAAGAGATTATCGACGAGATGGAAATTTTATATTCCGATTTAATCTTTCAGGTAAATCATATAGACGAAGAGGGAAAGAAAAACCTGAAAAAATATTTTGACGCTATTTATATGCAACTTTTGGATCATGTTCATCATGCGTTTGAAAAGTTAGCCGCAGTAGTTGAAAAGAGTAAATAGAATAGTAAGAGGATGGTTTATTCGTTTTTACGGAAGCCGCTTTTATTTACTTCGGTTTGATAAAAGTATGATGCTGTCGTACTCCTGTTGTATCAATGGCCGTTCAGAATATAAAAATCAGAATTATGGCAAGGAAAAAAAGGAAATCATTTACATGGATTATCGTTTTATTGGCGATAGTTGTAATTCTTTATATCATTCTTCATCTTATTGAGATGAAAGGTTTAGAGTCGAAGGCGAGTCAAGCAAAAGAAGAGGCGTCTCAGCGAAAAGATATAGAGAAAACGACTGTTTTTCATGAAAATACGACGTCGCGTAACATCATGGAAATACAGATCGACGACCGTAAAAATAAAACGGCTATTTTGCTACGGAAACAAAACGACGGATTGTGGTATATTACGACAAACAGCGCTCAGTTTTTGGCGGAGCAACAGGTTATTTCTCAATTGGTTTCGGATATTCTTAATTTTGATGCAGGTCAACCTGTCGCATCCGGAGAAGCGTTGTTTAAAGAATATGATTTGAATGAAGAGATGGCGCAACATGTTATGGCAAAGGATAAAGAAAATGTTATTTTTGACCTCTTGATCGGGAAGTCTGAAGCGCAAGGAAAAGCGTTGGCGACTTATATGCGTTTTCGAAATAGCGACGATATCTATCTGTATCCTTCATTTTTACGCGCGCTTTTTACGATAGATCCTGTGGAATATCGTAACAAAAGACTTTCTAATATTTCTTTTCTAAAAATGAAAACGGTTGAATACAGTTATCCCGGCGATAGCTCGTTTATTTTTAGTAAATCTCCATCGGGAACATGGTTGATTGATGGAAAATCAGGCAACGAAGAGGAGATAAGGAGTTTTCTTAGAACGTTAGGTTTTGTAATGAGCGGCATGTATGCCGATATTTCTCGCGATGCGCTGCCCAAATCGCCTACGTATAAGGTGAAAATCACGGGAGAAGACGTAGAGATTTTTGATATTTATGCCTATTATGTAAAAAACAGATGGTATTTGACTTCCTCTTACGATAACCATTCCGTTTGGGACGCCTCGAATTTAGAGGTGTTGAATCGGATATTTCCCGCTAAATCCAGATTTAAGTAACGACTTTGCAAGCAATAAGTATGATTCCAAAATTCAGTACTTCCGTTAATCATACTTAAACTTCAATTATTCATAATTGGCATATATATCAATCATTAGATTTTCAACCCAAAAAACATATCGCGAATATATTGCTCATGTCTTAAAATATCTTTACATTTTGTAAACCTTATTCACTCCAATGCGTTTACTTTGATAGAGATTGTTGCCTATAAAGCGCGAAAATGACATTTTGCACAGTTAAAATATTGATAATGAATTTAGTATGACGTATAATATGGTTTGTGGATTATAGCAAAAATATTTATACCTTTGCACTCTTAAAAAAATATCAAAAAAGATAATGAATATTGTAAAAGAACAAGCCGGTAATTCATCGGTGCAGTTGAAAGTTAATATCGTTGAGTCTGACTATAAAGACCTTGTTAGGAAAGAGTTAAATAAAGTAAGAAACCAAATCCAAATGCCCGGTTTCAGAAAAGGCCATGCACCGCAAGGGCTTGTTCAAAAAATGTACGGGCAGTCGATTATGATCGACGAAGTGAATAAATTGCTACAAGAGCGAGTAGGGCAATTTTTAGAAGATGAGAAAATGGATATTTTGGGGCATCCATTTCCTGCCGAAAATACTCCGCCCATAGATTTTGACAAAGATGTGGATTTTAATTTCACTATAGACGTAATTTTTGCGCCTAAAGCCGATCTTGGTTTTTTAAAAACAATGCCGACCACCTATTATACGATCAAAATAACCGATAAATTAATTGACGAACAGGTTGCCTCATATCGTCAACGATTTGGCGGAATGGAAGAAACTAAAGGGAAGATAAAAGAGAAAGATTATCTTCGTTGCGATTATCAATCGGTTGGAAATCCTGATTTTTCGGGTACTACCTTTTTCTATATAGATGAGAAAATGCATCCCGGATCTGAAAAGTTCATCGGTCATAAATTTGGAGATACGATTGAGGTCGACGTGGAAGAGGCGGCGGGCGACGATCTTTCAAAAGCGGGGAATTTGCTCAATCTTTCTGCCGAAGAACAAAATGAAGCAAAAGGCGTTTTTAAATTTACGATCAACGAAGTAAAACGCAGAAAAGACGCGCCGTTAAATCAATCGCTATTTGAAAAAGGTTTTCCGAATAAAGAAATTTCAACTGAAGCAGAATTCAGAAATGCAATTGCAGAGATGCATGCCAAAGTGTTGTCGGAAACTGTAGATATTTGGTTTTTTAATACCAATTTTGAACAAATCCTTGATAAAGCGCATTTAGAATATGACGATAACATGTTACGTCGTTATATCAACCATCAAAGACGCGTGGATCATGATAAAGAGCATCATCACGACAAGGACGGACATTGCGAAGATGTAAGCGATCAGGAGTATGAAAATATTAAAAAAGGAACCTCTTGGGAGCTTATTCAAGCAAAAATAATGGAAGAGTGCGACATCAAAGTTGATAAAGAAGATTTGAGGCGGTCAGCAAAAGAGAAAGTATGTCGTTATTTCGGGCTTGATCCGAATCTTCCGGACGATCAACTTAATTATATTTTCGACATTGTCGATAATCTAATGAAAGAACAGGATCAACTGAAAGAACTCTTTCAAGCCGCTGTTGACAAGAAAATTACGCAGGCGTTGAAGGAACATACCAAGATGACGATAAAGGAAGTTACATGGGAAGAATTTGTCAAGATTGCCGAAGCAAAAAAAGAACCTGTCAAAAAGGCGACAAAAACTGGCGAAAGTAAAAAAGCAGTAGCAGAAACGGAAGAGAAACCAAAAACGCCCAGGAAAAGAAAAAAAGCCGACGACAAGCCTTCTGCAAATAAAGAATAACTAAACAATGCGAATATGATTCGCTAAAATTCGGAAAAATATATGGACAATAACGAATTCAGGAAATACGCAGTTAAACATCGCGGAATTAGCAGTTTAACATTGGACAGCTACAGTAAATCTATCGTAAAGAACTACATATCGCCGACCATTATCGAAGAGCGCCAATTGAACATCGCGCAAATGGATGTTTTTTCCCGCTTGATGATGGATAGAATTATATTTTTGGGGGACGCCATCGACGATTATGTCGCTAACATTATTGAAGCGCAATTACTATTTTTGGAGTCGACCGATCCGAAACGCGATATACAAATATATCTAAATTCTCCGGGAGGAAGCGTTTATGCAGGATTAGGGATCTACGACACCATGCAATATATTCAACCTGACGTGGCGACAATTTGCACCGGAATGGCCGCCTCTATGGGAGCCGTCTTACTTTGCGCGGGAGAGAAAGGAAAACGTACCGCGTTGAAACATTCTCGTATTTTGATTCATCAACCGATGGGCGGCGTTCAAGGCCAGGCCAGCGATATCGAAATTACCGCCCGTGAAATTCAAAAAATGAAACAAGAACTTTACGAGATCATCGCAGAGCATTCCGGACAAGATTATGAAAAAATCTGGAAAGATAGCGACCGCGATTATTGGATGACTGCGCAAGAGGCAAAAGAATATGGCATGATCGACGAAGTTTTGATACATAATAAAAAATAAATCTGAGGGTAAAGCAATGGCAAAAAAATCGGATCATAATCATTGCTCTTTTTGCGGAAGAACGGAGAAACAGGCCGGCGCTTTATTGGCCGGTTTGGATGCGTTTATTTGCGAAGAGTGCGTAGAAAGCGCCTATGAAATTCTACAAGAAGAGAAGATCCATAATAGCAAGGAGAGTTTTCTTGGTAAAAATCTGCCGTTACCTACGCCCTCCGAAATTAAAAATTTTCTTGATCAATATGTGATTGGGCAAGATGAAGCTAAAAGGACGCTTTCCGTTGCCGTTTATAATCATTATAAACGAATTAATCATCATAACAAGAATTATCGGGAGATAGAGTTGGACAAATCGAACGTTATTATTGTCGGCGAAACGGGAACGGGAAAAACTTTATTGGCGCAAACAATTGCAAAATTGCTTCATGTGCCGTTTGCCATTGTCGACGCTACCGTTTTGACGGAAGCGGGTTATGTTGGAGAAGATGTCGAAAGTATTTTGTCACGGTTATTACAAGCGGCTGATTATAACGTTCCCGCTGCGGAACGGGGCATTGTCTTTATCGACGAAATTGACAAAATAGCGCGCAAAAGTGATAATCCTTCCATTACCCGCGACGTTTCCGGAGAAGGCGTTCAACAAGCTTTGTTGAAACTTTTGGAGGGAACCGTCGTTAATGTGCCGCCTTACGGAGGCCGTAAACATCCGGAGCAACGAATGATCGTAATCGACACAAAAAATATTCTGTTTATTGCAGGAGGCGCTTTTAGCGGTATTGATAAAAAAATTGCCGCACGCCTGAGAACTAACATGTTAGGATTCTCCGTATCAGGATATAAAAAGAGTTACGATAAGGATAATATGTTGCAATATGTGCAACCGCAAGACCTTCGCTCTTATGGATTAATACCTGAGATCGTCGGACGAATGCCCATTATTACGCATCTTGATCCGTTGGACAAACAGGCGTTGTTGCGCATTTTGACCGAACCGAAAAACGCTTTGATCAAACAATATGAATATCTCTTTAAAATTGATGGAATTGAACTTGAAATAAGAGAGGGCGTATTGGAATTTATCGTTGATAAGGCTATCGAATACAAACTCGGAGCTCGCGGATTACGTTCTATTATGGAGACTATTATGACTGACGCCATGTTTGATCTTCCGTCAAGAAAAAATAAGAAAAAATTTACGATTACCCTCGATTATGCCAAAGAAAAAATCGGGCGGTTCGATATATCTTCGCTTTCCGCTTAATTATGATAAAAAGGAAGAATGCAGAAAGGGAATATCTCTAATTGTGAATATTTGTCATAACAAAAACCAATTTTCCGCCCTGCATAATATCTTTATGTTTTAGTTCCCAATCGGTCAGTTTTTTTTCATTGAGCCAAACTTCTTTTACATAGATATTTTCTTCACTTTGATTTTTGACTTCGATTTCAAATATATTTCCATTTTCGAGATGCAATGTTGCGGATTTTACCAAAGGGCTTCCTATTTGATAACTGTCTGAAGCGGGAGCAAAAGGATAAAATCCTAAACTATTGAAAATATACCATGCGCTCATCTGGCCGCAGTCGTCGTTGCCGCCGAGTCCGTCGGGAGCTGATTTATACATTTTTTGCATGACCATCCGAATGATTTCCTGCGTTTTATGCGGATTTTCACAATAGTTAAAAAGGAATGGAATATGATGCGAAGGCTCGTTTCCATGCACATAGTTGCCGATAATGCCATCGCGGGTGATGTCTTCGGTATTTTCAAAGTATTTGTCGGGAAGGTGCATCGTAAAGAGCGAATCTAAGCGTCCGACAAAACGTTCTTTTCCGCCCATCATTTCGATCATTTTTTCCGGTTGATGCGGCACATATAAACTGTAATTCCACGCATTTCCTTCAATGAATCCTTGTCCGTGCGTATCTAACGGATCAAAATCTTTTTTCCATGTCCCGTTGCTCAGCTTGGGACGCATGAAGCCAATAGTCGGATCGAATACGTTCACATAATTTTCCGATCGTTGTATGAATTCATTGTAAATATCTTTTTTATCAAGCTTTTTTGCAATCTGAGCAATGCACCAGTCATCGTAGGCATATTCCAAAGTCTTTGAAACCGACGATCCCGATTTATCTTCCGGAACATATCCCAAATCCATATAATAGTTCAATCCGTCGTAACGTCTATATTTTGCCGACGATATGCACGCTTCTAAAGCTTTACCAACGTCAAATTGCGCTTCACCTTTGCCGATAGCGTCGGCAATGACGGGAACGGCATGATAACCGATCATGCACCAATTTTCATTAGCATGATGCGACCAGATCGGTAAAATATGATGTACGCTTTGGTTGTAATGCGCCAACATTGATTTGATCATGTCATTGTTTCGACCGGTTTGGATAAGGTTGAGAAATGGATGTAATGCGCGATAAGTGTCCCAGAGAGAGAAGGTTGTATAGTTCGTGAATTCCTCTGCTTGATGAATATTTTGATCCAATCCTTTATATTTACCGTCGACGTCCATATAGAGCGTCGGAGTGATAAATGCGTGATATATAGCAGTATAAAAGCTTTCATAGTCTTCTTGCTTCATACACGTTACTGTTATTCTTGACAACTCTTTTTCCCATTGGTCTCGCGCTTCCCGTTTCACGCGCTCAAAATCCCAATGTGGGATTTCTTGTTCCATATTTTTTAAAGCTCCGGCGGCGCTGACAGGCGAAAGGGCAAATTTGATGGCCAATTGTTCTCCTTCCGTCATATCGAAGTCAAAGTAAATCCGTAATTGACGCCCTGCCAGATCGGGAAAATTGTCTTCTTGGTCAAATTTGCGCCAAAATCCCCGATAAGTTTTTTGTTCTTCAAAATCCTTGGCACCGTAGTTTTTGAAAGGTTTGGAAAACGACATGGCAAAATAGAGCGTCCGCGTTCGCGCCCAGCCGTTTGTTTGGCGATATCCTGTAATTAAGGTATCATTTTCTATCCGGACAAAAGTCCACACGTTTTTGTCCGGATAATTGTAAATGCCGTGCATCAGGTCGAAAATAATATGCGCCTCTTTCGTTTCGGGAAAAGTGTATCGATGCATTCCCACTCTTTCAGTGGCAGTCAACTCTGCCGTAATAGCATAATCGTCAAGCAAAACCTTATAATAACCTGCTTCGGCTATCTCATTTTCATGAGAAAATGTCGTGCGAAATCCCGATTCAGGATTGTCGGCCGTTCCCGGATTCAAGCGAAGCGTTCCGGTTGTAGGCATAATAAGAAAATCGCCCAAATCGCTATGACCGGTTCCATTAAAATGCGTATGACTGAACCCTACGATCGTTTTATCGTCGTATTGATAACCGGCGCAATATTCGTATACTTTCGGATTATAACTTCCATGAATAGCATAGGGAATTGTATCGGTGTCGGGACTTAGCTGCACCATCCCGAAAGGAACCGTAGCTCCCGGATAGGTATGTCCCATACGTTGCGTCCCGATTATGGGTTTCACATATTGGGTTAAATTTTGCGCTGAAACGCTTTGATACAAAACAGACAAAAATAATACGACTAAACTCTTTTGCATGGCAGTATATTCTTTCTTGATAAATACGCCGCAAAGATAATTAATAATTGAGAATGGAAAATTGAAATACTAAATTATGAAATATGAATAATTGAAATACAAAATGAATACAAATAAAAAACGGCTACCTGATATTTTTCAGGCAACCGTTTTCTATTTTAGGTAAGATTCTTTCCTAATTCTTGATTATTTTAACAATTTTATCACCGCATTTTAAGAAATATGCACCGTTGGCATAATTGGTCATATTGAGCTCTATAACATCTCCTTTTCCTTGGAACTCATGCAGCAAGCGACCATTAATATCGAATAGATAGAAAGTTATATTGGCGGTTTTATCAAAACCTTCTAAATAAACTTTATCGGATGCAGGGTTAGGATAAACAGAAATACTGTTTGCCCCATTTTCAATAATATTATCGTATGTAGTGAATTTTACATGTATTGTATGAGCCGAAGTCACATTTTCGAAAGTATATTCATACGTAGCTTCCAAAAAGATATCTCCAAAAATCTCTCCATCAATATAAATTTCAAAATATCCTTGCTCTTCTGATACTGTTTTTGAAATGCTAAATGTTTGACTTTCACCTTCTTTAACTTCCACTTCTCCCATCGGATTAAGGGTTCCATCTCCTTCTTTAGTGGCAGTAATGACGTAGAACGTACCTGAATTATCTTTAAAAACAGCGACAATCGAGTGATTTTGTACGACATTCTCAAATGTATATTCTCCGTTTGCGACAGCTTCTTCATTGTTGGATCCATCAATTAAAACTTGGGCGATGCTGAATCCTTCGTCCGGAGTAATTGTAAATGTTTGCGATGCGCCTTCTGCAACTTCGACATTTCCGCTCGGCGAGATGGAACCGCCTTCTCCGTCGACGCTGGCATTAATGACAAATGTCTCTGCCGAATTGATAATATAGTCCGAAATATGTACTGATTCTATATCCGGTCCATACCATGAAGCAACTTCAACCCAATTAATTTTAAGACCGGCGTCATAAGTTGCGACATAATTTATATTTTGATAATTTGATTCAACCAATTCTCCATTCAAATATATATTATAACCTGTCGGGGTCTTATCATCGGGCGCTTTCCATGTAACGGTAAATGTGGCTTCATTTTCATTATTTTGAAGAGACAAATCTTTTGGAGGATATGGATGAGAGACGTCCTCTAATAAAAATTTACTGTTAAATATATACTTGCTACCATATTCTTGAATAAAAACATTCACTTCAAGGTCGTCATATTCCTCGACGTTAGTGGAAGATAAATCTTGAGAAAAATCGAAAGACTTGGGTTCTCCTGCTATAAATGAAGATGTTGTTCCTTGTGCATCAGGCAAGAATTTCATCATTACATGATTGAATTCTTCTTCGCCATTGGTGCCTTCATTTTCGGTAGTGTTTTTTTCATTGACAACTACGTATATTCTTGCTTCAGGAATATTAATATAGGATATCGCGTCAAAATGAACCGTCACGGTTTGATTATTGACGTCAAAAACTCCGATAATATCAAGAAATGCAGGAGTATTCAATACGTTGTCGAAATTGTTTTGATTTACTCCGGATATCTCATGTCCGTTAAAAAATATTGCGGGAACGGCGTTTACTTTATAATACTCTCTCCTGACTCCGCCCTCTGCCGTGTAATACGGGTCTCCGGGAGACGGCCAACTCATTTGGTATTTTGAAATGCTGTATTTTCCGGGATTATTGCTTAATAAAGTTCTCATTTGACTATTAGGCGTAACGCAAGGGCCGCAGGTGGAACTGGTAAAATGCTCAATAGTAACGATTCTTTTCGCTTCACAAACTGAAAGAGATATATATCTTGTTAAAGCATCATTGTCTTCCAAGTCATCCTTTACTCCATTCGCCTCTAATACTTTTATTTCTAATTCATAAGAACCCGGAATAAGAAAACTCGGATCGCTAAAAGTTAAGGAATAAGAGGTTAATGAAGCAATATTTAGATCGGAGAAAGTTTCAACAACAGGCGGTAAATCATTGTACTGATATTGAACTTTTAATGAATTAATGGTTGTAATACCTTTATTGGAAACGGTAAATTTTGGAGTATGGTTTCCGGCGGTAGCGTAAGCGTCCATGTTTATTGATTGCACCGCAGCGTCAAGATTCTTTCTTCCATATAGTTCAAAATTATCAAAATACCAATAATTTATATTATAAGAATTGCCTTCGTAAAAGAGACAGAATTGAAAAGTTGAAGAACCTACGTCGTCTGTATTAATAATTTCTACAACAGAAAAATTTCCTGAAGAATTATAGTTTTTCTGAAATGCCAAATTCCAAGAGGCTCCTCCGTCGCTTGTGGTTTCAATTCCAATAATATGACCGCCTGTGTAATTATCCAAATTATGAAGAAACTCGATCACAACATCTGTTTCTCCTGATAAATCAATAATGGGAGAGACGACTCTTGTCTTTCCATTAAATGAAGGATTATAATACAAACGAAGTTCGTTAGGCTCTCCGCCCGCATTATTCGTTTGGCTTATAGACCAATTGTTTACTTGATTTAATACAGTCCATCCTGTTGGCATAGACGTTCCATCAAAATTTTCTACAAGAAATTCTCCTCCTTGCCCCATTAGAACATAACAAGGTAAGATTGCTAATAAAAATAATAGAATTTTTTTCATGATCGTTAATATTTAAGGGTTATTAAGTTATTAATCATCTAGTTATATAAAGTTTATGCGACTATTCTTGAGACAGTAACGCCCACGCCGACCATCAACTTGTAACATCGTATTGCTCCTATTTCTCAGCGTTTGCATTTCAAACTTTCTTCTTTTATTAATTTTTACAATTCAACAATAAGCTGGCAATAACCGTTTCATAATTTTTTTGACAAAAGTAAAACAAAAATAAATATAACTTGATATTATATGAATAAAATTTATTTTTTTCTCCTTTGCGTTTACTATTCGTCGTCAAACTTTTATTGACTGTAAAAGTACGCTTTTCTGCATTCACGGAATTTTTATATCCTAACTTCTGCATCCAACGAAGCAATACCCCATGTCATCTTTTCCGGCATATTTCTTCCAAATCTATTGTTTAACGCTACCCAAACTCAAATACTCTTGGATCACGTGATCTCTTTCTGTGATAATGAAGTGGCGACTTGACCTTTTAACGATGGAAGCTCCGCTACTTAATCCTGAAATAGTTTTACTCTTTCTGTTCATTTTCCCTTTTTTTGTGTAAACTTATTTTAGGGCAAGTCAATCGCCGTTTGGAGGGTGAATGGCTGAAGAATTACAGGGAAAAGATGCAAACATCGGCTTCTAAAAAGAAATTCAAACGGCGAAAATGCACGGGCGAACATCCCTTCGCTACCATGAAGTATTATATGGGGCAAATCCCGATACTTCTTCGGGGCAAGGCGAAAGTGCAGGTGAAAATGGATTTGTATTCAACAGCCTACAATTTGAGGCATCTGTTCAATATCACAATAGCGCCCGAACTGCTCACAAAACTGGCGGGATAGCGTCCCAATGCCGTTGTCAAGGCCGTTTTTTCATTTTTATCGTCTCTTTTTGGGCAAAAAAAGCTATTTTTCGTACCAGTTTCCTCACACTAATCGCCCGACCCCATTTTCTTCCACTCTTTTATTTGTGACATATCTCAAAAAAATGTAATATGGGCTTTTCACACAGCCTCCACAGATGAACAGTTGAATTTTTGATTTTCAGAAAATAAATTTCTGATATAAGAAAATTTATTATAGTTCTACAGTCGAATTTAGAGCTTAATCAGTTCTTTATTCGAGACATAAAAATAGCGAATTGCTGTTTTTTCTTATGTTCGATTACCACAATATACTCATTTTTGAGTGATACGTCAAGAATAAGTTTGCGAGACGTCGAGTAATTCGGCGTGGAACGACTTGCCAAATGTATAGGCGTGGTAACCTGAACACAGACGGGGCTTCCACGCTACTTTTGTATTAAATTGAAATATAATAAATTAAATAACTAACCAAAAGTTGTGACCGACACAAATGAGAGATAGTAAAAATGAAGAAAGTAATTTTCTTGGCAAGTGCAGTCTTGATGTCGCTTTCATTTCAGTTGAAAGCGCAAGACGTAAAGAAAGAAGCAGAAAACGTAAAAACAAAAATGGAAGTTTTCTCTTCTAAAACAGGTATTGTAACAAAATTTATTGACACCAACCTTCCTGTTATCTGTCATTGTTACGGATGTATATAATTAAATATACGAATTATACGAATTCTAATGAAAATTACGTTTAATGTTTAATTGACTATATTTGAAGACGAATAATTATTGCTAAAAATCAACGCTATATAAAACCGTTAGTTAGAAGCAGGCGAAAAAGTAGTAGTGGACAACAATTTAATTAATTGAAAATTAATAAATGATAGTATAAACCGCCCTGAAATGGGCATAAAACAAGAAAATATGGGACTCAAGTGTGATTTTTTTGGACACAAGTGGAATCATTGTAAATGTGAAAGGTGCGGTGCAATAAGTGATGTAGGCCATAATTGGGAAGGTTGTAAGTGTTCACGCTGCGATAAAGTGAGAGATAAGCAACATAATTGGGATTTATGTAAAGGTAAATGCTCTCGTTGCGGTAAACTTCAAAAAGAACAACACGAATTTGATGGATGCAAATGTTCCCGTTGTGGTAAAGTAGAACACAATAAAATAATTATAGATCGTTGGTCAGAGTTTATATGGGATAGTTATGAATACGGCGGTCATTATGACTTATATGACCAATATAAATGTAGTTGTGATAAAGTACGTGGTATTGATGTGCAAAGACTAACACGCCTTGGTGGACCACCTTCAGAATATCCTTGTCGTGGTAAAAGAGAATAAAGGAATGAAGCAACTGAAGTCGAAAAACAACGAAAGATAACAAACCACTTGCTATCATGGCGGTGGATGTGAAAACTCAAGCATCTGTGCTATGGAAAAACATTAGTGATTATCCACAGTATAGTGAATTTGAAACCGCCACGGAATCAATTGCCAAAACGATTTGAAAGCATTGTACACAAATGCCGAAACACGAATTAGGAAAGTTAAAAGTGGAAACACCGAATCTTATTTTTACCAAATTGAAAAAGAAGGTAAATATAACTCTTCGACTGCTTCTATTGAATATTCTGATTTGCTTGAAGTAATCAAAGCGATAAAGACTTTGAAAACAGAAGTTGATGCTGATATTTCAAGTAATCCTGATTACATGGAGAACAAATTTACTACAGTAGATGGACTGCAAGTCGGATATTATGTGTCAAAAGGTAAAGCCACTTGGTATATTCGTCTCGAAAAGTATGGTTCGGATAACACGTTATTCGTTGCTGACGGAGAAACTATTGATACCGCATTTACCAAAGCAAAGAACAAAATTGATGAACTAAAAACAAAATAAGCGTATGAAACAGTTACTTTTACTAGCAGTTGTTGGACTTATGTCCTTTTCGTGTACTTCAAAATGGGAGTACAAAACAGTTTCCGTAAAGGGCGAAGAACAAGAAACAAAAGCAAAATTTCAATCCAATAAATTTGACGTGTCCGACGAAGCATTAAATATGTTTGGGAAAGACGGTTGGGAATTAGTTGGTATTTATGAAAAAAACAGAAACAGTGCATCCAAATTACGGCAATGAAGAATATGTTTCTGGTCTTCAACCGAATGTAAGAACATCTGAAATCAACTTTGTTTTTAAACGTAAAAAATAAAAGGAGGTTGCAATGAAAAAACTGTTCTTATTGATTTTATCAGTCGCTTTTATTTTATGCAGTTGTAATAAAATTTCGGATAAACCTATTTCTGAAAAACTGAATATTGATGAATTGTCAAAAGCCATAAAAAGCGACACACTATTTGCTACTTTTTACGAATATATCAGAGAAGAAGTTGATGATATGAGCGATATAAAAAAGGCCACATACAACGACATTTCTTATCGCCGTTTATTTAAGTATATCAAATATATACAGGACACAATCTATTGGAACCCATTGCACGAAAAATGGGAAAAAGAATGGGAAAGCGAATACGGAAGATATTTGCCGAAGGCAGATTCTGTTCTGGATTATTGGAAACAGTATTTGGCGGAAAATTCTCTGGACAAATATGTAAAAATTGAATTGGCTCACATTGATAAAGAGTATTACGATTATATCGGTGGCTTAAAAGAGGTCCATTTAGGTTTTATATTAACTCCGCTTCAAGGAACAATCGAACAAATTCGTTTCAATTATGGTTATATGCCCAAAATCAATGACGACAGCAAATATTATGAAAAGCATAATTGCATTTCTACTTCGCCATTTTCCTCGCCAACAATCAGATATTGGGAAGTTAGTTATTCCGATAAAGATAATTTTGCGGGGAAAAATGTTGAAACTTTTTTGCGAGATTATAACCTTTATATTGAAGTTACGAACATTCGCAAAGACGGTGTAAATAATAGTACAGACGATTTTAATATTCCGAAAAAGGTTTCTGAATGTTTGAAAAATGAAAAAGATTATCCATTTCTTTTTAAGTTAAACAAAGACAAATTAATAAAAGAAATGATAAATAAAGATTACCTGCAAAAATGGGAATATCAAAGCAAACAAGCAGACAATCTGAAAGAAAAGAAAGACAAACTATGTTTTGATTTTTTTCTGGAAGTACTACTGATACATTAAAAATTAGGACTATATAAATCCAATTGATCTTTGACATTTTGATTTGAATTGACTTGGGATTCTGAGAGAAGTTCTCTTATCGGAGTTTTGTCGAAAACTGATATTCTAGGGATTTGTATTATCTCATAAATAGAAAGCTTACTTTTGAGCGAATACTTCACGTATGCAACTATCAGGTATGTGCTGATAATTACCCAAATGTGGATTTTGACAGCATTTGGAGAATGACCCCAAAGTTTTTTAATTCAATTTAAAAATGAGGCTGTTTCAAAAGCCATTTTCAGTAATTGTTACCCCTTATACAACTATGTGTATAAAGGGTAAATATAGAATTTTGAAACTTTTGAGACAGTTTCACTTACAATTCAAATCAAAGAATGACTATATCTGTTTAGTCATTAGTTAATTACAAATAAAATCAAAATATTAACGCATCACTACTAATTTGTCGTCTAAAATTCAGGAACAGCGGAGTAACTGAAATCCCCAATAAGGGTAGAATCTTTCCGACAAATTCATTACAAGCAGATACAGGAGATCTTCTTTATTTTAGTGATGAAGAAGGATTCATGCAGCTTATTACAATGCTTTAGTCAAATAGAGCGTCTCAAAAAAATGATCATTTAATTTTCGTGCATTTACCCTAAAAAAAATATATCTTTGTTATATCAAAATAAATCGTACCTTTGCAACCGCTTTTTTAAGCGGCTATTGACAAATTTATTCGGGGTATAGCGTAGCCCGGCTAGCGCGCCTGCTTTGGGAGCAGGAGGTCGCAGGTTCGAATCCTGCTACCCCAACACATCGAGCCTGACTATCAATTAGTTAGGCTTCTTTGTTTCCGTTAATGTTTCCGTTTTATTTTGAAAAAGTCCTTTTGAGGGTGTTTTTATACCCAATCAAATACCAGTGTTTATCTTATCGACTAAAACCGTTTCCGGCTCAATCGTGCGTGTTTCGTGGATTTTTATTTTCCTTTTGCAGCCTCCCCCCTAAGAAAAATCCTACCAAATAGGTAGGATTTCATGCCTTTGTTAGCTTTCTCAATATTTTACTATTGATAAATCGCTTACCTTTGCAAGGTCGGGGATGCGTTCCGGACGCCCCCAACCGGCAAACGGTACATTTCTGTTTGCCGGTTGGCTTTTTAACTGTTAGACTTTTTCAAAATACTTTATCCTGAACCGTTGTAGTTTTTCAATTAGCCACTTATCGCGGACTTCTCCGGTCATTAACGGATAGGCGTAGGGGTTGGCGTAATCCCTGCAAATTCTCATTAATACAATAAACGCAATTTCATCATTGCCGGTTTGATGTACGTTGCTTTGCATCTTGGTACAAATGTTCAACAACTGCAATAGTTGTTT
>JAIRTP010000065.1 GCA_031254805.1 Bacteroidales bacterium
TTAATACTGCTTTTTTAGCAAAATTTCAATATCTTTTTTTTCGGAGAAATCTATTCCTCGATCACATCCAATTTTGCAAAACGCATCAATAATGTTCGTTCGCCGGCGTCGTCGAACAAAACAATAGCTTTCTTGTTGTCTCCCTTTCCTTCGATATTTTTCACTGTCCCTTTTCCGAACTTCTGATGAAAAACACGCATATTTTCCTGAATATCAACATAGATAGCAGAACTTTGCGACATGGCGGGACTGATTTCCGAAAGTTTTTTAAGCTTTAGAGAAATTGGCTTTTGAACCGGAATTATCGGTTTTTTCTCTTTAACAGAACTTTCCGATTTAGACGACGAAGATTCGATAGATGGCATTGACATTTTTTTAGGAATATCTAATACGAGTTCATCGTCAATTTCGGTCAAAAACCGGCTGGGTTCACAAAAAGTAAGATTTCCCCAACGAAAACGCATTTGCGCATAAGAGAGCGTAAGTTGTCTTTCTGCACGCGTAACGGCAACATAAAATAATCTGCGCTCTTCTTCCAAATCAAGACGGGAAGTCAACATTTGCGTATTAGGGAAGAGATTCTCTTCTAATCCGGCAATATAGACAAAGGGAAATTCCAACCCTTTGGCGGCATGGATAGTCATCATGGAGACCGTATTGGGATTGTCATTTTTTTCATCTACATTCGACACCAAAGCGATATCCTGCATAAATGTATCCAAAGTCCGCAATCTCTTCGGCTCTGTCTCTATAACTGCGCTGCCCGGAGCGTCTATCTCTCCTTCCGTGAAAGCTTGCACGCCATTCAATAACTCCTCAATATTGTCTTTATGGCTGATCGCTTCGGGCGTATTTTCCTTCTGAAACTCAAATAAAATCCCCGAAGCTTGTACGATAGAAGTCGCTAATTCGAAAGCGTTAGTCGTTGGTAAAGCAGCCGAAAAATTTGTTATCATCGTCAAAAATGATTGTATTTTTTTTATAATTCCTTCCGGAAGTTGAACGTTATATTTCAATGGATTTTGAGCGATTTTCCAAAAAGGCATATTGAGAGCCAACGCAGCGGCTTTTATTTTTCCGAGCGTCGTATCGCCAATTCCGCGCGCCGGAAAATTAATGATCCTGAGCAACGCCTCTTCGTCGTTATGATTGATCACAACCCGAAAATATGCCAATACGTCCTTGATCTCTTTTCTGCCGTAAAACGACATGCCGCTTAAAATCCGGTAGGGAATATTTCTCCTTCTCAAAGCTTCTTCCAAAGCGCGCGATTGGGCGTTGGTACGATATAAAATGGCAAAATCACTGTTCATCATTTGATGGTTCATTTTCTGCTCGAAAATGTCATTAGCGATCAGAACGCCCTCTTCACGATCGCTCTCCGCCTGCATCACTTTAATTTGAGACCCTTCGTCGTTTGAAGTCCATATTTTTTTATGAATCTGCTTCTCGTTGTGCTTAATCACGCAATTCGACGCCTCGACAATGACTTTGGTGCTTCGATAATTTTGCTCAAGTTTGATTATTTTTACATCGGGATAATCTTGTTGAAAATTGAGAATATTCTGAATATTTGCGCCTCGGAAAGCGTAAATACTTTGAGCGTCGTCGCCTACGACGCAGACATTACGATATAATGCGGCTAACTTTTTAACAATAACATATTGCGAAAAGTTAGTATCCTGATATTCATCGACCAAGATATATTTAAAAAGCCGTTGATATTTCATTAGAACATCGGGAAAATCACGCAACAAAACATTCATATAGAACAAAAGATCGTCGAAATCCATTGCTCCGAAACGTTTCAACCGAACTTGATAAATTTTATAAAGCTCGCCGATCATCGGCTTATTATCCTCTTCATCTTGTGTTCTGAAAGTGGAATTTTCTAAATATTGTTCGTAAGAATAGAGATTATTTTTCGCCATCGAAATACGATACAATACCGAAGAGGGTTTGTATACGTCGGTATCCAAATTGAACTCTTTGATGATGGTTTTCATTAAGTTCTTGCTATCGTCGGTATCATAAATGGTAAAATTCTTTTCATAACCGAGATGTTCTGCTTCCATGCGAAGAATACGGGCAAATATAGAGTGAAAAGTCCCCATCCAGACATTGCGCCCTTCGTCGCCAACCATTTTGATGATACGTTCTTTCATCTCCCGAGCGGCTTTGTTGGTAAAAGTCAAGGCTAAAATGTTGAACGGATCGACCTGATGTTCCGACATAAGCCAAGCCGCGCGACAAGTCAATACGCGCGTCTTTCCCGAACCGGCTCCGGCAATGACCATCACAGGGCCTTCAACGCTTTTTACTCCTTCAATTTGAGGAGGATTCAATCCTTCTAAAATTTTCTCTTTCACTTTTTTTTCTTTGTGTTATTGTGAAAATAATTATCTTTGCAACATATAATAATATAAAATATAACTATTTATGTTTAAGTTTTTATTAAATAAAAGATGTTTTCAAGCAAATCTGATTATTACTCTTTTGATCGCGGCATTTTTTACTTCGTGCAAGCAACCTTCCAACGATCCTAACGATCCTTATGATCCGAATACGCTTCCATTTGCACATTTTACCTATAAAATCGCTTATGACAATGTAGACGACGCTCCCGTCGCTCATATTACCTGCGTCAATACCTCTTCCTATTCAAACAGATGGGAATGGATCTTCCAGTATAATGAAACCATTGTGACCGACAATATCAATGAGCCAATACTTGTGACCTATTCCGCCGCCATCGATCGCGAAATCACTGTGAAACTCATTGCTTACAGCGATGTCTATTTGGATGGCGTCATTGTTGATACGTTTCAAGATCAAAACATCAAAGTAATCCCCATCAAAAGACAGCAATAATTTAATCTTTATCTTCGGCTTTATCCAGCAATCCGGGAGGCAGCGCTTTTGAAGCGTTCGCTCCCAGTTTTTTAATTCGTTCTACTCGTCCGATGATGGTGTCGCCCTTCTTCGACGAACTGTATAGTTTGCTTTTAGCGGCGTTGCAATATCTTTCCGTATCGTTTATCGCTTTTTGAATTTTATCTAAATCTTCTATAAATCCCACAAATTTATCATATAACGCGCCGCTCTCTTTGGCTATTTCCAAAACATTTTTCCTTTGATTTTCTTGCTTCCAAATAAAGGAAACTGTTCTCATTGTCGCTAACAAAGTCGAAGGAACCACTAAAATAACGTTTTTACTCAACGCTTTATCAAAAAGTCCCGAATCACTTTGCACAGCCAATGTGAACGCCGGTTCCACCGGAACGAACAGAAAAACAAAATCGGGTGGATTAATGCCGTACAAGCTATGGTAATTTTTGAAACTTAGATCGTTAATATGATTATTAAGGCTTGCAATATGTTCGTTCAAATATTTTTTCTTCTGCGCGTCGTCTTCCGCATTAAAAAATTTTTCGTAAGCCGTAAGCGATACTTTGCTGTCGATGATAAAATTTTTCCCTTCCGGTAAATAGATCGCAAAATCGGGACGAAAAGGACGTCCTTCATCATCTTTGAGAGAAACTTGCCGCTTATAATGAATATCCTGAATAAGCCCCGATTTTTCAAGCAACAGTTCTAATTGAATTTCGCCCCAATTTCCCTGCATTTTACTGTCGCCTTTCAAAGCGCGCGTAAGATTTTTAGCGTCTTCGCTCATTTGATGGTTCATATTGGCGATTTGGGTTAATTGTTCCCTCAACGACGCCTTTTCGCGAAGTTCCACGCTGTATGTCTCTTCTACTTTTTTCTCGAAAGACTGTATTTTCTCCTTCAACGGATTGAGGATAGCTCCGACTTTTTCTTCGTTAACTTCGACAAATTTGCGGCTTTTTTCGTCCAAAATCTTGGACGAAAGAAGCTGAAATTCATTATACATCTGTTCGCGAATAGTTTTTATCTCTTCCTTTTGCGTTTCCAGTTTTTCCGTCAACGATTCGTTGGCGCTTTCCAAAGTTGCCGCGACTTGCACTTGACGGCGTATTTCCATCTCCTTTAGCTCTTTTTGTTCCCGTTCTTGAGCCAATGACAGAGAAAGTTCCTCAATTTTCCCCAAAAGCATCGATTTTTCAGCTTCCAGTTGGATCAATGACTGCACTTGACGTTGATATTCATCTTCTTTTACACGATATTGATTTGAAATATCTTGCAACCGGAAGATATTTCCCCGTAAAACAAGCCATGCGATTACGCCGCCCGCAAACAATCCTATTATTCCGACAATCAATTCAAGCATAAATATTCAAAAAGAGATTTATTTTTGTTTTATCCATTTAACCAATTCCTTATAAGATATTTTTTTACCGTACATCAATATTCCTGTCCGATAGATCTTGGCAGAAAGCCAGGTAATCGTCCAAACGGTTCCGATCAATAAAGCGATCGAAACAATTATTTCCCACCACGGCACGCCGAACGGCAATCGCGCCATCATGGTTATCGGTGATGTGAAAGGTATCAGCGACAGCGCGACGGCAATGGTTCCGTCGGGATTATTAGGAACTTGAAACGCCATTACTAAAGCGATAATAAGCGGAATAGTTACCGGTAACGTAAATTGTTGCATATCGCTTTCATTGTCAACGACAGAACCGATAGCGGAAAACATGGAAGCGTACAATAAATATCCAAATACAAAATAGAATAAAAATGAAATCAAAATAACGCCGTAATTAACCGACATGATTGATTCCATGATATATTGAATATTTTCGCCTTGTTCTTGCGTCATTCCCGCTATGATGGTATTCGCATCCACTCCGGCGGCAGGTATTTGTCGCGTTAATTGCGTTACGGTTTCAGGATTGACAGAACCCGTAAAAACTACGCTTGAAGCAATCAGAATTACCGCCGTGAAGATAATCCACAGCAAAAACTGCGTTAATCCGACCAATGCGATACCTATAATTTTTCCCGCCATTAACTGTATTGGCTTCACGGTCGAAACCATCACCTCCACTACGCGATTGGTCTTTTCTTGCGTAACGCCGTTCATCACTTGTCCTCCAAAGAAAAAAATCACAAAATAAAGTAAGACGCCAGATATATACGATAATATCATCCTGATTTCAGGATAACTGCGCTCTTCTTTGACGCCGTCTTTAGCAAGCCGGATTGTATTGATAATAACGCCCGACGACTTTATCGATTCCATAATCTCATCCGAAACTCCGGAAGCCCGCAATTTCAATTTTTCAATCTCTTTTTGCATGGCCGTCCCAATATAACTCTTGACATTCATGCTGATTTGGTTTTTTGAAAAAATATTAGCCGCTTCAGGCACAATTGTTTGCGTTTTTGGAATATAGATCAACGCATAATCATCCGACTTGTTAAACTCTTCTTTCGCCTTATCTAAGTTGTCCGGAAAAATGTAGGAAAAAGCGTACTGGTCGTTACTTTTAAAAGTTTCGTAAAACAGTTCCGACTCGTCCCAAATCATAACGTTTTTCTTCGAAGCGGTCGCGTCGCTGATCATTAAATAGATGATCAACCCATATCCGACAACGAGCAGGATCGGAGCCAAAAGGGTCATAACAATAAACGATTTCTTCTTGACGCGCGTCAAATATTCTCTCTCTATGATAATTCTAATGGGATTGCTCATGGTTGTCTCATTTTTTTAACTTCTTGTACAAAAATATCATGCATCGAAGGCAAGCGTTCCTGAAATGAAATGATTCTAGCATACGGCAATAAAGCGGCGATGATGTCGTTTGTGGAGACGGCAGGCGAAGTTTGTAAATTTATTTGCGCAAAAAGGTTGTTTTGCTTTTCATTCAAAACGGCGACGCCTGCTGGCAATAATGTCTCCAAATTCTCTAACGAATGTTCTATTTTGATCTCGACCAAGTTGTCATTAAATGAATTGCGCACTTCGTTGATCTCTCCTGATAAAATGTTCTTCCCTTGATTGATCAAACAGATATCATCGCACAACTCCTCTACTGAAGACATATTATGGGTAGAAAAAATGATCGTTCGTCCCTGTTCTTTTAACTCCAATATCTCTTTTTTCAAAAGATCGACGTTAATCGGATCAAAACCGCTGAAAGGTTCGTCAAAAATCAGCAATTCAGGTTCATGCACAATAGTAACGATAAACTGAATTTTTTGCTGCATTCCTTTTGAAAGTTCTTCCACTTTTTTATCCCACCAAGACGCAATTTCAAATTTTCTAAACCATTTGAGTAATTTTTCATGCGCCGTCGCTTTATCCATTCCACGTAAACGTGCAAAATAGATAGCTTGTTCGCCAACTTTCATTTTCTTGTACAAACCGCGTTCTTCGGGGAGATAGCCGACCGACCTGATATGTTTTTGTCCTAACTTTTCACCGTTGAACAAAATCGTTCCCGAATCGGGCATCGTAATTTGATTAATGATCCTGATCAACGACGTTTTCCCGGCTCCATTCGGCCCAAGCAATCCGAAAATAGAACCTTTTGGAACGCTGATACTCGCATCATCAAGCGCTCGATGATTGGAATATTGCTTTACGATATTTTGACATTCTAAATAATTCATACATTTTTAAATTTAAGAGGTCATTCCTACCATAAATGAGCGTCGGGATTGCAAAGCCATTTATTTTGCGATTTTAAAACTTGTTCGATAACATCTCTTACGCATCCTTCGCCGCCTCTTTTATGAGAAATATAGTACGAAATCTCCTGTATTTCATAAGCCGCATCGGCGGGACAGCATGCTAACGCAACATGTTTCATCGGATAAAAATCGGGAATATCGTCTCCCATATAAAGACACTCCCCGGGAGAGAGATTATATTCTTCCAGAAATTCTTCTAAGACTTTTTGCTTGTTGGATACGCCCAAATAATATTTTGTAGTTTTAAGCATTTCCAGCCGACGCTGCATTCCTGTACCGCGTCCGCCGCTAATAATCACTACATTATAACCCGACTTGACTGCCAATTGCATAGCATAACCGTCTTTTACATTAGTACGCCGCAAAGCTTCTCCATTCTCGATCACAATAACGCTACCGTCCGTAAAAACGCCGTCGTAATCAAAAATGAATGTAGTAATCTTGCGTAACAGCTCTTTATAGTTCTTCATACGATGCAAAGAATTAAAAACATAAGCGTTGCAAAAATAAGAAAAAAGGTGAAACGTGGGAGAAAAGTTATAAGTTAGGCGTATTTTGCCCTAAGATGGATTAGCACAAAAGAGGCAAGACATAATTACCATGCCTTTATATATTTCTCTTGAAAACATTTCTCTACGAAGTTTAAAGATCAAACATTATCATTGCGATAATGTACTCTGGAGCATATTTTAAAAGCTTTTAGCAAATTCGTTACGTAGAATACTGAATTTTAATCCTTCATAAGGTTTAAATAAATTTAGACGTTCTCTTTTTAACCTGATGTAAATATAAAGGCGTAATTTTGCACCCGCAAATTTGAATAAACTTTATTAATTAAGTAATCAGTAAATTTGCAGATATTTATGAGTGTAAGAAAAAACAATAAAGAACAGAGAATAAGGAATTTAGAATTTCTTTGTTCTTTTTGTATTTTATTTAAAGCATGGTCTGCAAATTGACATCAACTTTGAATTATGACACAAAAAAATCAAGAAGTTATTGAACTCGATCAGGTTGTCATTCGCTTTTCAGGCGATAGCGGCGATGGAATGCAGCTTACAGGCACGTTATTTTCTGAAGCGTCGGCTCTTTTTGGCAACGATGTAGCTACTTTCCCTGATTTTCCTGCAGAAATTCGCGCTCCGCAAGGCACCGTGGGAGGCGTTTCCGGGTTTCAGGTACATTTTGGGCATTCCGAAATAAAAACGCCGGGAGATTTTTGCGATGTATTGGTCGCTATGAATCCCGCCGCTTTGAAAGCTAATCGCCGTTGGTTGAAACAAGGAGCGATTGTCATTTTAAACAGCGACGAATTTAATGAAAAACAGATCATCCGGGCAGGTTATTTTACCGAAGATCCAATTACCGAAGATAATCTGCATGATTTCAATCTCATCTATGCGCCGATCAATACCATGGTGAAAGAAGCCTTGAGTAAACTGGAATTAGATAATAAAAGCACACTTCGTTGTAAAAACATGTTCGCATTGGGAATGTGCTATTGGCTATTCAACCGTCCGATGGAGAATACCATGCAAAAATTTGAAAAGAAATTTGCTAAAAAGCCGATCTTAGCCGAAGCCAATATTATGGCTATGAAAGCTGGATATAATTATGCCGACTCTCTGGGCATTTTTCCTTCGTCGTATAAAGTTTTACCGGCGGAAATTACTCCGGGAAAATATAGAACTATCTGCGGAAATACAGGCGTTGCTTGGGGATTTGCAGCCGCTGCGGAAAAATCGGGGTTGAATCTTTTTTGCGGTTCTTACCCGATCACGCCGGCGACGGAGATTTTAGTCGAGCTTTCTCATCTGAAAAATCTGGGAATAAAAGCTTTGCAAGTAGAAGATGAAATTGCAGGAATTTGTACCGCTATCGGCGCCTCATTTGCGGGAAACTTGGCGGTAACGACCACTTCCGGACCGGGATTATCTCTGAAATCGGAAGCTATCAATTTGGCAGTTATCGCGGAGTTGCCTTTAGTAATTGTCGACGTACAACGTGGAGGTCCTTCTACAGGATTGCCAACTAAAACCGAACAGTCAGACCTTTTACAGGCTCTTTATGGACGTAATGGCGAAAGTCCCATCGCAGTGATTGCTGCAAGTACGCCAAGCGACTGTTTTTATTATGCATTCATTGCCGCAAAAATTGCCGTCGAACATATGATGCCGGTAATTTTATTGACAGACGGCTATATCGGAAATGGTTCTGCTCCTTTTCGCATTCCTAAAATGGCCGATTTGCCCGCGATTCATCCGCCGATTGTCAAAGAAGGAACGGAAGATTATCAACCATATCGTCGTAATCCTGAAACAATGGCGCGCTATTGGGCGGTTCCAGGAACAAAAGGCTTAGAACATCGAGTAGGAGGATTGGAAAAAATGGCTATTACGGGAACTGTTTCATACGTTCCGGAAAATCACGAAATAATGACTAAAGAGCGCGCTTCAAAAGTAGCGCATGTTCTTGCCGACGTGCCCGATCTTGAAGTTGAAGGAGATGGAAACGGCGAGCTTTTAGTAATAGGCTGGGGAAGTACTTACGGACATTTAATCAGTGCGGTGAACAGATTACGCAAACATGGCAAAAAATTGGCATTAGCTCATTTCAACTATATCAATCCATTGCCAAGCAACACGGAAGAAATTTTACGGAAATATAAGAAAATCGTGGTTTGCGAGATCAATATGGGACAATTTGTTCAATATATGCGCACGAAATTCTCTGATATTGAATTTATGCAATACAATAAAATACAAGGATTACCATTTACGGAAATAGAATTAATAGATTGTTTCAATAATATTTTGGAGGGCTAAGAAATGGAAAATAAAATTCAATATCAACCGAGCGATTTTAAAAGCAATCAAGAAGTAAGATGGTGTCCCGGATGCGGCGATCACGGTTTTCTGAACGCTTTGCATAAGGCAATGGCAGAATTAGGCATTTCGAGAGAAAATCATGTGGTAGTTTCCGGCATCGGATGTTCTTCGCGTACTCCATATTATGTGAATACATACGCTTTTCACGGCATTCACGGTCGTGCGGCGGCTATCAGTACCGGCGTAAAAATTGCTAATCCCGGCCTTTGCGTTTGGACGGTGACAGGCGACGGCGACGCATTGGCAATCGGCGGAAATCATTTCATTCATATGATCCGCCGTAATATGAATATCAATTTAATATTGTTGAACAATCAAATCTATGGATTAACAAAAGGGCAATATTCTCCAACATCGCGCGAAGGACAGGTTACAAAAACTTCTCCTTACGGAACGATCGAACCTCCTTTCATTCCGGGCGATTTGGTGTTGGGAGCGCAAGGTAAGTTCTTTGCGCGCGCAATGGATACGCATATCAAATTGCAAACCGAAATATTTGTTGAAGCGGCGCAATTTACAGGCGCGTCCGTGATAGAAATCCTTCAAAACTGCGTTATTTTTAATGACGGAGCTTATGATCTTCTTACAGATAAAGAACATCGGGAAGATCGTCAAATTTTTCTGAAACACGGCGAAAAAATGATCTTCGGGAAAGAAAAAAATAAAGGGCTTATTTTGGACGGTTTCAAATTGAAAGCAGTAACGATCGGCGAAGACGGATATACAATGGACGATATTTTGGTTCATAATGCAAAGACGCAAAATCCGTTCATTCACATGATGTTGATCGGAATGAGCTATCCGGAGTATCCCGTTGCATTCGGCATTATTCGCGCTGTCGAAACCAGCGACAATTACGCCTCAAAATTGGAAAGACAGATGAACGATGTAAAGGCTAAAAGTAAAATCCATACAATGGATGAACTGCTTAACAGCGGAGATACTTGGACGGTAGAATAAAATAGAAATTTTCATAAATTCATAAATTAAAAAAGGGTTGGCCGTATTTGGTCGACCTTTTTTGTCTACATTGTTGTCTCGTCCTAACATAGCCTTACACAAAAAGAGTAAAGCTATGCAAGAGATTAGAAATCAGTACGTCGAACGTATGCAAAAAGATTACAAGTTTATCTCTTAAACTGGCAGTGCATCAACAGAGGAAAAGAACACAAGAAATTATTAGTGTCCGGTAAAACTCAGAAATACAAAAACACCTGTCCTAAACGCCTATGAAACGGTATTTCGGACTTGTTTTGAAAAAGTAAGCCCCCTACTCAAAAATGAGTGAATATTGAACGATTTCAGGAGGCGATTTTCCGTGTTCTTCGGCTATGATTTGCCACCCTTTAGTTGGGTTTTCCATAAAAGCGACGAAGTCTATGCAGTACATCAGCGTCTGCCTGATCATTGTTACAATTTGCGAAAATGAACAGTGTCGTTTTATCTTCTGCTGAATTACCGTGCATAACAATTTGGCAATAAGCGCTGCCCAGGTTTGTATTTCAATGGCTTTTACAGTGTCGCCATAGAAGAAATGCAACTGAAAATTCTGCCTGAGTTGCCTGTAGAGCATCTCGATTACCCAACGACAACGGTAAATCGCTCTCAAATCTTCAACCGGAAAATCCATGCTATTGGTCAGCAGAACAACCTGTTCTTTTGCTTTTTCTTCCCAAATCTCAACTTTGCGTGATTCATGCTTCAAATCGACTTT
>JAIRTP010000092.1 GCA_031254805.1 Bacteroidales bacterium
CTCAAAATCTCTACAGTTTGAAACACTGCGTGAATTGTGGAAAAAACTTGCATTTTTTTCAAAACAACAGATGGTCAATGGCTTTCGTTGGGTTTGGCAACCGTCAATGAAACAAAATTGTCGTTAAATCCCGCCGATTTGCTCAATTCGATAACAAAAACGCAGGATCTTAAGACATTAAAAGATTCATTGTACAAACACAATGATCTGTCTTTGAATGTGTTGTCGTTTATCGAACTCAATAATCTGATTTCGCAGAGTTTATTAAGCCGTGATTCTAATCAGGTTTGGATTAACCGCCAACAATTAGACACGCTTTTGCAGCCCGAAGTTTTCAAAATTTATTTGGGATTGTTGCTTGCAAAAACGCAAAAAAACAACAACAAGGAAACTATTACTTTTGATTCTATTCTCATTGACAATTATAATCGCAAAAACGAAAAGTACGTTTTTTTTAAAATGAATTGTGCTATTTTTTTTTACACACGCAAAGGCAAAAGTATAATCGCAAAAACGAAAGGCACGCTTTTTCAAACTAAATCGTACTTTTGCAAAAAAAAATCATAAAAGATGGCGCAACGAAACCTCACAAAAGATAAGTTGTTCTCAAAAGATTGGTTTATTTCGTATGGGTTGTTGACTTTGGGAACGTTTATCCTCTCCTTTGGATATGCCTTTTTTATGTCGCCATATAAAATCGTTCCGGGAGGAATTTATGGAATTTCCATCATTTTACATCATCAATTGGGCTTTCCGTTGGGAATGTCGGCGTTATGTTTCAATCTACCGTTAACATTGATCGGATTGAAGATATTAGGCCCGCGTTTTGGAGCAAAAACATTTGCATGTTTTCTTTTGACGGCTTTTTTTACCGACTCTTTGCCTTATGTTTTCGGAGAAAATCCGCTACATCTTGACGATGAAGTATTATTAGCCAGTATTTTTGGCGGCGTTGTGATGGGCATTGGCGTCGGGCTTATTTTTAAAACGCGTTCTTCGAGCGGAGGCACCGACGTATTGGCGTCGATTTTGAGCAGATATACGCACATCCCATTGGGACAACAGCTTATGATCATCGACTCTTGTATTGTCTTGCTTGGGTTCATTGTGTTTAAAGACTGGAAAGTGCCGCTATATTCTTTGTTGACAATTTTTATCATGGGAAAAGTGATCGATATTGTGATGCAAGGTTTTGCAAGCGAAAAAACATTATTCATTATTTCGAATAAAACAGAAGAAATCCGCGATGTGATCATCAATGATTTAGGGCGCGGGGGAACGCTTCTCGACGGCAAAGGCATGTATAGCGGCCAAGAGAAAGAAGTCATTTTTATTACTGTTAGCAGAAGAGAAGTTGTTGAAATTCAAAAATATATAAGTAAAATCGATCCTTCGGCTTTCATGGTGATTATCAATGCCAATGAAATTTTAGGAGAAGGTTTTAAATCGCTGCAAAAGAAAATAGAGGATTAACGTTTGAGAAGCATATTTCAATCTTTTTTCGCATGAATCAAAAACTTACGGAGCAGTCTGTTCAGGATTTCATTAATGAAAATTTGCATGGCGATATTTCAAAATTAGCATTGTTGAAATCTCCATTTTCTGATATTTCTATGAAAGAATTGGCTGTACAGATAGAAGGAAAACGTAAGGCAAAAGAAAAGTTTCCCTTTTGTTTTCATACAAAAAAGATCATCTATCCGTCTCCAATTGCCATGGAACAATGTTCTTCGGAATTAACGGCGGATTATAAAGCTTCTTTATATCCAAAAAAGAGAATTATTGACCTTACAGGTGGTTTTGGAGTGGATAGTTGGGCATTTTCAAAGCAATTTAAAGAAGTATTCTATTGCGAGAAAGATAAAGAAACAGCCGCCGTTGCGACATATAATTTTTCTCTTTTTGGCGCTGAGAATATCTCTGTTTATCAAGGCGACGGAATAGAATTTCTACGACAAAACGGTCGTCGTTTTGATTTGATATATATCGATCCTTCCCGCAGAGATTCTCATAATCGAAAAATGCACGCTTTTTCAGATTGCACGCCGGATGTTGTCGCTAATTTAGATTTATTTTTCGAACACGGCGACAGAATATTGATCAAAGCGTCGCCAATGTTTGATATAGAAAAAGCTTTGCATGAGCTAAAGTTCGTGGTTGAGATTCATATTTGCGCCGTAAAAAACGAAGTTCGGGAAGTTCTTTACTTGTTGGAACGAAAACAATGCGATTCGGAAAGAGTATTTACGATCAATTTTTTAAATCAAAATTTGCAGCAGAAATTTTCTTTTTTTAAGAGAGAGTTAGCTGAAAATGGAGCAATTTATTCGCTTCCTTTGCGTTATTTATACGAGCCGAATCATGCGGTAATGAAATCGGGCGCATTCAATTTATTATGTTCTCGTTATGATGTGATGAAGTTGCACAAAAACAGTCATTTATATACGTCGGAACGATTCGTCGGAAGTTTTCCGGGAAGGTGCTTTAAAATGGTAACCGTTTTGCCTTATAAAAAGCATGAAAAGTTGATAAACGTCAATGTTACGACGCGCAATTTTCCCGATACGCCCGAACAAGTTTTGAAGAAAATGAAAGTCAAAGAGGGCGGTGATGATTATCTGTTTTGCACTACGTTACTTGATAATAAACCGGCTGTTTTGCTCTGCGAAAAGATAATATGATTCTCATTTTAAACAAAAAATAATTACTTTTGTCGTATAAAAAAATTAGGATAAAGATGAAACGTCAATTGACATTATTGATCTGCATCGCGGCAGCATTAATTTTTGCGTTGTCAAGTTGCAAAGACGACGTCCCGTCGGCATTAGGTTCTACAGGAAAAACCAATGAAATCATCATTGTGGCAAGCAATCGAATAGGCATGAATCATCCTGTTGTCGATACATTGAAAGAATATTTCATGCAATACGACACGCAATTACCTCAATTAGAATCGCTTTACGATGTTATTGTCGTAACGGACAAAGAGTTCAATTCGCAGTCGACCATTCATCGACATCATAATCTATTGATCGTGAATTATGATCCAAGTTTGGAAAAATCGGGAGTAACCTCAAGAAAAAACGTTTGGGCGCAACCGCAAAGGGTTATCCAATTCAATCTTAATTCGGATGCTGATTTTCAAAAGCTTTTTGATACGCACAAGTCGTCTATTCTTCAATTATTCGACGAAAACGAACTAATCCGCGCCCAAGATATTACTGAATTTGGGAAGAGTATCGGTTTAGCCGACGAAGTTTATAAACAGTTTGATATTATTATGAATATTCCTGCAGGCTTTTCTGTTGCAAAAAAAAGTTCGGATTTTATTTGGTTCAAACAAACCCGTCATAATGAAAAACAGGATATGATCGCGAGTATTATGATCTGGAAGCGTCCTTATACGACGGAGTTACAGTTTTCGACCGACAGCATCATCAATTCTCGTAATGATGTAGCAAAAAAATATGTAGAAGGTTCTGTTCCGCATTCTTATATGAAAACAGCGACAAGTTATATCTATCCCCAAACAGAAGTGATTTCCAATTATGTTACCGATTTTGCAATTGAAACGCGCGGACTTTGGGAAATGCAGGGAGATTTTATGGGAGGAGCGTTCATCTCTTACACTTTTGCGCATCCTTATACCGGACAACTGATCGCCATTGAAGCATTTTTATATAACCCGAATAATCCTAAACGCCCGTTGCTGCGCCAGTTGGAATCGATTATACGAAATATCAAATTCCCCGATAAACCGGCGACGACATAAAGATAATTGAAAAAAGCCTACTCCTGCTTTTCGATTTTCATTTGCAAACCCATGTCAAATTGCTGATATTCAGCATAAAGGTTGTATTTTGTATCAAAAATGGGGTTGCATGATGAAAAATATTGGTATTCATATAAAATCTATGAAATATTTTTCTGTTTTCCGCAATGCAGCGTTTTAAAAATTATTGTTGATAATTTGGATTAGTTCGGATTGCAATTCATCCATTTTTTAGAGTTGATGCTTTGTGCATTTGGATTCAGGAAGTTGATATGTCCGTTGATAGATATTGTGCGTTATTTCGGCGGCTGTCTTTAGCGATAATGTTGATTTTAAGTTGTATAATGCCATTTCAAGTTCTTTATAGATGCAGTATGCTGTAAAAGCAGCAAACATGCGCCTCAATTCTTTTGCATAAATGATGATAAATCGGACGTATACGCAGGTCTGTCTTCGGCATCCTGAATACCTGTTCTGTGTGCCAAGGATTTTTATAATTATCTATAATACAATCATTATCAAGTGTGGATTGGTCATGTAACCTTTTAGTCCGTCCCAACAGACATCATCCATAAATTTATGATTGTCAATACTTACTTTGATTTCGCCTTCAAGTTTGAGATATTTGTTATAATCTCGGTTGTTAATATTTTCTTTCGTAAATTTTCCTGATTTTACGCGCTTTTCGAGCTGCATTAAATCCTTCGGAAAAACATCGAAGTGGAAAAGACAAAACTGGGAAGATAGAACGTAAAAATCTCAATTTCGGAACTCATTTGAAACGATTGAACAGGAAAACTATTTGTTTTTCAAAAAATGAACAGATTCACGATAATGTGATTGGAATGTACATCGAAAAGTACTATTATAAAACGGGGACATATGGAAATCACACTGATAATTTATGACGCTACCAAAAAAATATGGCGAATATGCGATTCTCAGTGTTAAAAAATGCCTTGCAGCGCCCAAGCGTCAAAGTCAGGTGACCGTTCATCCCAATCCCACAGATGGGCGGTTGAAAATTGAGAGTGGAGAATTGAAAATTGAAAAGGCGGAGATGTTCGATATTTTTGGCATCAAGGTATTTGAGACGACGGAGACGACATTCGGCATCGGACATTTGCCGCAAGGCGGTTATATCATAAAAATCTGTCCGGAAAACAATGATATCGTTACATGGAAGATTGTGAAGCAATAATATAACATATGCAGAATTATTACTGTCCGGTAAACATTTTTTGGAGGGAGCACAAAATCAACGCCGATTTCCGATAATGGAAGTCAGCCCTTTTTGGTTAACTTTGTATTGTCAAAAAAAATAACCAATGAGC